>JAUMYO010000017.1:9290-31524 GCA_030528605.1 Peptostreptococcaceae bacterium | reverse complement strand
AGGATGACTTTCTTTTTATCTATTTCTCGACAAAACAAAAACCTCCCGGATCTCTCCAAGAGGTCATTCGATCAATAATATTGCATAGCGATCTTTCCATTGATGATCATCATAGCGATCGTCGGTATCTCACGCACCATTTCCACTACGATAAAGTCCGCTTTTTTGCCGACTTCGATACTTCCTCTATCCTTCATATTCATCGCGTCGGAAGGATGCAGCGAAAACATATTCACCGCTTCCGGAAGACCCAACATCCCCTCCATCTCAAAAACATATCCCAGAATATCTTCGTTTCGATCCGGTGCCGCGATCACTTGGACGAGCTTTTCTGAAAGCAGCTCCATCAGATCCGGCGGATCCGCCGATCGGATCATGCTCTCGATATCAAAAGCATAACGAATATTCTCTTCTTTCATATGCTTGAGCGTTTCCAGGGAATGCGTCCCCAGGATCATATCGATCTGAGTCTTGTATTCCTCTTTCAACATTTTAGCGAGCTGAAAACGATCGGACGCAAAAGGCAGCCCGGTATTCTTCGCCGATTTGATGCGATAAGACAGCTCATCCAACGCCGACTCTTCTCGAAGTACGATCAGCTTCTGAAGTGCCTGATATGCCTGTTCATCATCCAGATCAAAACGCGACTGGAGCTGTTGCACAAAGTATTGATTTCGGTAGTGGAACAGATCTCGGCTATAGATCTCGGTACAGGTGATAAAATCGACCACACCGGAGAGGATCAGTTCTCTCAGGTTTTTATTTGCAAGATGTCCGCCCAGTTTGAATACGAGATGGATGCGGTGATCGATCAGGCATCTCTCACATAGTCCTTTCCGGATCGATTGGAGATATTCGATCACATCTTCCGACGAACGATCTTTGAGCAACTCTTCCAAATGGAAGGTGTGAAAATTGGTCGTCACGCCCGATCCCACGAGCTGTCGATCCAAGCGATGGAAGATCTTTTTCTCGGAAAAATACTTGTTGTATGGGGACTTGACCTCTTTCACATAGTTATCGGATATTATATTGACAAAACCGGGCAGGACAAATCGATCTGTCAGATCGACAAATCCTCCTTCCGGCTTATGATCTCTTCGGATCGCAACGATCCGACCGTCCTCAACGGTGATCGAACCTTTGATGACATCATCGGAAAGCACGATCTTATTGCTATAAAAGATACTCATATCTCAACCCCCTGCAAGGTTATTATATCATCTTTGTGATGCAGTTTCTATCATTTTGTATTTTATTCTTTGATTTTATAGAGGTGAACACGTGATGAGGTCGGAACGATCGAGATGACATATTTTGATCTTGACGATGCGCTCTCCAAAAGGATCCGCATTCCCGTCGAAGCATTGGGATAAAAACGGATCTCAAGGGGTCTTGTCGCCAGCGGTAGAAAACCGATCAGATCCCTATCATCGTCGTCATCGTTTCGGCTTTTTCTTGAAAGACGGATCGAATCATCGAGCAGGATATCGATGCTCGCCTCATTATTTTCGATGACGCGCACACGATAGCGATCGCCTGCCGGTACGATCGTAAAATAGGCATCGTTGTTTCCCGAATCATATGAGTTTCTTGCATAACGGATCGCCGAAGTGATCTCATTGGCCGCATTCTCCAGAAGGATCTGCTCATTGCTTTTTTTGACTGAGGCGATCCCCGTGAGCGCGAGAAGGATCGCGACGACCAGAAGGATCTCAAAAAGCGTAAAGCCCTGTCTTTTTATTTTATTCTCCATAAAAAACCGCTCCCCCGATCACCTTCGGTACGATCGCTTCATCGGTCATCTCAAGCGAGCGATCCAGATCAAAATAGTAATACTTTGCATATCTGGTGCGCCTTCCTTCTTCATTCTTTGCGACCACAAGGACTCGGATGCTGATATCGGAGGAGGATCGGATCGACCCGAGCGCATCGATCTCCCCATCGCTCGGCAACCGTCCTTGCGCCATGGATACGAATCGCTCCACGCCATTTCGATGATCATAGTATTCGTATTCCATCGAGTGACCGATCACAGTCATCCCCGTATATTGACGGATCTTATCGGATGAGTTCAAATAATTTTCAAGCAGGGGTAGGATGCGTTTGGCTTTCTTCCAAAAATCCTTCACCAAAACATCGAGTGCCGGATCTTCGATCTTTGCATTCTCAAGCTCCGACTTCTTCTTACGTTCCGCCCGGATCTCTTCACAGATCGCTTTGCTCTCTTCTTCCATCACGATATCGACGAAGGTGAAGAGATTATTCGCTTCGATCTGAAGGATCGTCGCTTCGCCTTTGCTCCGGGATGATCTTGCAACGATTCCCGTCATCAGAGTCGCTGAGGCGACGATCCCCGAGAGGATCAGGGTCAAAAGGATGAGATGAACGGTCGTAATGCCTCGCCTATCTTTTGAATACGATCGGATATTCTTTTTGGATCCCATATACCTTGTCCTCCACTTTCATCCTGACCGAATAAAAGTCTCTCCCGTAAAACTCCGCTCTGCCATCTTCCTCATAAGAGATCGTAAGATCCCCTACGGACTTGTTTTCATAATGTCCCGTCGTTCGGATCAACAGGATCTCATCACGCACGAAGCTTTCCATGCGATCATTCGCCTTGATAAGCTGCAAATTCTTATAATAGCTGTTCAATCCGGCAGATAATAACATCGAACAGATCAAAAGAAGTGCGATGGATGCCAAGACATCGATAAAACCGGATCCTTTTCTCCTCATCGACTCTCTCCAATAAAAACGGCTCGCATGAACAATTTTGACACCTGTTGCCCCGGCTCGATCTCCAGATATCTCAGCTCGATCCCTTCCAGCCTTGAGACCGTATCCACAAATTTGACGAGGTGCTCTTTTGTCCCGGACAGCTGCATCTCGTATTCATACAATATGAGCCGATCCTGTCGGCGCGCTCGAAGATCGATACTCTCTTTCGCCAAGTCGGATCGATCGATCAGATCTTCCAGTTTGTTATTGATCTGAGAGCTGTCTCCGACGGGAAGCTCGAACTCTTGATGATACAGATCGTTTTTTCTTAATGCCTGCTGGAGATGGGAGATCTTTCGGAGAGTTGGGACGGTCAAAAAGACAAAGATCAGTATGACGAACAGGATCCCCGCTCTAAAACCTCGCTTCATAGTCGAACCTCCACTTGGATGCTTTTTTCTTCTCTCGTTTCTCGGATCTCGACGATCTGAATCTTTATTTTTTGACCCAGCGACTCCAGCTCCTGCCGGATCTCTCGGAGCGATCGGTCGGAATAGGTCAGCAACAGATGATCTCTCTCAACGACGATCCTTTGTGCCGTAAGATGTTCTACAAACGCCAAGTACTCTCTCAGATCCTTTTTCCCGACATGATCGCTTTCTTCTAAAAAATTAAAATATTCCTCTTCCATCTCATCCCGCTGCGAACGATCGACCAGCGCATCATACAGAGTCTGCAAAGATCTTTCCTTTTGATATAAAACGAAGTTGAAAGCCATAAAGGTTATCAATACGATCAGCAGAGCCAGTTGAGGTCTTCTCCTTCTATTGAGCCGATCTACGATCTCTTTATTCAAACAATATCTGTTCACAGTGCCTCCCATACAAAAACCCGAGAGAAGGAGATATATTTTGCCATCTCGCTTTTTCCAAGCTCCGCTGCGGAGATCGAGCGGATCACTCCGCCCTTAGCCCAAAGACATAGCTGCTCCAGTTTCAAAAAAGCGGTCCTTTCAGGCTCTTTCTCCATCTTTTCTCTCAAAAAAAGTTCGGGCGTGTAGACTCTGATCTTACCGCTTCGGATATTCTTCTCTCCGCAAAGACGGATGAGAAGGTCCAGATCTTCTTCACAGATCATGAGGCATCCGCCCTTTTCTTCCGATCTCGATCCGACCCGTCTTTGGGGATCGGACGCTTCCTTCGAGGCTACGAAGATCACATCCCCTCTTTGCCGTCCGATCTTGTTCTCGAGCAACTCGATCTTCATCTCGCCTTCTTCCATAAAATATAATTTCATCAAAAACTCCTTATACTGGTCGTCGCATAGATGATCGGGAGAACAAGAGCCAGTAATCCTGAGATCATCAGTCCGGCAACTACGATCAAGCTCGGTTGCAGGATCTTTTTGAGATCTTCCGCCATATCTTTGGATCGGATATCCATCAAACGGACGATATTTTTCAGATTTTCGTGCAAGCTGTCCGTATTTTCCCCGATCTTCACATAAGAGATGATCGCATTTGAAAAAAAGAGCTCCCGATCCTGAAGCGTCTGATAAAAAGCCCTTCCTTGCAAAAGTTCCTGTCGTATTTGCTCCAGCACGTCACGATATCCGAAATGATCCGTGCTCTGCGATATGATCTCCAGAGCCGGCACGAGATTCGATCCGAAAGAAGACAACACCTCCAGCTGCCAAAAGATCCTGCGCAGCACGATCACCTGATAGAATCTCCTCACCGGTTTTTGACGATACAAAAAGTTTTGCAAAAAAAGAAGCATCTTTCGATCCAACGATCCCGCCAACAACAAACAAGATCCCGAAATGATCACAAAAAGAAACATCCGCTGATTCCGTATAAAGAAAAGATAGAGCCGGTGCATCGCTTCCAACGACCATGGCATCGATGAAGGCATCCCCGAGATCGTCTTATACAGCTGAGGCGATACCACGAAGATCATAAAAATGATCAGTGCAAAGATCAGTCCGAGCAGAAGGAGCGGATACGCGCTGATCCGTATAAAGTATTTTCTATCCGCCACTTTTTGATCCAAATATTCTACGATCGCTCGAAACGATGACGGATAGTCTCCGATATTTTCTCCGATCTGTAAACAGGAATCGATAAACGGATCGGTGAGCCCTTCTTCCTGTAATGTATCCAAGAGACGCTTCCCATTTCGGATCCCATGGACCAACCGTTGCCCGCATCCGATCGCGGTATCTTCTTCGACCAGATCGATGGCGTCCAGGATCGGCATCCCGCTTTGCAAATAAAAACGCAACATATAATAAAATTCCTGTTTTTTCTCATCCGTTTTTGATCTCTTTGTTTTGCCTTGCTTTTGAAAAGAAAAGTGCTCCGATCGCTTACGAAAGTTTTTCATCACAAAAATTTCCTCGCTTCCGTTAAAGAGATCTTCCCCTCTTGAAATTTTTTTATAATAACAGAGCGGATCTCTTTTTCTTCCCGAAGTTCCCCCTGTTCGATATAGCATCTCCTATTGTGATCATCCATCGTCAGGATCGCCATTACAGGAACTCTTCGGGCAATGCCGCTGTAGTCACAGCGAGCACAGCCTTCCGAACGAAAAATACGGTCTCCCTTCTTCAAACCGAGTGCTTCGACATCCTCTCCGCGATAGATCTCTTCCTGCTTGCAATGCTCACACGACTCCCCGACGAGACGCTGGTTGATGATCATCGAAATAGAGTGCATGAGAAGATGTCGGTCGATCCCGAGATTTTCGAGCCGCTCCATCGCCAATGACGCGGATCTTGTATGTAATGTGGTGAAGACGAGATGTCCCGTGATACTTGCTTTCATCGCCACCTCTGCAGAGATCTCGTCACGGATCTCTCCGATAAAAAGCACATCGGGATCCTGTCGCAAGACGGCGCGAACACCATCCGAAAAACGACGACCCTCCCGATCGTCGACCTGGATCTGGGTGACCCCCTCCATACGATATTCGATCGGATCTTCGATCGAAATGATGTGACCGGTCCCATGATTGAGCTCATGAAGAAAGCATCGTACCGTAGTGGATTTCCCCGATCCGGTCGGTCCGGTGATCAGGATCGCACCGGCTTCTTTCATCAGTCCTTCTCGGATCAGATGCCGATCTTCTTCCTCCAGTCCCAGCTCTATCAGCGAGTGAGGTACATTTTCATTATGAAGGAGCCGGAGCGAATATTTTTCGCCTTCCATCGTATTGACGATCGACACCCGAATATCCAGATCGACCTCCTCCAAATTTAGAGCAAGGCGCGTATCGATCGGTCGAAGGCTTCTCGAGATATCTACCCCGCCCTTGACCTTGATGATACGTCCCAAAACGGATAATAAAGTCCCATCCAGCACACAGAAGGTCTTGAGTATCCCTTTGAGGCGATATCGGATGATGAGCAGATCTTGCTCTTTTGCCAGATGGATGTCACTGGCTCCGAGCTTCCTTGCCTGCTCCACGATATATAGAAACGATCTCTCGAATCGTTCTTCACGGATAAATTCCCGGATCTGCTCAAAGATCGAAAGCTCTTTCAGTTCGATCGAGTAATAAGTATTGAGGATGCGTTCGATCTCATTCGCATGCAGCGCATGAAAGGCGATCTCGACCGATCCGTTTTTCCCAAGCAGTCGCCGGATCCGATCTTCCGATCCGAAACCTTCTTCACAAAAAACTTGCAATATATCCCCTTCATAATAAGCGGGGATCGCCCGAAGTTCTCGCGCGGTATGCTCATCCAAGACGGCATTTACCCCATATACCAGCTTATGTCTCCTCATCAGGACCTCCAAAACAAATTTCTTCCCAAGCTCAAAGCTCGCCTTGAGCCGCTAAGCGATCCGTAAAAGACCTTGCGTTTTATCCAAGCACCTAAAACTCTAAAACAGGATCTTTTGGCTCAACAGATCCATCACCCCCGGACGATCTTCTCCTTTTTTGATCATCACGAGCAGATCGTCTTTCGCTCTGCCCGATGCGGTGTAGATGATGTTGAGCATCTTTTGGACTTCCTTGCTTCGCAATTTTGTAGGATCCGTATAGAGCATATCCAAATAACAAAGGATCACGACTTTGAATTCCAGATTGGTACAATTATAGATATTGGAAAGCGTCAAACCTTTTGTAGTATTGAGATCACGGCTCTCCTCCTCAGCAAGATCCACGATCAGTCCATGTCCTTCCAAAAAATTTTTCAGATCTCTTTTTGCATGGACCGGCGAACCTGTCGTCCGCTCATTATACGGATAGATCACACCGATATCCGAAAGCGCGACCCCCTCTTTTTCGTATGCTCGGATGATCTCGAGCATTTTCTCCATCATCTCTTCGGGAGCTTCGTATTCGATCACATTCGCAGATCCTTTTTGGCTGCGTATTGCCGAAAAAGTGCGAAAATAATTGCCGACCCTCTCCAATTCAAGTGCGGAAAACGCATTGATATCATTTTGAAAATCTCGATTGAACCTCGCCACTTCCTGCGATGCACGATAATTGTCCGACAGCTCCAAATGATCATCCCAAGCGATCTCTTCTACGCTCCTGCCGTTCTCGTCCAATGGCGTCATTCGCTTCGCCTCGTCATAGGAGAGATAGAGTATATTCTTCGTCTGATAGGAGATGTCACGCAAAAAGCGGATCTCATCCAAAGAAAGATTCTCGGATTCATCCACGAAGATCCCTTTGAAAGATCTCTTTCCGCTGTAGATCTTTTCTACCTTTTGAAACACCTTTTGAAATTCTTTTGCAAAGTTCTGCTTGCTTTGTTTGTTGAGTTTAAGATTGTATTTCTTTCCAAGAAGTAAGATAAACTGATGAAAATTGATCACCCTGATATTCTCGATATCCGGATGCTGCTGTTTCAATAGGATCCGAATGCTGTTGGCAAGCTGCTTGCTGAAAGTGATATACAAAAACTTGTCTTTGGAATAGATCCTCGCCAACTTGATCATCTTGGAGAACATGACGGTCGTCTTTCCCGTCCCGGTCGAACCTTCCAAAAAAGTGGTCCCGTAATGCAGCGAGTTGACCGCTTCCATCTGCGCCCTATCCATGAGTGCCGCCTGGAGCTTTTTGTTTTCCGTGCTCATATCGACGATCACTTCGCCAAAACTGTGCTCTTTCCGAAAAACGAAGTACTCTCCGGCAAGTTTTTGTAGCAAAGTTTCCTTAGAAGTTTTGACTTCGGACAGCAATGATCCGAGTGACCGCTTCCCATCCGTGAGTTCACCGAATCTTTTGCCGTCGATGATGATATCGCAGTCGATCCCATGTTCCGCAAGTTCGATATACGGCATCACAAAATAATATGACACCGTTTCTCCGTCAAGACGCCGTCGCAACATAGAGTTTGCTGCGATATGTTCCTCTTCGATCACTTCAACGATCTCTTCTGCAAGGATGGAGAAAGTATCTTCATTGGTATCGACAAATTTGAACAGAGCCGCCTTGCGATCTTCAATGTACAAAAGATCAAAATATTGCCCGTTGAACGGAGCGATCTTGGCGATCCCCATCCCCTCCGCTTTTTCTTCCAAAAATTTATAAAAAAGTTTCTCCGAAGTTTTCGTCTTGACCGCTTCGATATTAGAATTTGCATTGATCATCATTTTCATCTACATCACCTCTCCGACAACAGCTTTCAGCAGACGATCATACTACTTCCTCTCCGACATCATCCGCTTCAGTTCTTCCATAAAGCTGTCGATATCCTTAAATTCACGATAGACCGATGCAAAACGAACATAGCTGACCTCATCCAGATCTTTCAGCCGGTCCATCAGCATCTCCCCGATCTCGATACTGCTCACCTCTCGAGTCATCGAGTTGAGCAGATCCCGCTCGACCGAATCGACCAGCTCCTCCATCTGTTCCAACGTGATCTTCCGTTTTTCGCAAGATCTCATGATACCCTTCAGCACTTTTTCCCGATCGAAGTTTTCTCTGGATCTATCCTTTTTGATCACCATGATACCGGTCTGCTCGATACGCTCATAGGTCGTGAAACGCTTGCCGCAACTTTCGCATTCTCTTCTTCGGCGGATGGTATTACCTTCTTCCGCCTGTCTGGAGTCGACCACCTTAGAGTCCATCGAACCGCAATATTGACATTTCATCTGCTTCCTCCCGTCTTCTCATTGCCGTCTTCAGGTCTTATGCTAAAAATTTTTTCTCATCGTATCGATCCGATCTCTATACGTAACAGTTCTAAATAGTTATTAGATCGATCGGATCGGATAGATAACGAAAACATTTCTATTCTTTCTATTGAAGAATAGTATTGATACTAAAACCCATTTGGACCTATCGTATCGACCCGGATCCCTATGGATGATACTTCCCGACATTCATTGGATCACCGTATCGACCACATTGAGAAAAGGATGGAAAGGATCTATATGTTTCCTATCGGGTTTTAGCATAAAAAAGTGTTTGATTGCAAAAAAAGAGAACCCTGAAATTCTCTTTTTCTTTGCTCATTTTATTTCCTTTTCTTCGGATTGATCCAGTCCGGGATCTGAAAATCCAAGCTCCCTACCGAAGAGAAAAGTACATCTTCATCCGATCTTTCAGACAGACCGAGACCGTCTTCTTCCTTCTCCGGCTCTTCTGCAGCCTCGACTTTTTTCGCCATCGCCGCTTCATTGAAACCTGTCGCAATGACCGTCACACGGATCTCGTCCTCAAGCTCCGGCACTTCTGCCGTTCCCAAGATGACATCCACTTCGATATTATCTACGGCTTCCATCACATAGCTTGAGATCTCACCAAATTCATCCAAGTCCGGTCCGCCTTTGCCGGCTGCAATGGACACCAAAAGACGTTCCGCCCCGGCTACAGTCGTTTCAAGCAACGGGCTGTTGATCGCCGCTTCTGCAGCTTTGACCGCCCGATCTTCGCCGGACGCGCTTCCGATCCCGATATGTCCGACTCCTTTGTCGATCATCGTTGCACGGATATCTGCAAAGTCCACATTGACGATACCCGGGATCTCGATCAGGTCGGTGACCGCTCGAACTCCGTTTTGCAATACCTGGTTCGCTTCCTGGAATGCCTGTTGTATCTTCGTTCCTTTCGGACAAAGCTGAAGGATCTTATCGTTGGGGATCACGATCAGCGTGTCCACATGTTTTTTCAATTCTTCGATCCCTTTTTCCGCTTTCTTGGTCTGTTTCGGTCCTTCCAAACGAGTAAAAGGCTTGGTAACGATCGCTACCGTCAAGATGCCCATACTCTTTGCGATGCGTGCTACGATAGGAGCCGCTCCCGTTCCGGTCCCGCCTCCCATACCTGCCGTAATAAATACCATATCCGCGCCGTCAAGTGCTTCCATGATCTCCGCCTCGCTCTCTTCCGCCGATTTCATGCCGATATCCGGAAATCCGCCGGCACCATGTCCCTTCGTCGTTTTCGGTCCAAGCTGCATCCTGACCGGTGCTTCTGATTCCTGAAGGACTTGTGCATCCGTGTTCATCACTATGTATTCTACACCGATAGTACCTGAACCGATCATTCTATTTACTGCGTTTCCGCCACCGCCACCAACACCGATCACTTTGATAACTTCTTGCTTCACGCCATTGTTTACATCCATCTCAAACATCGCATCCTCCAACATAAGATAAAATCTTTCTATTTAACGATTTTTAGTCGCCGATCTTCACAAAAAACCATTATACTATAGTTTATCGAATAGTATAATAAAATGTCAAGTGTTTTCAATAATTTTGTGCATACGATTTGTAATATTTCTCTCATCCTTATTTCGAGGAGATCAAAAGACGCCGTATGATCGCTACATTTTGAAACAGACGTCCCCCGAAAACGATCATCGGAGCATAGAAGAACGGAACGCCGAGGCGATCTCCGAAGTAAGACAAAAGCCCTGCCAGCAAAGCATTGCTGAAAAAACCGGAGATGAAAAGCAGATTGTTGTATTTTTTTTCCATGTTGGCACGGATCGCACCGATCAGCGAGTCAAGAGCTGCGAGCATCGCGATCGATATGTAAAGCGAATAACTGCTCGGATAAGTGATCGGAAGGGATCCCCCTACGATGATCCCCAGGGTCAGACCGATTATTGCCCAAATCATTCTTCTGTAGCCTCCTCCAGATAAATTATTTTCTTATTCCTTCGATCTCCGTGGATGGATATCTTCTCTTCTTTGGTCGTTGTGATCTGGATGCCGAACACGGAGGATATCATATAGCTGTATGCTTCCTTTGATTTAACGGCAGCTTCAAGGATATCCGGATCCCCGATCGCTCGGATGATGAAAGGTTGTCCAAAAGTTTTTCCGTTGATCGTGATCGTCGGTCCGGAACATTTGATCTCGGTGCCGATCGCATAGATCTGATCGTTGATCGAAAGCACCTCGGCTCCGGAAGATTTGAGGTCGTTTACGATCCTTAGGATATCCTGATCATGAACAACATAGTCATTGGGATTTTGTCCCGGCAAGATGTCGATATTGGAGTCTCGGATCTCGACCTTGATCCCCGTTCCTTGGAAGTTCAACTTTCCTACCGAAGCTTTCATCAGAAGATGCTGCCTCTCCAAGATCGCCTGGAGGTTTTTTTCATCTTTCGCCAAATTCAGTTCCAACAGCTCGACTCTCTTTCGCTTGAGATAGTCCTCCCGCTTCTGCTCTTCGCTCGCTTCCAATGCCAGCTCCAGCTCCAGTTCACGGATCGATTCCCTGCTGTAAAATACGGTGCTGTTTTGAAAAGATCGTATTTGGAGCATCAGCCCGACACCGATCAAAAAACATACCAGGATCAAAAAATTCCTTTTTGAATTTCTAAAAGTATTCATATGTCCTCTATTCCTGGATCTGGGCAAATTCAAAACTGATCGTTTGTGCAAATCTCGGAAGTTCGACTTTTTCTTTCTTCTCGACCTTCGTCGGGATATTGAAGTTATGTTTCATTTCCCACAAGATCCCATATTTCATATTCAAAGTGGCTTCCAAGGTGTCCGGATCCCCGATCGCTCGGATCTGTATCGATCGACCGATCGGATTGTTATTCACCAGAAGCGTTCCTTTTTCATATCGAAGATCGGTAGACAGGACCACTCGTTCATCGTTGATCGTGATCCCTTCAGCACCTGCCGCATTCAATTTATTGATAACGGAAAGAAGAAGGTCGAAGTTTGCCATCAGAAGATCGTATCGTTCGATCTCATCAACATCAAAATCGATGACCACTCCTTGACCGGATGCTTTGGTCATCCCCGCTTGAAGCTCATAGAGCTCGATCTCATCTTTAAGGTTTTGATAGATCTCGTTGGATCGTGCTTGTGTGCTTTTGATCAGTTTGATCTTCTCTTCCAGTTCTGCGATCTCTTTTTGTACCTTATCCTTTCTTTCGCGAATATTCGTCAATTCGACCTGCAGATGGGCTGCCGTATCCGAGATCGACTGACCGCCGCTTGAGTTATTGGCACTAAGCTGGATCGAGAGACCGAGCCCGATGATAAAGCTCAAGCAGAAAAAAACAAGCTTCGCTGTGATGTTTTTGGGTCTTTTCATTATTTCTTGCTCCTATAGACCGGATATGAATCAAATCGCATATCGACATAGCCGGAATAGATCTTTCGTTCAAACAGGTTGATCAGTATCTTATTGAGGACCAGCATCTTTTCATTCAGATCCTTTCCCTCCCCGATCAACACATTGATCCCATGAGGCGTGATCATTTTGATGTCTCGTACATCACTGATGTCGATAAGCGAGATATTGCTGAGCAGTTTGGCACTCTTGATATTTGAAACAATGTCGATGCCCAGTGCCAAGTCCCCTGTTTTGATCTGCATCGGCTGTCCGATGACGATATCCTTCGGCTCGATCCCGCTGATCATCGGCTTGACGATACGGTTCATATCCTGCGTCGTTTCCAAAACGGTCGCATCATCATCGATGATGGCAAAACCGCCGGTAAACTTCACCGTTGCCACCGGTTTACGAGCTGTGATCCTAAATACGAGCGTTCTCGGAAATCTCGGCTCGATCGAAATATTTTTGATATAAGGATCGCTCAAGAAATCTTCCTTGATCTGCCTTTTTTTGATCAAAAAGACATTCCTCTTCATATCGGCCTTCGTGTAGTTTGAGATATCATCCTCCTGAATATTGGTGTTCCCCAAGATAATGATATGCTTTGCATGAAACAGCGGCAAAAACAAGTAGGATAGTACAACGATGCCAAAGACAAGTACTGTCAGAGCTATATTTTTTTTTGAAAAAATTTTTTTCGCGATCGTCGGCACCGCGCTCACCTCCTTCTTTTTTTGATCATCGGATCTCCAACGGATCCAACGACTTCGCTCCAAAGAACATGCTTCTTGATCCTTTCTTCGCCGGATCGTCCGGGTCATTCGACAAAAGCCTCTCCAGTTTTTCGATCTATACCAGTTTTTCGATCTCCGCAACGATCGCTTCACACGGATCGATATTGTAAAGATCCTTGCTCATCTTCTCCATCTGCTCACGAAGTTCTGCGTCTTCCAAGATCTTCATCGTCGATCCGAGCAGGTCTTCCACTTTCAGGTCATCCTCCCGGATATAGTATCCCGCTCCGTTTTCCTGGATGTTCTTGGCATTGATCTCCTGATGATTCTCGGTCGAATAGGTCTTCGGTATGATGATCGAAGCCCGACCGACGGCATTGATCTCCGCGATCGTCATCGCGCCTGCACTGATGATACACAGATCGCTTGCGGAGATATAGTTGGACATATCTTCGATGTAATCTACGATCATATAGCGCCCATCCACGATATAGGGACCGTATCCTTCCATGATCTTTTCATAATGCCTTTTGCCGGTCGAAAAGATAAAGCCGATCTCTTTCTCGATCAACATCGGGATCATCTGAACAAAAACCTTGTTGATCGAATCCGAACCGCCGGATCCGCCGGATATCAGAAGAAAAGGTCTCGTCGGATCGAGCCCGAGCAAGCGTCTCGCTTCGCTTCTCGGGTTCGGACGGAAGATCCTCTCGCGTACCGGATTTCCTACCGTGCGGACCTCCGCTTTAGTCTTGAATGCTTTTCTGGCGATATCAAATCCCAAAAAAACACGGTCCACTCTTTTGGATAAGATCCGGTTGGTGATCCCGGGGTAAGCATTTTGTTCATGAATGATCGTCTTTACCCCTTCCACGCTCGCTGCATAAACTACAGGTCCGGACACATAACCGCCCGTTCCGATCACGACATCGGGTCTGAAGTCGCGTATGATCCTGCTTGAGTCACGGATCGCTCTGCTCGCCATAAAAAAGCGTTTGATATTCTCCAAACTGAGCCTTCGCTGGAATCCTTTTACTTCGACCGATCGAAACTCATAACCATATCTTGTAACGATCTTTTCCTCCAAGCTGTTTGGAGTCCCTACATACAGGATCTCTGCCTGAGGGTTCTTTTCAACGACTTTATCCGCGATCGCCAATGCAGGATAGATATGTCCTCCTGTCCCTCCTCCGGTAACAATCACTCGCATTATGCTCTATCTCGCCTTTCTAAGGAATAATAATTTTTGTTTTCTACATTGTCAAATGCCTTCGGAGTCTTTCTGTTTTCGAGCCTTGAGACTCCCAAAACGAATCCCATGCCCATCAATGTCACGACCAGCGATGTCCCTCCGTAGCTGATGATCGGAAAGGGGATCCCCGTGCTCGGCAGGAGATTCACGGCAACATACATGTGCATGATCGATTGAAGCGCGATCTGTGCCACGATACCGCCCGCCATCAATGTCGAAAATCGATCCGGTGCATTGGAAGCGATCTTAAAACCTCTGAATACGAGGGCGGATAGGATGACCAAAAGGATCATACAGCCAAAAAAACCCATTTCTTCCGCATAGACCGAAAAGATATAGTCATTATATGCCAAGGGCAGATACAGCATCTTTTGCTTGCCGCTTCCGATGCCCGAGCCCATCAATCCGCCCGATGCGACCGCATAGAGCGATTGGATGATCTGATATCCGCCTTTCAACGGATCGGAGAACGGATCGAACCATGCCTGGATCCGCGCGACACGGTAACCCTTGAGCATAAGCACAAAAGCCCCGAGAACAGAGCCCACCCCCGCCAGAACGACCAGTACCGAAACTTTGAGCCCCGAAAAGAAAAGCACCGTGATATAACACATCGCCATCAACACCGTCGTCGAATAGTCCGGCTGGATCGCTGTCAACGCTAAAAACAACAACGGGGTAAAACAGAGGAAGATATAGATCCACCTCTTCTGTGCCTTTTCTTCCTTTGACATCGTCCGAACATACGATATCGCGAGGATCCCCGCATATTTTGCCAGCTCGGAAGGCATAAAGGTGAGCGTACGTGTTCCGAGCTTTACCCATCGCAACCCTCCATACAATCTCACTCCGAGCGGAGTATACAGCAACCCGTAAGAGATGAATGTGATGATAACGATCGGAAAGGTCAAACGGCGGACCGCATTATGCGGGATCCTGCTGACGACCCAGGCAGCCCCGAGTCCTGCAGTAACAAAAAGCAACTCTTTTATGATCAGCGAATTCGGGTCATCCTTTTGATATCCCATCGCAAAATAACTTGCACTATAGACCATGATGATGCCGATCGCGAGCATACAAAGTATCGCGATAAAAAACATCGGATCCCATTTCCCTCTTACGATCTTCTTGTTTTTCATAGTTCTTCCAATTCATTTACGATCTTTTTAAAATGTTCTCCACGCTCTTCAAAACAGGAGTACATATCCCACGAAGCACATGCCGGAGAAAGAAGTACCGTGTCACCCGACTGAGCCAACTCATAAGCTTTTTTGACCGCTTCCTCCATATCTTTTACGACAAAATAATTTGACAGACCTTTTCGGTCCAGCGTCTGAGCCAAGACATCCCTGGTCTCTCCTAAAAGTATAGCACTTTTTACTCTATTTGCAAATGCTTCCACAAATCCGTCAAAAGACGATCTCTTGTCCATTCCGCCGGCGATGACGATGATGTCCTTCCCGATCGCTTCCAAAGCTTTGATCGAGGCATCGGGATTCGTCCCTTTGGAATCGTTGACAAAGTCGACGCCATCGATCTCACGAACAAATTCCAACCGATGTGCGACTCCTTTGAAATCATGTAAGGTCTGTGCGATCAATTCATCCGGAAGATCGAAAGCGATCGCGATCCCGGTCGCGATCAGCACATTTTCATAATTATGTTTCCCTTTCAGGAAGATCTCGTCCAAAATGGCGATCGTCCTTTTCTCTCCTTGGTTTGAATAGATCACCCGATCATCCTCGATATAGATCGAAGGTGAGAGATCCGAAAGGTTTTTGTTTACCGAAACATAGATCTTCTGAGCATCGAAACGCTTTGCGTGAGCTGAGGAAAGTTCATCATCGAGATTGACGATGACAAGATCTTCCTCCGTCTGATTTGCAAAGATCCTCGATTTGATCTCGGCATAATTCTCCATCGTTTTGTGCCGATTCAGGTGATCCGGCGTGATATTGATGATCGCAGCGACATGACAGCGAAATTCTTTGATCGTCTCAAGCTGGAAACTGCTCAGCTCCGTAACGAAGATCGTATTTTCATCCGAGTTTTCCACTTCTGAAATGATCGGTCGCCCGATATTCCCTACCACTCGCGTATCAGATCCGGCATTTCTAAACAGTTCCCCCGTCAATGCTGTCGTCGTCGTCTTCCCATTTGTCCCGGTGATCCCGATAAATCGCCCCGGTGTCATACGATAAGCCAGCTCGACTTCTCCGATCAATTCGATCCCCCGTTCTTGAAAACGCTGAACAAAGGGTAGATCCAAAGGGATACCCGGCGATATCACCACAAGATCCGCCTCTTCTTCTCCGCTTGGATCGATCCCGAAGTAAAATCCGATATTCGGATATCGATCGGGATATATATCCGCCAACGAAACATTCCGATCAAATGCGATCGTTTTTTTTGCATGACGATCCAAAAATTCCACAAGGTCGGCACCGCTCTTACCCAGTCCGATCACCATCACAGTCTTACAAGAAAGATCCATATTCCCTCCGATCAAATTGCCCATATCCCGACGATCCCCATTACGAAGGTGATCGCAACAAAGAGGATCACGACTTTTGTCTCATGCCATCCCATCTTCTCAAAATGATGATGGATCGGCGCCATTTTGAAAAATCTTTTGCCGGTCTTTCTGAAATAAGAGACCTGAATGATCACCGAAAGGCTCTCCATAAAATAGACGAAGCACAAGATCGGAACGACCAGCTCCACATTCATGATCACAGCCGTTGCGGCGATCGCACCTCCCAGCGCCATCGAGCCGGTATCGCCCATAAAGACCTTTGCCGGGAAGCGGTTCACTCGCAAGAATCCGATACAGCCGCCGATCACAGCCGCCAAAAAGGTCAACATCGCACCCTGCGCCATACGATAAGCGATCACGGAGAAAAAGATGCCGACGAGGATCGTTACAAAGCTCGCAAGACCGTCAAGACCGTCGGTCAGATTGACCGAGTTTACGATCGCTATAACGACAAACATAATAAACGGAATACGCAAAAATCCGATGTCCAGCATCGTTCTCACAAATGGGATATAGATCGCCGTTCCCGTATCCGAGATCTTCAGCTGGATGATCGCCACGATCAGCGCAAAGATGAATTGCAGGACGATCTTTTGTTTTGCGCGGAGACCCAAAGACTGTTTTTTGATCACTTTGATATAATCGTCGATAAAACCGACCGACCCGAATAAAAGCATCGATAAAACTGCAAAGCCGACCCGGATCGGATCTGCTCCGAGAAGGATCCCAAGAAGTGATGCGACTGTGATCGAACCGATGAATACGACCCCTCCCATCGTCGGCGTACCGTTCTTCTGAAGATGGCTTTCCGGTCCGTCGTCTCGAATCGTCTGCCCAAATTTTAATTTCTGTAATAGAGGGATCAGCTTCGGACCTGCAATAAATGCGATCACAAAAGATACCGCCCCTACGATCGATAGTTTCTCCATATCATCAGCAGATCGAATCTGCAACCTCCTCTAACTTCATCCCTCTGGATCCTTTCAGTATCACGACATCGCCTTCATGCAGGATGGCATTGATCGCATGTTTCGCTTCTTCATTCGTTTGAAAATATCGTATCGCCTCATCCTTCATGCCGGACTCTCTTGCTCCTTCACCGATATATTTCGCCTCGTTCCCGATGGCGATCAGCAGATCCGCATAGCCTGCGACATAGGCTCCGATCTCTCGATGATATCTCAAAGATCCTTCGCCAAGCTCAAGCATGTCCGCTAAGATCGCGACCTTGCGCTTTGCATGGATATGATCCAGCGTCGAGATCGCCGCACGCATCGAATCCGGATTGGCATTGTAGCTGTCGTTGATCAATACCTTGCCTCCGACCTCGCTCTTTTCCATACGATATTTGGATGGCTGATATTTTTTAAGCCCCGATGCCGCCTTCTGAAGATCGAGCCCCAGCACCTTGCAGACACCCATTGCACTGAGCGCATTGCAGATGTTGTGTTCTCCAACTGTCGGGATCACAAGATCGATCTCCTCGCCGAGCACCGAAGCGAAGATCTCGGTATTTCCATCTTTGACAGCATACCTCAAAGGATGGATGTCATTCTTTTTATCGAGTCCGAAGGTGATCACTCTCGGTCTCATCTTGTCGGGATCGATCTCGGACAACTTGTCATTATCTCCGTTGATCAGCAAAAAGTCTTCTTCTCCCATATAATTTGCGATCTCAAGCTTTGCTTTCAGAATATTATCCCGGGTCTTGAGATTCATGATATGGGCGGTCCCTACATTCGTGATCACGCCGACATGAGGCTTTACGATCTCCGCCAGATAATCGATCTCCCCAAGATGATACATCCCCATCTCAAACAGACCGATCCGGTGATCACGATCGAGGTTGAGCACCGTCATCGGAAGTCCGATCTCGCTGTTGAGGTTTCCGATATTTCGGAGCGTCGGACGGCATTCGTTCAACGCAAAGAAGGTCATATCCTTGGTCGTCGTCTTGCCCGAGCTGCCGGTGACCGCGACCACGGGGATATCATATCGGGCTTTGTAGCCCGAAGCGATATCTTTCAATGCGCGGTAACTGTTCTTTACCAGGATGCAGTTTTCTTTGCTCCCACGCTCCGCGATCGCCAGGATCGCACCGTTTTTCGCCGCATCCTCTATAAAATCATGTCCGTCCAGCCTCTCGCCCTTCAGCGCGAGATAGACCCAGTCCTCCCCTTGGCTACGGCTGTCATTCGATATAAAACTTATTTTTTTCTGTGGGTCGATCGATCCCATGAGAGTTCCTCTCGTAAAGGACATCAGATCGGCTACCGTTATATTCTCCATATCATCACTCCGACAGATCCAGGCTCACGATGGAACCCACCTTAACTTTTTTTCCTGCCTCCGGGCTCTGCCCTTTGACAAGCCCCACGCCGTTATATACCGGCTTGAGTCCCAAACCGTCCAAGATCGCACCCGCTTCATCGATGGTCTTTCCTTTCAGATCGGGTACCGGCACCTCTTCGCTTTCATTTTTCAAATATAAGATGATCTCGGTCCCTTGCGCGATCTTCTCTCCCGGAGCCGGGAAACAGTCGATGATGATATGATCTTCTTCGACCGGTACCGCCGAGGTCGCGGATCGATACCTCAGATTCTTGGCATCGAGCAGTTTGCTTCCCTCTTTTACGGTAAGATTTCGGATCTCAGGGATCGTGATCTTCTGTTTTTCAGCTTGTTCCTCCACTCCGTCCGGGTTGATCCCGAGGTAGCGCAAAGAATATTCCATGATCTGTTTGACGACCGGTGCCGCGATCGCTCCTCCGTAGGTCGAACCGCTTCTCGGCTGATCCACGATAACAAGGACGACCAGCTGCGGATCTTCGACCGGTACGATCCCTACGAAAGAACCGATATATGCACCGTAGTCTCCGTTGATGACTTTTTGAGCCGTTCCGGACTTACCCGCGACCCGATAGCCTTCGATCTGTGCTCTGGATGCCGCCTGTCCGACGGATTCCATGATATCCATCACCTTGGATGCCGTATCGGATGAGATCGGATTTTTCACGACCTCGATCTCATGTCTCTTTACGATCTGTCCGTCGATCGTGCTGATCTCACGGACCAATGTCGGCTTGACGAGCTTCCCCTCATTGGCGATCGCGCTGACCGCCGCTATCAGCTGGATCGGTGTCACTGTGATCCCTTGACCGTAAGACATCGTTGCAAGCTCGACCGGGCGGAGATGCGCCTCGTCAAAGATCAGCCCCGGCTCTTCCCCGGAGATCTCGATCCCCGTCTTTGATCCAAAGCCGAACGAATCGACATATTTCAAAAAGGTCGATCCCCCGATCCTGTTACCTACCTCTACAAAGACCGTATTGATGGATTCTACCGTCGCTTTTCTGAAGTCGACTCTTCCGTATGGCACGGGAGTCCAGTTTTTGATCGTACGGTCATGGATCGTCACATAGCCCGGATCATAGAATTGCTCGTCGCTACGCACGAGATTTTGCTCGATCGCCGTCGCCGCCGTGATCAGTTTGAAAGTCGATCCCGGCTCATACATATTGTTTACCGCAGGATTACGCCACATCTTCCAAATGATCGCCGAGCGATCTTCATCCGACTTGGCGTTCTCATAAGCTTTGCGCTGTTCCTCGTACAGGATCTTTCTCGGCTCCTGAGGATCGTAATCCGGTTTGGATGCCATCGCCAGGATCTCGCCGGTCTTGGGCTGCATCACGATCGATGTCACTCCGACCGCATTGGAATCGATCAATGCCTGTTGCGTCACCTTCTCGACATAGCGCTGGATGACTTCCTCGATCGTCAGTGTGATATTATATCCGTCCAAAGGTTCATTATAGCGGATCTCCGAATCGGGAACCTCTCTTCCCTCTTTATCCGTCGTAACGATACGGCGACCATGGACTCCGCGTAACTCCTTATCGAAGTAATATTCAATGCCCGCCTGCCCGTAGTTGTCGCTCGAAACATGTCCCAAAACATGGGATGCAAACTGACCGAGCGGATACAGGCGCTGTGCGTTCTCCTCATATTTCATCGCTCCGAGACCGATCTCTTTGAGCTCATCGACTTTTTCCTGCGGAACATTTTTAGCGATGTAAAAACGTTCCGCTCCGGAGTTGAACTTTTCCATAAACTGCGCCTCAGTGATCCCCAATACTTTGTTGAGAGCATCGACATAAAGGTCGCTTCGGTTTTTTACTTCGCGGACCTCGATCATGATATCGTAGGTTTTGATGCTTACAGCCAAGATCTTTCCGTTTCGATCCGTGATCATACCACGCTGAGGAAGGATCTTCGCATCCTTTTGCTGCTGTTTGACCGCTTTGTCCGTCAGCCATTCCGGTGATATCACCTGGAGATAGCCCAATGTTCCGATCAATATCGTGATCAACACGATATACGTGAAACTGACGAATTTGATCCGCCCGACCGCAAGTTCTTTAAACTTGTTACTTGCCACTGTACACCTCTAATCCAAGTTGATATATATGGTCTGCTCTTTGGTCGGATACACCATCCCGAGCTTGTAACGCGCCAGATTTTCGATCGTCTCACTCTTGTGAGCCGCTTCTTTCTCCGAATTGAGCTCTTTGACCAACTGCTTTTTCTCTCCGAGTTTCTCATTGTGATCATTGATCTCAAACTGGATCGCATCCAGTTTGGAATTGAGATTGAGCATCAAAAGCATCTCGGCGATGATCACCAGTAGCATGAGCACCATCGCGATCTTTTTAGACATCGATCGCATCTTGCTTGCTAAAGCCGCTGTCCTATCTCGACGCTCTTTGATCCTTTTTTCTTTCCGCTCCTGCTTCTCCAGCTTCTTTGCTTTTTTCTCCTCTGCCCGATCGATCTTTCGGACCTTTTTCTTCAGCTTTTTCGTCGGCTTCCGGGTCTCTTTTTTCTCTTGCAAAGGAGAGGGTCGCGCTGCCCCCTTACTTTTGCCGGACGATCTTTTCTTTTTTGTCGCTCCTTTGTTGGCTGTATTTAAGCTCTTCTTGTAGTCCGAATATGAGGTAAAATTATCTTTCATGATCCAGCCCTCTTTGATCTATTCTTTTTGCACATCTCAGTTTGGCACTTCTGGACCTTGGATTCTGCTCCAGCTCAAGATCGGAAGCCACGATCGGCTTTTTGTTCATGATCTTGGCGATCGGTCTTTTGTCACACACGCAGACGGGAAATCCGGGTGGACAGGTACATCCGGTCGAAAGGTCTTTGAACAGATTTTTTACGATCCGATCTTCCAGCGAGTGGAAAGTGATGATCGCTGCCACCCCGCCTTTTCTCATCATCGAAAAGGCGTCTCTTATCGTTTTGTCGATAACATCCAACTCCCCGTTGACTTCGATCCGGATCGCCTGAAAAGTCCTCTTTGCGGGATGGATATTCGCATCTCTGGCAGCTTTGGGTACCGCCGCCTTGATGATATCCACCAGCTCCCC
>JAUMYO010000017.1:0-9190 GCA_030528605.1 Peptostreptococcaceae bacterium | reverse complement strand
TCGCATCTCTGGCAGCTTTGGGTACCGCCGCCTTGATGATATCCACCAGCTCCCCTGTCGTTTCGATCGGCTTCTCCGCTCTCTTCTCAACGATAAATTCGGCGATCCTCTTGTGCCAATTTTCTTCGCCGTAGTCCCGAAGGATCCTGTCAAGTTCCGCCTTGCCGTACTCGTTGACCACATGATAGGCACTCAAGTCATTCTCGACATTCATCCGCATATCGAGCGGCGCATCCTTCATATAGGAGAACCCTCTCTCCGGATTGTCCAGCTGATACGAGGAGACTCCCAGATCCAACAGAAGTCCGTCGATCTCAAAGATGCCGAGCTTCTCCAATCGTTCCTTCAGCTCCTCAAAGTTGGAATGTATCAGGATCACCCGATCCATGTACGGACCGAGGACCTTCTTTGCATTCTCGATCGCTTCGATGTCCTGATCGAAAGCGATCAGCTTGCCGTTGACGAGCCTTTTGACGATCTCCAGGGAATGCCCGGCTCCGCCCAAAGTCCCGTCGACATAGATCCCGTCCGGTTTGATAGCCAGCGCCTCGATACATTCATCCGGCAATACCGATCTGTGTTCAAACTCCATTTTAACTTCCATTCTTTTTTCGATCATTCTCTTCTTTTCTCAACGCCTTGGCAAAGCTGTAACTGTTTTTTCCCTTCGGAAATGTTACATAAGACGGACCGATCCCCCGATCCTTGAAGATCAGTATCGCCAAGATCCCCAGGACGATCATCACGATGCTTGCGATCTGTGCCGCTCTGAGGTTTCCGAGCATCAAAGAATCCGTCCGAAGTCCTTCGATAAAAAATCTTCCCAGCGAATACAGGATCATATAATATGCCGCGAGCTGACCGTCATAGTCTTTGTTCCCGCTCTTTCGTGCAAGAAGCGCGAAGATCAGAAGATCCCAGATGGATTCATACAAAAAGGTCGGATGGACTTTTTGCCCGTTGATCGTGATCGCCCAAGGAAGATCGGTCGCCACGCCATAAGCTTCCTGATTCACATAGTTGCCCCACCGTCCGATCGATTGTGCCAGCGCGATAAAAGGTACGACGACATCCATCGCACGGATGATGTTCATTTTTTTGATCTTTGCAACGATAACACCCGCAAGAACGCCTCCTATCAATCCGCCATGAATGGCAAGCCCGCCCTGTCGAATGTTGATCATATCCCAGATCGTATCATAGCTTGACAGATTGAACAAAACATAATACGCTCTTGCGCAAATGATCGCTGTCGGCAAAGCAACGATGCCGATATCCAAAAAATCATCTGCAACAAAACCTTGCTTTTTCCCACTTTTCATAGACAAAGTCACTGCCAGGACCATCGCAAAAGTCAAAATGATCCCATACCATGTGATCGATATCCCAAAAACCGTAAATGCTGTCGGATCCATATTACCTGCTTTCTATCGGCTGAACGATCGAAAGGACGGACATCTCCTCATCAAAATGTTCTTTCAGCCGACGGTCGACATCCTCCAAAGTGATCGAACGGATGCCGTCATAGATATCAAAAAAATCGATCCCTTCAAAATGATAGTTCAAAAACGAGTTTGCGATCCCTTCGATCGAATCGAAGCTTCTCACGAAAGATCCGAGCTTCGCCTTCTTCACACGCTCAAACACCGCCTTGTCGATCCCATGTTCCTGATGATATGCGATACATTCCTTGATCTTGGCACAAGCGGTCTCGATGTCACGCGACTCGCCCGATAAGATCGAATGACCGTGATCGTTGTGAGAATTGTAATCACAAGACAAAGGCTCCAGGATCAGTTGATGATCGTAGAGATACTCATGCAGCTCGCTGCCTTTTCTGAAAAGGCTTGAAAAGATCATCTCCGTTTCCAGATTTTTTTTCAAAAGTGCTTGACCGTCGATCCGACCGTTCCATCGATCCTTGTAGCCGATCGAGAACATCGGGATCGAAACATCCATCTCGTTGACGATCTTCTTCTGTGCGATATGATCCGGCTCCCGCTCGAAGATCCTTTGGATCTCCTTGCCTTCCATATAGTCCGGCATATCCACTTTTTTTATGGTCGCAAGGATCCGATCCCAGTCCAGATCCCCGATGACGAACAAAGCCATATTCGATGGCGAATAATAGGTCTTATAGCACTCATAGAGTTCTTCTTTCGTGATCCGATCGATCGAATCGATCGTCCCCGCGATGTCGATACGATTCGGATGCGTGACATACATCGCCCGAAGCGTGTTGAAAAACAGTCTCCAATCGCTGTTGTCGTCATACATCTTGATCTCCTGCGCGATGATGCCCTGCTCTTTTTTGACATTCTCATCAGTAAAATGAGGCTGGCTCACATAAGAGAGCAGATGCTCCAACGCCGGATAAAAATTATCCGTCGTTCCGAAAAGATACGCAGTCATGTTAAAATTGGTGTACGCATTGGCACTGGCACCATATTGCGCAAATCGTCCGAAAGCATCCGATCCGTCCGGCTGCTCAAACATCTTATGCTCCAGGAAGTGAGCGATGCCGTGATGGAGCTCCACCTGCTCTCCCGTTCGGGGTGAGATGAATTTCAGGTCGTTCGATCCGTAATTGGTCGCCAGGACCGCATATTTTTTTGTAAATCCCTCTTTGGGCATATAGAACACATTCAGATTGTTGTCGAGTTTGGTATGATATAGCTTTTCTCCGAACAGCGAGTTTTTATTCTGCATTGCTCACCTCATCATTTGTCAAAAAGTAAATGGTATCCAATCTGATCTTCTGAGCGGCTTCCACCACCATATCGATCGTAACGGCTCGTATTTGATCCATGATCTCCTCGACCGTTTGATCTCTTCCCTGTACGCTCAGCATATACATATAGTCCGAGATCGACCAGATGGAATCGTTGACCGAGCGGATCGCATTGATCAGATACATCTTAGCATTGGTCAGCTCCGTCTCCGTGATATTGCCCTTCTTCATATCTTCCACTTCGGCAAAGATCAGAGTCTTGGCTTTTTCCAGATCGCAGGTCTCGATCCCTGCGCGGATATAAAGTAGAGATTTCATCGGCTCCAGTCCGGATCCGATCGAATAACTGAGCGAATGCTTTTCGCGAACATTGAGGAACAGCTTCGAGCTGACTCCTCCGCCCAGTATCACATTGTAGACCGTCAGCGGGATATAAAGATCGTCTCGGACATCGATATCGGTTCGATATCCTATACCGAGTTTGCCCTGTGCGACCTGCATTTTCTCAATGATCTCTTTCGGTCGGTCGATCTCCTTACGGATCTCTTCTCTCGGGATATGCTTGAGCTCGCCTCTTTTGTGCTCCAAATAAGAACGAAGGATCCCTACCACAAGCTCTTTATCGATATTGCCCGCCAGCGCGATATCGATCTCCGAGCTTTCGATCACCTCGCGATAATGCGCATACAAAGTCTGCGCATCGATCTGCTCAAGATCTTCTACAAAACCGTCCTCCGGAATGCTGAACGGCTCCCCTTCGCACATATGATGGGTCAACCGTTCCATCGCATACGTGTCCTTGTTGTTGATCTTTGAAAGGATCGCTTCACTGAGAACTTCTTTTTCCAGATCGACATAGGATGATCGGAATCCTCCTTCTTCAACAAGCGGCTCGAATACCATATCCATCAGGATCCGGATCACAGGTCCCGCGATCTTCTCCTCCAGATACTTTTCATCCGTGTAAGCAAGTTTGAAACTGAGGATCTGCTTCTCTCCGATCTTATGGACACCGACACTGGACGAACTTCCGTACAGTTCTTGAAGTGCTTTTACCATAACGGACTGTGTCTTGAGCTCCTTGCTCCCGGATCTCAAAACATAAGGGAGCAGCGAATTTTTGGTGACCTCGGATCGATCCAGCGGACGCTTGATATAGATCGAGATCAGATTTGTTTTATATTGCATCGACGGGATCGTGATCAGCTTGACCCCTTTGAATATTTCTTCAGAATGAATTTGCAAAACTTTCCTCCATCAATCGATATTTTTCTCTAATACATTATTTTACCACAAACAGCTCCAAATTGACAAACTTTACGGCAAAAAGATCATATCAAATTACAGTTTTTGGCTTTTTCTCGGTGAGAGGGCAAAAGATCCTCCCAAGCAGCCGATCTTTTCCAAACAAAAAAGACTACTGCACATCGCAATAGTCTTATCAATGCAAATAAAAAACCCAAAATGCCGTAATGCCATTAAATTCACTCCCGAGTCAAACTCAGGTGGGTCTCTTGACGCCTGCTTTTGAGATCCTTTCAGGAAGGCTTGTCAGCTACAGGTGTACGATCAGAATCCCGTCAATAAAATGTCGGTTGAATTTAGGTGACATCACCAACACCTCAGGCTTTATTATATTATATACCAAAACACCAAATTTGAAAAGGATTTTTCACGATCAGATCGATCGGATCTCACCTACAGCTCGTTCGACCTTCTCGATCAGCTCCCGACTATCCAAAAGTTCTGCATATCGATCGATATCCGTGTACATCACGCGATCTTTTTCGACCAAGGAGATCTTCTCGCGCACCGCACGGTATGCCGCTTCGCTTCCTTTGCCAAGCGGTTTGGATCCGCGAAGATCGATCCCCTGACACGCACCCATCAGCTCCATCGCCAAGACATTCTTGGTGTTCTCTGCGATCTCCAAAGCCTTTCTTGCAGCGATCGTTCCCATCGACACATGATCTTCCTGATTTGCCGAAGACGGGATCGAATCGACCGATGCCGGATGCGCTAAGATCTTGTTTTCAGAAACCAGAGCGGCAGCCGAATACTGCACGATCATAAATCCCGAGTTCAACCCGCCATCCTTTGCCAGAAATGCCGGCAGACCGTTCGACAGCGCAGGGTTGACCAGACGCTCCAAACGACGCTCCGAGATATTCGCCAGTTCCGCGATCGCGATCGCCAAAAAGTCCATCGGCAGCGCCATCGGCTGTCCGTGGAAATTCCCGCCCGATATCACGGAGTCATCCTCTTTGAAGATCAGCGGATTGTCCGTCACCGCATTGATCTCGATCTCGATCTTCTGTTTCACATATTCCAAAGCATCCTTGGTCGCTCCGATCACCTGAGCCGAACATCGGATCGCATAAGCATCCTGAACTCGTTTTTCTCCCTGTCTTGTGATATTCTGAGAATTTTCGATGATGCGAAGGACATTATCCGCCGTCGCGATCTGACCTTTTTGTCCTCTCGCTTCATGGATACGAGGGTCAAACGCATCCGAGATCCCTTCCAGTGCTTCCATCGTCAAGCCGACATTGATATCGGATTGTTTCGCCAGCATCTGAGCCTGATAGAGAGCAAAGCATCCTACCGCTGTCATGACCTGAGTTCCGTTGATCAGCGCCAGTCCTTCTTTTGAAGAAAGCTCGATCGGCTCCATGCCTGCCAGTTTGAGGGCTTCCGCAGAGCTCATCCTCTTCCCTTCATAAAAAGCTTCTCCCAGTCCGAGCATCGTCAAGACCATATGGGACAGCGGCGCAAGGTCCCCGCTCGCTCCGAGCGATCCCTTTTCCGGAATGACCGGATGGACATGCTTGTTGATCATGTTCAAAAGCTGCTCTACTGTGGAGAGGCGGATCCCTGAAAGTCCTCTCGACAAAGCGTTCAGACGAAGCATCATGATCGCGCGAACGATATGCTCCGGAAAAGGCTCTCCGACACCGCAGGCGTGAGAGACGATCAGATTCGTTTGAAGCCTCCCGGTATCTTCCTTGCTGATGAACACATCCGAAAATTTCCCAAAACCGGTCGTGATCCCATATACTACACGCTCCTGTGCCACATAATCATCGACGATCTTTCGCGATTCCGAGATGCTGTTCTTCACTTCTTCCGAAAGCTCCAAGATATATCCGTTCTTTGCCACATCGATCACATCTTTCAGGCAGATCCCTTGATGCGTCAATACTACTTTGTTCATTCTTTCCTCCATAAAAATATTCTATTCATAAAAAACACCTCGCCAAACACTCATCCGCGAAGTGTTCTCTGTTGACATTTATCGTACGCTCTCCCGTTCCACGATGGAGTGAGGCAGTACCGTCACTTTTTCATTGGTGTCTTGCCCGCCGATATGCTTGATCAAAACCCCGATCGCCAAAGCCCCGATATCATAGAGCGGTTGGCTGACTGCGGTAAGCTTCGGTCGGACGATCTTTGCGATCTTGGAATTATCATATCCCAGCACGCTCACCTGATCGGGGATCTTTATTCCATTATCCAAAAGTGCATTCACAACGCCGACTGCCGCCTCGTCCCCCGTCACGAAAAATACGTCCGGGAGCTTATCTCCTTTGGCGATGAGATCATTCATAAACTGATAGCATTCTTCGATCTTATCTTTGGAGTAAGGGATATCGAGCTTTTGAAATACCTTCCCTTTTTTCCGAAATTCGTCGGCAAATCCCGATACGATGACCGCATCATTCGCCGAATCTTTGCTCTTCACCTCAACGACGCATACTTTTTTGAATTTTTTCCCCAAAAGATATTTCGCGGCATCCGCACCTGCCTGATAGTGATCGATCCCTACGGATACGATGTCAAAATCTTTAGCATTTTTGCCGACATAGATCGTCGGGATATTGCTCGCTTTGAGCAGGGAGATCGACTCCTCCGTGAGGTTCCAGCTGACAAATATGATCCCCGCGACCTGTTTGTTCAGCAAGAGATCGATGTATCTTTTCTCTTCCTTAAACTCGCCATAGGAATTGCAGAGCAGGATATCGTAGCCGTAGATCTTTCCGACTTCTTCGATCCCGTTGAGCATCTCACCCGTCTTATAGTTTGCGATATCGGGCACGATGACGCCGATAAAATTGCTCTTGCGAAGGACCAAACTTCTGGCTACCGGATTGGGCACATATTTGGTTTCTTCGATCACCCGGAGCACGCGCTCTCGAATGTCCGGTGACACAGGCTTTGAATCGTTGATCACCCGAGAGACGGTCGAGATCGATACGCCTGCCAGCTTCGCGACATCCTTAATGGTAATAGACATATTTCCCTCCTTTTCCTTTCTAACATTGTACAATTAAATGAGGGTACATTCAAGATAAAAAATCGTTTTCTCTAAAGAAATAAACTTTTTTTCATACTCCGTTTGGATCAAGATCGGGTCGGTCTCTTCTAAAGTGTTCAAATTCTCCCGATGATATAGATCTCGGATCTCTCTCGTCCTTTGAAGATCGCTCTTTTCGATCTCTTTGAGGCTGAACTCAAAAAAGTCGGCATCATCCGTCTTTAGAAAGACCTTTGCACCCGGCTTGACGATCTTCTCATATCGCCTCAGCATCTCCAGATGGGTCAGGCGACGTTTTGCATAGCGCTGTTTTGCCCACGGATCTGAAAAATTGAGGTAGATCCCATCGACCGAGTTCGGTCGGATCACCTCTTCGATCTTCGCCGCATCCAAACTCATCAGATGGATATTGCTTAATGCCAGATCCTTGATCTTTTGCCCTGCTAAGATAAGGAGAGGTGCTTGTTTCTCGATCCCCAGATAATCATTCTGAGGCTGTCGTCGCGCATGCTCGGTCAAAAAATCGCCACGCCCCATCCCGATCTCGATAAAAAACTTTTTGTCAGGACGGATCTCTACCTTCCGCACCGCTTCGAGGATGATCCCTTCTCGGATCAGATCGCCGATCTTTTCTTTGTGATCCTTCGGTCTTCTATATCTCATTTTTGCTCCAAACTTATTTTTATAGTTGATAAATTCCATTTGTTGTATTATACTCTAACAAAATGATCTTTTTTGTAGGAGGAGTTTATGATATTTGAAAAAATTCAAGAGATTATCAGCAAACAGCTAGGCATTGATAGGGATCCCATTCAGTTATCCTCCAACCTGACTACCGATCTTGATGCGGATTCGATCGAAGCCGTCGAGATCATCATGTCCATCGAGGATGAATTTGATATCGAGATCCCGGATGAGAAGATCGAAAGCATCGTAACCGTGCAAGATCTAGTCGATTTTATCGAGTCCTGCATCGGGTGATATTTTTTCTAAGAGCTCTTGAATATCTTTCGGGAGCTTTATTTTTATCTCCACCTTCTCCGCCTTTCTCGGGGAATGAAATGCCAACCGAAGCGAATGTAGTGCCTGACGACCGATGAGTCCGGTATCGCCCCCATAGAGCCTATCGCCCAGCAAAGGATGACCGATGCTTGAAAAATGCACTCGGATCTGATGCGTCCTCCCGGTCTCGAGGCGGATCTTCAACAAGGATGCTTCCTCATTCGATGAGAGCACCTCATAATGTGTGACGGCATTTTGCCCCTCCGGATGGACCTCCCGACGGATCCCGTCTTCCGACTTTGCGATCGGTCGATCGATCGTTCCCTCTCCTTCAAGTTTTCCATGGACGACCGCGATATATTCCTTCTCCAATCCCCACATCGAATGACCCTTGGTCATCACGCTGTGTGCATAGGCATTCTTTGCGATGATCAGTATCCCGCTCGTGTATCGATCCAACCGATTGACGAATCGCACCTTCGACTCGATCCCATTCTCCCGGAAGTAATGAAGGACCGCATTGAGCATCGTATCATAGAGATGGCTCCTCGTCGGATGCACCACCATGTCCTCCGGTTTTTCGACTACGAGCAGATCCTCATCTTCATAATAGATCGTCAACGGGATATCCTGTGGCAGATATTCACTGTTCTCTTTCGGCAATACGACGCGGATCTCGTCCCCTTGGCAAGTTTTTTCATGAACTCTCGCCTTCTTTCCGTTCAAAAATATATAGTCCCCTTTTTTCAGCGCAACGACGGCACGGATCGAGAGATCCATCTCATCAAGAAGCGTCTCTTTGAGCAGGGACTCTTTTTCTGCGCTCCAAACCAACTGATCATAGCGCTGCTTTCCTTCAAGCCACATAGTTTCTCCTAGATCTTTTAATATTCCAATATGATAACATTAAGTATATCGTATGGCAATAAATTTCTTCATGTCCATCTTGAAGATCTCATCATCCCTTTGGACTTCGGAGCATCATCGAACGATCTGCCGGAGCGATCGATCATGTTCATCCCTCTAATACCTATTTGAATATATCGTATCGACCCGAGCTCCTATGAGTGATATCCCCAAATATTTGTCAAGATGATCTGCCGATCGTATCCAAATAAGGAATGAAAATTTTTTCTATGTTG
>JAUMYO010000016.1 GCA_030528605.1 Peptostreptococcaceae bacterium | reverse complement strand
CATAAAATATTTTCCTCCGGTCGTAAAAAGGACATCTCCTGCTCATTCTAATGCCACTATAGAGAATGTCCTTTTTCATTTCTGATTTATTTTACAACTTTATGGTAATATATCGATGTTCTTTTGTCAAGTATATCACTTTCGGCATTCCTCACTCTTTCCAACGACCGATCCCGAGGATAGGTCCCATGGATGCTGTCGATCGATCGCATCACGTCAAAAAAAAGACCTCTCGGACCGGTCTTTCGACCGATCCTCGGGGTCAGTTTCGATCCGAGATCTATCGTGTTTCTGTCGCTGCACGATCCAATACTTCTTGGATGATCTCTTTGGACGGAACGCCTTCAAAGATCTTTTCATCTTCTACATAGAAGGTCGGCACGTAATAGAAATCCACATCGCTCAGCTTCTCTTTTTGCGTGTCGATATCGATCCGCTCGATCTCCAGTTCCCTATACTTCGGCTCCTCTTCGAGCAGTTCCTTCAGCCATCCTTTTGCATTGGTACAGTGCGGGCACCACTCTGCCGTAAACATTCTTATCTTTTTCATAAAATCTCCTAACTTTTTGTGAAACATCAGCACATATCCTAAAGATACCAAAAAAATCCGGTGTATAATCATAAAAACCGAATTCTTTCCTACTTCCTGCGGTATTTATGCTTGCAGTCGGATCGCAGGATTTCTAAAAGCTCTATCATACAGGCTCTTCGCATAGCACTCGGCATCTTCCTCTTGACAGAGCCTTCTTTTCATCTTACGATAAGATCGGGAGGTGATGTCTCATGATCTATCAGGATCTGATCACACTTTTGGAGAACAGGAGCCCCGGCGAAAGGCTCTGTTTGCAGCACGAAAAGTTCGAGGATATGGATCTGAGCGGACTTTGTCTGAGCAATATCGATCTCAAGAAAGCTTCTTTTATCAATGTGCGCCTCATGGGTGCGGATCTGTCGGGATGCGATCTGGAGGAGGTTTTTCTTGAAAAGGCGGATCTGCGCGATGCAAAGCTGACCGATTGTCATCTGCGCGGGGCGGATCTTCGTTTTGCAGATCTTAGAGGTGCCGATATCTCGGGCTCCTATCTTTTCGGCTCGGTACTGGAGAATGCGTTGCTTCAGGATGTCCGGTATGATGAGCGAACAAAATTTTTTCAACTCTATTGTCCGGCAGAGGGGGCTTTTGTCGGGTACAAAAAATGTTTTAACGACCGGATCGTACAGCTGTTGATCCCAAAGGATGCCAAAAGGACTTCCGCGACGATGAACACCTGTCGATGTGACAAGGCGAAGGTGCTTTCGATCCGATCCTTGGACGGAAAACAAAATTTCCGTGAGGCGACTTCTTATGTGGATGAAAACTTTGTGTATCGAGTCGGCGAATATGTCATCGTCGAAGATTTTAATGAAGACCGCTGGTTCGATTCAACGACAGGCATCCACTTTTGGCTGACCCGAGAAGAGGCTGCGGGTTATATGTAGGTCCAAGGATCACAAAAACGCCACATGATCTTTTCACGATCTTGCAAAATATCGAAAAGAGCTCCGATAGATACGCTCAAAATACATTACTTATTATCCCATAAGATCCTCACATAAATACATTTCCCTCCCGACGAAACAACGCGGTAAGGTCACTGTTTTCGGCAAGCGAAATGATCGTCATTACATGCCGGTCCCGGAGGATCGATATTAGGAAACTCGGAGGTGATGATCGACCGACATTGCTCCGATCCGATCGTTTCTACAAAAGAAGCCTCACGGATCGGATCTCGTGCTATGATATTCCAAAAAGTGACGACCGATGATATAATAGTATCGTTCAATGTTTTGCATTTTGAGAAATGAGGTGAAAGATGAAAAAAGCACTGATTTTTATGGCAAACGGATTTGAGGAGATCGAAGCGTTGACAGTCTATGACATCCTCACCCGAGCGGAGGTCCATGCGGATCTGTGCTCCATCGAGAAAGACAAAAAAGTACGGGGCGCGCATGGTATGGATGCGGAAGCATCGATCCATATCGACGAGGTCAAAGATCTTGAGCAGTACGATATGCTGATCACGCCGGGCGGACTTCCCGGCTCGACGAATCTTCGGGACGATGATCGTGTCATCGAAGCTTTCAAAAAATTCTATGACCGATCCGACAAGTATCTTGCAAACATCTGTGCATCGGGGATCGTATTGGATCGCGCCGGTATCGCACAACAGATCAAAGGGACCTGCTATCCGGGCTTCAAGTCGGAGATCGCGTACAAAGAATATGTCGATGAGATGGTCGTGATGGATAAAAATGTCGTCACTTCCCAAGGTCCTGCGACAGCGATCTATTTTGCATTAAAACTCGTCGAGCTGCTGAAAGGAAAAGCGGTTGCCGATCGGATCCATAGCGATACGCTGTTGCCTTTGGTCGAAAAGAGCGCAAGAAAATAGCATTCGAGCAGGAAGGAGCACCAAGGCTCGTAATATCATTCAATGAGATCGCGACATAAACACCGCTTTGATGGAACGATGCAGCGGTGGGGAAGCATTCCCTACGATCTATAAAAACCTTTGTTAACTTTCAGCTCCAAAGGACCCGTAAAGATCCTCAGCAGGATCGAAAAACTGAATTTGAAATTTATTTGAACTGTCGCATGAAAAAACATCTTGCGGCAGTTTTTTTGATACGAAACGGTTTTCGCTCCTTCTTCGCTTTTTGATCAAGATCCGCTATACCTATCGATCGTATCACCATCCGACAAGATATCATGCAGCCTTTCTGCGTAACATGATCTATCGTGATGATCGACCGGACTTTCGTATGATACTATTATTCTTTAGAACCGGCACTTAATAACGATTTTTATTTTTTATAGCTTCTATGGAACGATGCTCCCGCCCGTTTCGTCGTTTCATCAGAACGGAATGTTGATATGCTTATTTTATTGGATCATAGTATCAGATCAACGTTCTCCATGTTCAAAACCCGAACATTTTTGTGCATTATTTTGTTTATTGATAGCATTTGTGTGTATTTTTAGGATGTTTTTTCAAAAAAATCGTTTTATTGCTTGAAAACCTCGTACGATAATGCTATGATAGCAGAGGGAATTTTTTGACAGGGAGTGTTTTTCAAGAGATGGAAAAGATCTTTAGACTGAAACAAAACGGCTCGAGTGTAAGGACCGAGATCGTTGCGGGACTGACTACTTTTTTTACGATGGCATATGTTATCCTGGTAAATCCGGATATCATTTCGCATGGAAATGAACAGATCTTCAATGCGGTCTTTATCGCGACCTGCATCTCCGCGGCGGTCGGAACATTTTTGATGGCATTTTTGGCGAATCTGCCTTTTGCGCAGGCTCCGGGGATGGGTCTCAACGCTTTTTTCGCATTCACGATCATGCCGACGATGAGCCTTATCGTCGGACGTGAGGTGGGATCGGTCGAAAGTTATCAGCTGGCGTTGGTCCTCGTGTTCATATCCGGACTGTTGTTTATCGCGATCACCCTCTTCGGCATCCGAGAAGCGATCATCGAAGCGATCCCGGCGAATGTGAAGCATGCGATCTCCGGCGGTATCGGACTGTTCATCGCCTATCTGGGGCTGCAAAACGCAAAGATCGTCGTCGCAAGCCCGGCAACACAGGTCACGCTCGTAAATTTCAAAGGATTGCTGGATCCCGAGACTTACCATGATACGATGGGGGCGGTCATCGCTCTCTTGGGACTTTTGATCATTGCGGTATTGTCTGCGCGAAAAGTACGCGGCTCGATCTTTATCGGGATCGTGATCACGACGATCATCTCCTATCTGCCTTTTTTGAACTACGCCTCTTTGCCGGAAAACTTTTCGACACATCTGGGTACACAGTTCGCTGATTTTGCAGAGATCTCGTTGTTCAAGATGGATCTTGGCGGATTGTTCGGCGGCGGTCATTTCTTACAGACGCTTTCGACAGTGATCGTCATCGTCATCTCCTTCTCGCTGGTGGATCTGTTCGATACGATCGGAACGCTGATCGGGACCGCTCGAAAGGCGAATATGCTGAATAAGGACGGCAATATGCCGCGAATGAAGCAGGCTCTGATGTGTGACGCGATCGCAACGACTGTCGGCGCATGTCTGGGAAGCTCGACCGTTACGACCTATGTCGAGTCGAGTGCCGGAGTTGCAGAAGGCGGCAGAACGGGACTCACTTCCGCAGTGACCGGAACATTGTTCCTGCTCGCACTGCTCTTCGGACCGATCGTAGGGCTTATCCCGTCGGTGGCTACCGCTCCGTCGCTGATCTTTGTCGGCGCACTGATGATCGGGGGCATCACCGAGATCGATTTCTCCGATATATCCGAGTCGGTACCGGCTTTTCTGACCATCATCATGATGCCGCTGACCTATTCGATCGCCAGCGGGATCGCATTCGGACTGATCTCTTATTGTATCATCAAGCTCTTGTCAGGCAGGGTAAAAGAGACCCGGGCATTGACCTGGATCTTATCCCTACTGTTCATCATAAAATTCATGATGGCTCCATAGCTTTTGAGCCGGGCGATCGCGAGAAGGTCGGTAAGCCGATCCGTCCCGAAGATCGCAACGCTTTTGTGAGTTTTTGCAAAAGCTGACGATAGCAAATACCAAACTTATTGTTTCTCCTTAAAAACGCGATCTATGAATGTAGTCGCGTTTTTTCTTTTGGAGACGAAATTTCGGATTGTTATTATGCTTCGATTTTTGTATAATTAAAGAAAGAGAAGACATCATCGGAAACCAACGCTTTACTGCTTCTTTTCCCGATGATAGAGAAGAGAAGATCATTTATCGGTCATCGTTTACCGAGCGAAAGGAAAACTATGAAATATATCAAAGCAAAAAGCATCGTTTTGGAAGACAGGATGCAGGATGATGCGATATTGGCGATCCGGGACGGAAAGATCGCCGCGATCCTCGAAAAATTGCCCGAAGGCGCAGAGTTCATCGATCATTCGCAACATATCGTCGCGCCGGGATTCGTGGATACACATATCCATGGCATGGTGGGACATGATATCATGGATGCGACCGAGGAGGGTCTGCTTGCCATCTCAAAAGCGGCTGCCCGCATCGGCGTGACCAGCTTTCTTCCGACCACGCTGACCGCATCGGTCGAAGATACGGATCGTGCCATCATCAATGTTGCAAAAAATCATCACAAAGTCGAAGGCGCGAAGGTACGAGGGATCTTTTTGGAGGGTCCGTTCTTTGCAGAAAAATATAAAGGAGCACAAAACCCGCTCCATTTCCGCGATCCGCAGCTCGACCTGCTCAAACATTGGGTCGGTCTGGCAGAGGGGCTTCCGATCAAGATCGCGGTCGCTCCGGAGCTTGAAGGTTCGATGGAGTTTATCCGAGGGGCAAAAGAGATCGGCGTCACGATCGCGCTGGGTCATACCGATGCGACCTATGATCAGGTAAAAGAAGCCGTTGACAATGGAGCGAGCATCTTCGTCCATATGTACAATGCAATGAGCCCTCTGCATCACCGCGATCCGGGGATGGTCGGTGCCGGGCTGACGCTCAAAGATGTATTCGCCGAACTGATCTGCGACGGACATCATGTCCATCCTGCCGCGGCACAGATCGTAGTCGGGATGCGAAAGTCCGATGCCACCGCTCTCATCACCGATTGTATGAGTGCGACCTGTATGCCGGACGGCGACTACAAATTGGGCGATCTTGATGTCAAGGTCGCAAACGGAACGGCAAAAATGGAAAACGGCGGATTGGCAGGATCGGTCCTATTGCTCAAAGATGCTGTCAAAAATGTCGTAAAATGGGGGATCGCTACCCCTTTTGAAGCGATCGGGATGGCGAGCCTCACGCCGGCAAGATCCGTCGGGATCGACGATGTATGTGGCAAGATCGCAGTCGGTTATGCGGCAGACCTCGTCGCGCTTGACGAAAACCTGGATGTCGTCGCGACCTACCTTGATGGAGAGCGTGTAAAAGCTTCACTCTGATATGGTACTTGAACGGGAAAAATAACGCAGGTCGAACTCGTATGATCCGACCTGCGAATACCATGAACTCTCTTTTACAAGATCTTGTGTCGCTCCATGATATCTCATACTATTATCCAATAAAATAAGCATATCAACATTCCGTTCTAATGAAACGACGAAACGGGCGGGGCATCGTTCCATATAAGCTATAAAAAATAAAAATGTTGTTAAGTGCCGGTTCTAAAGAATAATAGTATCATACGAAAGTCCGGTCATCCCCAAGACCGGATCTGTGCTTTCTATCTTTTACATTCCAATCGGATCCTACGCCGGGGAGCGATCGGATCCGTATAACGGAAAGGAGCCCTATGAAACCAAAGATCGATCATGTACTCTGGATCGGGGTCGGCTTAGTCTTTGCGATCCTGAGAGATTCTTTGACAACTGCATTTTTTCGACTCGCGATAGCATCCCATTATATGCCGGAGTTCGACTATAAGTTTTTTGAGCTTTTTGAGAATCTGAACGCCGTTGTCTATGTGATCACGACAATGGGACTGCTCTTGGGGATCAAGACCCTTTTCAAAAACAGACCGGATCATTATATCCAGCCATTCCTCTTTGTCGTCGGCACAACGATCCGTTCGATATTCATCTTTTTTTTCGATGGGATCTCCGAGTCTTTTCTTTACAACTTCTTCTATCCTTGGATCCCGATCGAGATCTTTTCTAATCTCGCTCTTTTGACCTGCTGTTTCATCATCTGGAATCATTGGCGACTCGACAGAAAGATCTCCGGCTTTTTCAAGGCGACACTGTTCCTGCTGTTCATTCGAGTTCCAAATTATGGCATCGTCTCTGTCTCACAATTTATCATATCAAAATTTGAGATGATGGCAGGACTCAAAAACCCGATCGTCATCCCGATGATCGTCCTTCTGATATTTTGCGTGCCTTACATCATCTATTCCAAAAGATATTATCCGAACTTGCGATCGGCGCAGGAATGATCCCGGGGGCTCTTAGCCCCTTTTTTGATACTCCCGTCCTTTGGGTCGGACATTGATACTATTATCCAGTAAAATAAGCATATAAACATTCCGTTCTAATGAGACGACGAAACGGTCGAGTGCATCGTTCCATATAAGCTATAGAAAATAAAAATGTTGTTAAGTGTCGGTTCTAAAGAATAAATAGTGTGATACCGAACCTCGATAGAAAGCATGGAAATATTTTTGCACCTTATTTGATACGATCGGCAGTCGTCCTAACGAATATTGAGGGGTCTCACTCATAGGAGCTCGGATCGATGCTCCGGATCCAAATAGGTTTCGGCATACTGATGATTTTTTTATCGATCGTAGGGAACGGCGCCCCCCGCCACATCATCGGAACGAAAATATCTATAGGATCATTTTATTGGATAATAGCATGAGAAAAGATCGATCTCTTTCACCGTGACCGATCTTTTCCTGAAAATACTTTTTCTATAAGAGACCTGTCGATCCGAGGGCTATCTCCTCTCTCCGGAGCCGTTTCGTTCGGTCGATGAGCCTTTGTTTTGATGCGCTTTTTATCGGTATAGCTCTTTGATCGATCGGTGCGCCGTCATCTGCATGATCAGCAGGGAGTTGTTTCGATATTGCACGCCCGATGCAAGAACTCCGTGGACATGAAGATCGCAAAGTGTTCCGTATCGAGGGGAGATCGCCGCCATCGTCTCCGGTACGACTGCCAGTCCGCCGTATTCGTCGACCATAACATAACGCTTATCCAAAAGCTCTGCCAACAGAGCATTCTTTTCTTCTACATTGGTCATCTTGGTATCCAGACCGGTCGCATTGATCGCATAGTCAAAAGCACCTGCACTTTCATCGATGCTTCCATCTTTTCGTTTCAAGACAAATTTTCCGTCTTCCCGAACCGCTACATCGCAGATGTCTTTCGGCATGGTGAGGATGCCGTCATCTTCCGCTTTGATCAGGATCTCTGCGGACTCCAAAGGCAATGGGCTTCGGTTCAAGCACATGAACGGATGATATTTTGCACGGAATTTGATCCGATCGGAATTGCCCATCGAATCCCATACTTTGTTGAACACCACATTCATGATCGGCAAAAGAGCCTGCACACGAGCGAGCTCGTCCGGATCGTTGATGTTGACACGCAGTTCATCGATCCCGCTGATCATGTGTTTTTTGACAAAACGATCATAGCAGATATCATGAGCCTTCAGTTCTTCGTTGAAAAGCTCGTCGAATCGTTCAAAAGTGATCCTGCCGAAATTCTCTGCCAAGACCTGCTGCAATTTTTCGATGGTGAGCACCTTGATCTGAAGCATCACCGGATCGACGCGCACGGTCGGGATCACATTGGTCCTTGAGAACATCGCGACATGCCCGATCTTTTTCTCCGTGATCAGATGCGTCGTCACATCGACACCGGTCAGTCCTGCCCCGATCACGCAAACTCGATCCGTCGGTTTGATATGAGCGAGTTTGTCTTTTACCGGATAGATATCCTGGATAAAGTTTTTTTGTTGATCCACTGCGGAAAGATGTCGCTGCGGAAGCTCTCCGTTGCAAAGATGGACACGGTCATATCTTTTGATCGTTCCTTTCTCAGTCTCCAGCTCCCATCGTCCGTCGACACGATCCATCCTTACGATCATCTCGGTGATCTTGTTCGCCTTGGTTTTGGCGATCGTTTTTTCCAAACGGTCTCGTGTATATTCGCCGAAAGCCGATCTCGAAGTATATACCGGCTCCGGCTTGTTGTTTTCCTCATGCCAATTGGCGAGGTCGTCATTGTTTTGATAGTCGTAGCTGATCTTTCTTGTTTTCAGGTTCAAGATCACATCTTCCGATTCTTCCCGGTACGGATATCCTCGTCCGAAACTCTCGGACGAATCGTAGCAGTCGATCGACACTCTCGCCGGATCGACTTCTTTTTCGTATGCCGCCAGAACAGCCATTCCGCTGCTCCCCATTCCAATGATCGCTATTTTTTCCATTTTGATCTCCTTATATCCATTCTAAATTTTTCTTATCGCATCGGTCATGCCTTCGTTACCATATTAAGCATACCACAGTTTGTCGAAACTTGTTCCAATGATCGAGATACTTCCGATCGAATTATCTTATGGATATCATAGGTTTTTTGTATCGGTCGGAGTCCTTTACAAAAACAGTCGCGATCGGATACAGGCATAAAAACAGCATGACCTCCGTTCGATCCAAACCATAGCTGCTCCGACAAAGTTTGAAAAAAATTTCAAGATCATGCTGCTTAAAGATCTATTCATACTATTATCCCATAAGATCATCACATAGATATCTTGCCGTTCCACCAGAACGATGCAGCGATCGGATCGCCATTCCTTACAAGCTATCAAAATAAAAATGGTGATGAGTGGTAGTTCTAAAAGATAATAGTATAAGAAAGGATCATCACAGATCACATTCGCCCAAAAAGGTCCGAAGGATGTTCGGTTCTTTGAATTCTTTGCTTCCGATCCCGTAGCCGATCCGATCCCATGTTGCCGGCGGCATCTGCCTGAATCCACGCACAAAGTATTTGAGCAGTGCCGCGCCGGTCGGCGTACAGAGCTCGCCTTTGATATCTTTGCTGTAGATCGGGATGCCTTTGAGCAGTTCTGCGGTCGCAGGTGCAGGGATCGGCAGTTTGCCATGTGCGGTCTTCACTTTGCCATAACCTACATGGACCGGCGTAGCGATGATCTTCTCCGCCCCGATCTCGTCCATCGCCAGACAGACTCCGACGATATCAAAGACCGCATCTTTTTCGCCCAGTTCGTGAAAATGGATCTGGGAGGATGGTTTGTTGTGAGCGATCGCCTCCGCCTCCGCCAAAAGCTGGTAGATCTCTTTTGCCTGTGTCTTGATATGGGCAGGGATCGCCAACCGGTCGATCATCTTGCCGAGCGATGCGATGTCCCGGTGCGGATGATGCTCATGTGATCGATCTTCGTGATCGTCCTTTCGTCGATGTTCGCCGTCGGAGCTATGATGCTTCGCGCTCTCTCTACAGCAGCTCTTATGTCCATCCTCATGGAGGTGGAAATGACCACAGCATTTATGATCGGTCGCCTCTTTCTCAAGTTTCAGTTCGATGCTTTCGTCATCATCCGATCTTTCTTTACGCTTTTTATCTTTTTTGTCGTGGTCCTTTTTGTCCTTCTTATGGTGATGTCTCTCATGTTGATCGTCTTCATCGCCTCTGTGATCATGGTCGTGATCTTTGTGCTTGTGCTTATGTTTGTGGTCGTGATGTCCACCCTCTTCCACACCGTCGATCCGCACGATCAGACGATTGCCTGCGACCCCCATGGAGTCGCTTTTTTTGCATTCCACCTCCAGTCCGTCGATGCCGATCTGTTCGAGCCTTTTGACAAAGCCCTGCGGATCGTCCATCAGTCCGATCAGACTGCCCAGGAGCATATCGCCCGATGCTCCCATCGTTGTTTCTATAAACAATGTTCTCATTATCTCTCCTTCTTATCGAACAAAAATTCGATGCTCTTCTGTTCCATGCTCCAGGCAAAAGTATGACTGCTGTGATATATGGTCTCACAAATGATATATCTGATATGATCTTTTGAGATCGATCGCAAGAAGACACCCGACAAAACAAAGCTTCTGCAAGCTCCTAAAGAGCTTAAAACGATCCGGTACGAGGGCTTCCTTCGATCCCGATCAAAACTTTCTTTCCCGCTCTGTCTTTAGACCCTTCTGCATAGCCCTGTCTCTTCCTCTTCTTGTTCTTACATTTTATTGATCATACTCGCCAGATAGCCTGCGCCGAATCCGTTGTCGATGTTGACAACGCTCACGCCGCTTGCACAGGAGCTCAGCATCGAGAGCAAAGTGGTGACCCCTTGCATATTCGCTCCGTATCCGATACCGGTCGGTACTGCGATCACAGGACGATCGGACAGACCGCCGACCACAGAGACGAGTGCCCCTTCCATCCCTGCCACCGCAACGATGACCCGAGCCTGCATGATGGTCGGGAGTTCGGCAAGCAAACGATGCAGACCGGCAACGCCGACATCATAGAGCCTTTTCACTTCATTGCCCAGAGCCTCAGCCGTGACCGCAGCTTCCTCCGCGACGGGGATGTCGCTCGTGCCGGCGGTGATGACCAAGATATAGCCTTTTTGCTCGATCTCCTGTTCTGCCGGATCTACAACGGCGATCCGGGCCTGCGGATGATACTGCAGCTCAAGATCTTCGGCAAGGGCGTTCGCCTTTTCTTCGCTCAGCCGCGTGACCAGGATATTCTTCTCCGATCCTTGCAGACGCTGCAGGATGCCCCGAATCTGATCCACCGTCTTCCCTTCGCCGAAGATCACTTCCGAAGTCCCCTGACGGATCTTGCGGTGAGTGTCGAGCCGTGCAAAGCCGATATCTTCAAATCCTTCTTTGTCAAATGGTTGCATTTTCAGCTCGAGCAATGCCTCCTCAGGCGTTTTTTTGCCGTCGGCGACCGCTTGCAGCAAAGTGAGCATATCCATAAATATCCTTTCCGCCGGATCCGATCCGACCTCGAAGCGATCCTGCGATCGCATTCGGTGATATATCTTTCCTCCAAGATCCATGTCCTTGTTATTCGATCATCTCGCCCTGAGATCCAATAGCACCTCGTCAAAACAGATCCTCTCCAAGATCTGTTCTCTCATCGCAAGTGCTTTTGGCATCTGTTCCTCCCTCAGTTGCAATCGGGCAGTTCCTCCGAGCACCCTTACGCGGAAATCGCTGAAACCGAGCTCAAACAAAGCCTGTTCCGATCGCTCGATCTTGTGCAGCGTCGGCGCATCGATCCTCGTTCCCGTCGGAACGCGCGTAGCAAGGCAGGCATAAGCCGGTTTGTCCCAGGTAAAAAGTCCCGCCTCTTTGGACCGATCGCGGATCATTTGCTTCGTCAGTCCTGCCATCCGAAGCGGCGATAAGATGCCGATCTCTCCCAGCGCACGCATGCCCGGGCGATCGCTCGGATCATCATCGGCATTGGTACCGTCGATCACGACATCGTAGCCTTCCGCGCGAGCCAGAGAGTACAGAGCACCCAGCCCGCTGTTTTTGCAATAGTAGCAGCGTTTGGAATCATTTTGGGCAACGAGATCATTTTCCAAAACGCTCATCTCCAGGATGCGGAGCGAAACGCCGAGCCCGCCGGCAAGTCTTTTCGCATCGTCGAGCTCAAAAGCCGGCTGAAATTCCGTCTTCAAATAATAGGGCTGCACCTCAGCACCGAATGATCTGCCCGCATAGAACAGATACGCCGAATCGACGCCACCCGAAAAACAAAGCGCGACCTTTCGGTTTTCTCTAAAAAAATCCTCTAATCTCATATCCATACCGCCCCATCCTTTTATCTGATCCACGCGAGATCATAAACTATTATAACATGGAAAAACTTTCCGTATAAGCCTTTGTCCGATCACGCCGTGAGAATTCGGCAGAAAGACTCCTCAAAATACGCAAAAGAAGACGGATCATCTTTATATTCCAAGCGATCGACCATTCGAAGGGATCAAAGATCCTTTCGATTTTTCGTTGCCACGGCAATGGAATTTATTTTCGATCTGTCATAAGATAGATACAAACAAGGAGGGAATTATGGCAGGATTTAAAAACATCGAAAAAGGGAGCATCTTTCGGCTTCCCGAACTGATCGACTACAAAAAGGATCGTGTGATCAGTCTTGCACTATGTGATTCGCCGGATATCCGGATCGTACTGTTCTCCTTTGACAAAGACGAGGCGATCACCGAAGAGCAGACGCCGAACACCGAGCAGTTCACATTGATCGAAGGACAAATGGAAGTTGTGATAGAAGGCAAAAAGTTTATGTTGAATGAAAACGAAACGATCATCGTAAAACCGGAAGAAGAGCATTCTTTGCTTGCACTCGTGCCATGCAAGATGCTGCAGACCAGTATAAAATAGGAGGAGATCATGAGTAAAGCATTTATCAACCACATGCCGATGGGCGAAGTATTCACAATGGCGGATCAGATCGATCATGAGCAGAACAAAGTTGCGAGCATAACGCTCGTCAAGCGTTCCGACCTGATCGTTACACTATTTTCCCTTTACGAAGGCGAAGAGATCGGCGGTCATTCATCGACCGGCGATGCGATGGTATATATTTTGGACGGTACTGCGGAGATCACGATCGGAGATCAGGTCCATGTCGTCAACAAAGGCGAAAACATCATCATGCCGGCAAATATCCGACATGCGCTCAAAGCACAAAAATCATTCAAGATGCTGTTGACCGTCGTCAAGCCGTCGGAATAAGATCGAAACATCAGTATCAAAAAACAGGTCGGAAAGAACCAGAGCTTCTCGATGCCTTGGTTCTTTTCGCTGTGTCTTTTGATCCTTTCTTGCGATCATAGCTTATCTCATCCACTGTCTTATGGGTAGCGTTTGAGTATAAAACTGTTTTTGTAAAAATCCAGGATATCCTCATCCTTCATCCTGCCGAGCTCCCGTGAGAGTGCACTGCAGTTGACATTGAGATAGTCCGCAAGATCCGAGCGGTTGACAAAAGGGATCGTAAAAGCATTGCTCTTGTTTATGCTCGCCTGTAGATAAAGATAGTTGTATATCTTTTCCCGAAGCGATCGGATCGAAGTCATATAGAGTTTGTTTCGCAGCGATCTGTTTTCTTCCGAGATCATAAAAAGCAGATTGCGCATGATCATGCTTTTGAAACGGCACAGAGGCTCCCCCTTGGAGATGATCTCGCTCGGATCGATCTCCAGCACGCGGCAACGATCGACGCATACCGCACCATAGGGTGCCGCATCATCCTCCGAAAACACCGACGGACCGCCGATCAGATCCCCTCTCTTCATCTCAAACAAAATATTGCGCTCTCCCTGTGAATCCACATTATACAAATACACATTGCCCGAAAGAATGACGACGAGATCGCGGATCCTCTCCCCGAGATCTACGATATGCTCCTCTTTTTCATACACTTTTTCCGATGCGACAAGGCATTTCAATGCCTCTTTGATATCGATCCCATCGATATCCTGAAACAGCGACAGATCCGAGTAGATCTCATCGATCAAGATCTTTTTCTTAGCCTGATCATTGTTGCTCATAAAAACTCCCGTCCGATCCGCCGAAGCCCGGATCCCCGAGAAGCTTCGGCATGAAGATCATTTCAAACAAATGGGATCCGATGCCCCCGACATTTCCTCAGGATCATTATATCCTTTAAACAAAATCTGCACAAGGACAGATTCCGCTCGGCATTTGATACCATTATCCCATAAAACCAACACATACCTGCAATTCCAACGGAACAGTAGCGGTGGAGGAACATTCTTACAAACTATAAAAAATAAAAATGTCACCAAGTGGTAGTTCTAAAGAATATGATGAAGACAAATTCCGAGCGGCTTGAAATGAGCGTCCAAAGGATCTTATCTTCAAAACTTCGGATCCGTTTTAAGACCGCCCGCTCGTCGATCGCGCATCCAGATCCACGATCGAGGTTGCGATCCGGTCGCAAAAGGCGCTATCATGCTCCACAAACAGGATGGTCGGCTCAGAATTCAGCAAGAGTTCCTCGATCTGGATGCGTGAGATGACATCGATATGATCGAGCGGCTCGTCCCAGATGAGAAGATGGTTCGGTCGTGCTAAAGAAGCGGCGATAAGGACCTTCTTTTTCTGTCCTTCGCTGAAGGAGCTCATATCTTTTTCAAATTGAGTTTTTGACAGATCCAGCTTTTGAAGGATCGCTTTGAACAGACTCTCATCGATCCCCAAAGATTTGGCATAGACGCTCAAACTGCCGTGGAGATGGTCGGTCTGCTGTGATACATATCCGATCTTGAGCCGATCATTCCTTTTGATCTCACCCGTGATATCGATCTTCTCTCCGCAGATCAGTTTCAATATGCTCGACTTTCCGCTCCCGTTCTTGCCGCACAGGGCGATGCGATCGCCTTTGCGGATGCTGAGATCGACCTTCTCGCATACCGCCCGACCGTCATAGGAGATCGAAACATCCTCCAGCGCACAGAGGAGATCCGTATGATACGGCAGCTGCTCGATCTTGAGCGGATGCGCGCGTTCGATATTTTTCAAAAGCTTTGACTTTTCTTCCAGCGCACGATGCTGACGCTTTTCGATCGACTTGGAACGCTTCATCATTTTTGACGCTAAATGACCGATATAACCTCGGTCGACCGGTCCGTTGCCAAACTTGCTCTGCTCGACTTTATCCGACCAGTTTGATTTTTCGCGCGCACTGTTTTCCAGCCTTTTGATCTCACCACGCAGCCTCCTGTCTTGCTCGATCTCCAACGCATCCTGTTGCTGCTTGTTCTTCCACCAGGACGAAAAATTCCCTTTTTGGATCTCCAGACCGTTGCGATCGATCGAGAGGATATGATCGACACATCCGTCCAAAAAATCTCTGTCATGGGACACCAGCACAAAGCCTTTTTTCCGCCTCAGATAACGGCTTACCAATTCTCTGCCGTGCCGGTCCAAATGATCGGTCGGTTCGTCGATCAATGCGAATCGTCCCTCTTTTGAAAACAGGACCGAAAGCATCAGCTTGCTCCGCTCTCCCCCCGACAGCGTAGAGTAGGGACGAAACAGGACTTCTTCCGATAATTCGAGCAGATCCATCTCCCGTAAAACTTTCCAAAATTCATGATCCGGATCGATCGCCTCAACGACTTCGATCGCCGTTTTATCCGGGTCGGGCACATCAAAAGGAAAGTAGTCAAATTCGACGGATGCCGTGATCTTTCCCTGATAAGCATATTTCCCTCTCAATATATTCAAAAAAGTGGTCTTCCCTTTTCCGTTCCTTCCAACGAGACCCAGGCGCCAGTCCGTGTCGATCCGAAAGCTCTTATCTTCAAAAATATTATCATAGCTTCCCTCATAGGCAAAAGTGAGATGCTGCACATCGATCTGTGACATTTTGTCCTCCTTTACAAAAAAAGCAGTTGCAAGAAAGACTTCTCACAACTGCAAATGAACAAAAGCACAGTTCACCCGTGAAAGTTGATAAAATGATCCTTCTTGCACAGGCACGACAAAGCAGCGGTCTCGACCGCATATCCGTCATACCGATAATCATTAGCAAGAAGTAATTTCCATTTTTTCAACTCCTTTATTTTTTCTTTATCATAACATAACGAGCTTAGAAAGTCTAGCCATGTTTTCGGAACCGAAAATCAAAATCACATTTGCTCCCATCCATGCCCAAGGTCTGGCTGCGCAAAAATTCGAGTTTGTCGATGTTCCCGAATACGATATGATCAGAGGAGCAAAAGATCTCGCAGATCTCGGGACATCCGAAATGCGAGCAGGTGTCTTTCCACAGACATTTTGTGATATCCATCACAAAGCCTTTGTCGTCATCGGAGAGGATCGTGGTATGCCAGATCTCATCGCCCGACATCCCTTTTCGCATAAAGAAACGAAAAACTTTTGAAAATCGCGGGATGCGGAAAAATGCCGCCAGTACATCATGGAGCTTATGTGCTTTGGCATAGGCACGCTCCCTCACCAGCTCTTTTGCCCGATCCTTCGGGATCCCCAGCCGGATAAAGCTCCGGTACAGTGCGATATTTGGCAGGATGCTCGCCTTCTGCCTCTTTTTCTGATTTCCGGTCCAGTCTCCACGCTCGATCTGATCGATCAGCTCCTTCATCGCCTCTTCGTATACTGCATCCAATTTTTCCAAAACCGGAGCATCTAATTTTGAAGAATAATGATCTTTGAGTTTCATCTCCTCACCTCCGTTTTGTGAAGTTTTTCAAAAAATTTTCGATCCTGCTGCCTACATGCCCAGTGCAGCAGATCGCTTTTTATGTAAGTGTCTTTAAAATTATTATACCCACATTTTTTATTTTTCTACAACTATCCCTCGATAAAAGGTTCTGTCTATAGTATTTTTATCGGTTATTCACTACTTCCGATCCTTGGAATTTTCCGCTTTTGAAAAACTGTTATCATCGTCTCTCTTCGCCGTGGCTGCATCCCGATCATCGTTATGCGATGATCCTTCATCCGGTTACCGGCTATTAAAAACCGATCGATATAGGATCAGAATACCGGATGTATAATGGAGCGTCGAAAGGACGCTCAAATACGTAAGCCATGTCGGATGGGCAAGAACGAGCGATCAAAAGCTATCGGATACCAAAGCTTACTGATAGTTTTATCATAACATAGATCACGCCCAACTTCCATCCACGACGACGGACCCTGTTGAAAATATCGATGTCGCTACCCCCCGACCTTCTCACTTTGGTGCTTATAACCGTTCTTTTGAGGGAATACATATAGAAAGAGGACTGTTACAGATCCAAAACATCCTACGAGAAGGATCGATCCGGCGATCGAGTTGTTTTTGGAAGATCGGTCCGGTCCGAAGGCAGTGAAAAAATACAAAGGTATCATGATCTTGAAAACCAAGAAAGGAGTCGCTATGATATTTATTTGGGGAGTGAGTTCAAAACAAAAAAATTTAGATCATCATGCCGGTCTCAACGTGCATGAAGATTGCGGACAGTATGCTCAGATCGAGGTCATCATGACCTATAGCTGCTTTTCGTTGTTCTTTATCCCGCTCTTTCGGTGGAACAAAAGATATTATGCGAAATATCACTGCTGCAAAAGGCTCTATGAGCTGGATCCGTCCGTCGGAAAACAGATCGAAAAAGGACTCTCACCAAAAATAAATCCACAAGATCTGTCTTGGGTCAGTTAGCCCGTATCAAGAAAGGATGGAAAATGAAAAGATTTCTCGATCGGAATGCTTCCGATCTTCAAATGTCCAAGGACGAACTGTTCAAGAGCATCGCCGCTTCCGAAGGTCGTGTGCTGTTTTGCGAAACGATCGGTGTCGTCATGCCGATGCTGCTGGACATCACCAATTGCGAACTTGCCGCTTCGATGGGTGCCGATGCACTCATCCTCAATATGTTTGACCTCGAAAAACCGGGCATCATGGGTCTGCCCCCTTGTGAGCCGCAGGATGTCATCCGAAAGGTCAAAGAGCTGACCGGTCGGGTCGTCGGGCTGAATCTTGAGCCGGTGGACGAGGTGCTGGATGACAGTACGATGTGGGGAAATATCAGCGGACGTAAAGCGACCGCAGACAATGCCGAGAAGGCGGCACAGATGGGTGCCGATTTCATCGTATTGACCGGAAACCCCGGCATCGGCGTCAGCAACGGGCATATCGTCAAGAGCCTGCATGCGATCCGCGAGCGACTGGGAGAGGAGATCCTTTTGATCGCCGGCAAGATGCACGGCAGCGGGATCCTGTCCGAATGCGGACAAAATATCATCACGACGGAGGATGTGAAGCAGTTCTGCCGGGCAGGAGCCGATGTCATCCTGCTCCCTGCGCCGGGCACCGTTCCCGGCATCACGATGGAATATGTAAGGCAACTCGTCGAGATCGCTCACCAACACGGAAAACTCACCATGACGGCGATCGGTACTTCACAGGAAGGGGCGGACAAAGACACGATCCGGGAGATCGCTCTCTTGTGCAAGATGACAGGTACCGACATCCACCATCTCGGCGATGCCGGCTATATCGGCATGTCGCTTCCCGAGAATATCCTGGCGTACAGCATCGCGATCCGGGGGATCCGACACACTTATCGACGGATCGCCGCATCGATCAAAAGATAGATCGCATGTCAAATTTTTCGGTGAGCTTGAGGCTCTTCCACTATCCAAAAAGATCCGTCCGGACGATAAAACATTGTAGGGAGCTTAAAACCTTCGCCTTGAGCAGGAGAGACATCCACGGGATCGCAGCCCGATCTTTCTTAGGCGGATCCATTTTGATCGGGGATCGCAAAATGTGATGTCGCTCGTGATCTGTAATATATTTGTATAGAAGGTGGTTTTTGTATCGATCCGCTTGACCTCAGCTTTTTATCTTTGGTATGATGCTCCTATAAAGATCATCCTTTTGACTGTAGGTGAAATATGTTATTAAAATTTTTCTCGGATCTCATCCAAAATCATCCGAATCTCTCTCTATCAAAAGATGAGATGAGCATCTTTCGCGATCTGTATCTCGATCTCGCAAACAACTCGTCTCTTGAGGAGATGGATGAGTATGTGCAGCATGGCAACACTTCCACGCTGCTGCACTCCGTGGCGGTGGCGCATTTCAGCTATCTGTTCGCCAAAGCCTTCCGGATCAGAGTGGATGCACGATCGCTGATCACCGGCGCATTGTTGCATGATTATTATCTGTATGATTGGCATGTCTATGACCGATCGCACTCTTTTCACGGATTCCGCCACCCTTTTACTTCGCTTCGCAATGCAAGGAAGATCCGAAAGCTCAATGCGATCGAAGAGAATATCATCGTACGCCACATGTTTCCGCTGATCCCGATCCCTCCGATCTATCGCGAGAGCCTGATCGTGTGCATAGTGGACAAGATATGTTCGTTGTACGAGACTTTCAGCCGACAGCCGTATCGCAATTTCTCATGCGAGGCTTTGGTGCTGAAAACACAAAAACAGATCTCTGCCAATATCTGATCTGTTCATGGATGAAAACAAAGATCCAAAAGGGCTTCATGCCCTTTTTTTGATATCGGATACTGTTATCTTTTAGATCCGACATTTAACAACATTTTTATTTTCGATAGCTTATACGGAATGGTGCCCTCTGCTGCATCGTTCCATCGGAACTGTATTGATGTGATGATCTCATTGGATAGTAGTGTGGAAGTCGGTATGGACCATCCGTCGTCAAAAACCGACCACCTATCGATGATCTGTAGATTTATGGATCTTTCTTCGGTATACTTAGGACAAGAGGAAGGAGGGCGTTATGAAGATAGAATTAAAGATCGACCACGCATGCGAAGAAACAAAGATCATCATTTTGGCTCCCGAGATGACGGAGGAAGTCCGGATGCTGATCTCAAAACTCTCCGATCCAAAGCCCGACATCATCACCGGCAGTCGAAACGATACGATCGAGATCCTGGATCCTGCCGATATCATCCGCATCTATTCCGCTTCCGGAAAAGTGTTTGCGGTAACCGACAAAGGGGAGTTCGTCCTTCGACTTCGGCTATATGAACTGGAAGAGCATCTGGACAAAAGATCTTTTGTCCGCATCTCAAACTCAGAGATCGTCAATCTGAAAAGAGTGCGATCTTTCGATCTCAGCTTTTCCGGTACGATCTGTGTTCGGTTCAGCGATGATACCTCGTCCTATGTTTCGAGGCGATATGTCGCAAAGATCAAACAAGTCTTAGGTTTATAGAATATCGAAAGGAGAAAAGTTATGAAAAAGCAGATCTTTCTTAGAGGAGCATTCGGTTTCCCGATCGGGATCGCGATCGCCGATCTGATCTCGATCCTGATCTCATCCGGTTTCGGAGATGGCAAATACCACTTCTGTCCACCTCAGCTGATCGAATATATGGGCGGAAATGCGTTCCAGGCAGCATTGTTCCAATTTGTGATGAGCGGTCTGCTCGGTTCCGCCTTCGCCGCGAGTTCGATCATCTGGGATATCGAAGAATGGAGTCTTGCAAAACAAAGCGGGCTCTACTTTCTGATCTCGGCATGTGTGATGATGCCGGTCGCCTATGTCACCCATTGGATGCCGCATTCCTTTGCAGGATTTGTCAGCTACTTTATGACCTTTGTCGTCATCTTCTTTGCGGTTTGGATCATCCAATATTTCGTATGGCGGAAAAAAATACAGCAATTGAACCAAAAGTTTCCAAAATAAGAACCTCCGAATGAGTCAAAGATGCTCATCGACCTGTCGATCCTTATGGATGATACTTCCAAGTAATTTTTTGGATCAATGTATCGATCGCTTCGCATAGTCTATCGATCCCATCGAACAAATAGTGCAGATCTTTCTATGTCTTTTCTCGGGGGCCAAAGGTTGGGATCTCAATGCATTTCTGTAAAAATAACGGTAAAAGCGGTCAGAGAATATCCGACCGCTTTTTTATATTATGACGTTTTTTAGAAAGAAAACGTCATACCTATCATCCCTAAGAATCGGATACCATTCTCCGATAGAAGTATAGTCATATCTGCATGACTACGAAAATTCGTTTGATCTTTTGCTGAATACAGATCGTTAATGTATATAGTTCAAAGGAATAATAGTATAAAATAGGTTTTGAGGGAGCTTTTAAACGGATTTTTGTATTATTTAGATCGCCCTTCTTCCAATACTTTGATCAAAAGATCTACATACTCTTGCCCGACTTGCTTGCCGATCGAATCATATACTCCTTGTGATTTTTCAAGGATCCGGTCAACAAAACTCTCGTCAAATTCGACTAATTCCATTCCACCTTCGATCAATTTATTTTTATTCTGTTCATTGATATTTTCCAGATCTTTTTCAATTTCTGTTGCAACTTCTTTTACGGTTTCTCTCAAAATCTTTTGATACGATGGATCCAGTCCTTCCAACCTTTCTGCATTGATCAGAAATTGGTTACAGTATAGAATATGATGTGTCATGATCAAATAATCCTGTACCTCATGAAAATTTGCCCCTACATTCGTATCAGTTGCATTTTCTTGTGCATCAACAAGTTTTTGCTGAAGAGAAACATATACTTCAGGCCATGGAAGTGGGGTTGGAGATGCTCCTAGTGATTGCCAGAAAGCAATATGGTTTCGGTTCTCCATCGTTCGGATCTTCAATCCGTTAAAATCTTCTATCTTCTCAACTTTTTTATTAGATGTCATTTCTCGAAATGTCGCACCTTGCATATAATGCAAAACATACATATTTTTAGCTTTATACGCCTCATTGATCTTATCGAAGAATTCACTTTGATTCAAAGCATAATCAATAGATCTTGCATCATATTTTGCAAATACCATCGGAAGATCAAAAATCGCGACCTCAGGGACAAAAGAAACCGTCTGAGCCGTCTGTGCGATCACAAAGTCAATATCCCCCGCAAGCATTTGCGCCTGAAGCTCCTGATCATTGCCTAACTGACTATTTGGGAAATAGTCGATCTTAAGCTTTCCTCCGGTCTTTTCACTTATTCTCTCAGCAACTGTTTCCCCAAACCTTTGAGCTGCTGATCCTACACCAGAGTTATCTGCTCCAATTAAAGTAACAGGTTCAAGTGAAGCAAATTTACCCTCCGTATCACCACCTGAGTTCCCTCCACCATCTTGGGGTTTATTACCACATCCCACAAATCCTAGCATTAAAAACAATGCCATCCATAAACTGATCATTCTTTTCATTTTGCCCTCCTATCGACTTATAAAAACACTAAACTGACCCAAGGAATATACGTTATTATAAATAAAGCTATCGCAAAAGAAATAATAAATGGAGCTGCCTTCTTTGCCACTGTCATCGGAGGAGTGTCTGCTAAAGTACCGGCAACGAAAAGATCCAATCCAAACGGTGGTGTTGCCAAGCCTATCGACAAACAACATACCATGATCACCCCGAAATGAACAGGATGTACGCCCATTCGTTCTACTGTCGGGAGTATTATCGGTGCCAATATCACGATCGCAGGTCCGGTATCCATTACCATTCCTAATATCAAAAAAATGACTACAATACCGGTAAGAACTGCTGTTCCGGAATTGAAATTATTCAATATGAATCCTTCTATCAATACCGGAGCCTTGGCAAGCGCTAATACTCTACCAAACGCAGTTGCGAATGCCAGAACAAAACATAGAGGTGCATAAGTTTTTACCGATTTAGCCAAAAACGGTACAATATCTTTTACTTTAAAGGATCTATAAACAAATAAAGATACGAACAAAGCATAAAAAACTGAAATACACGCCGCTTCGGTTGGCGTTACTTTACCTGAATAGATTCCACCCAGAACGATCACTGGCGACAAAAGAGCCCAAAAACTATCAGCAAATAATCTTCCAAGCCCTTCCGACCGAATTTCTCGCATTTTTGTACGGATCTTTTCCTTATCTTCTCCCTTTTTCCGGCAGTAGATCACTGCATAAAGCATCATCGATGCTCCGATCAATATCCCCGGAAGGATCCCTCCTAAAAACAACGCTCCTGTAGAAACTCCAGTGGCTAGTGAATATAGTACAAAGGGGATCGATGGCGGGATAATAACTCCGAGCCCTCCTGCTGTAGCAACCATTCCGGCAGACCATGTCTTATCATATCCCATATCCACAAGAAACGGGATCGTCATCGCACCAACTGCCGCAGTAGTGGCCGGTCCGGATCCGGAGATCGCTCCATAAAACAAACATGTCATGATCACAGCACACGGAAGACCCCCGGTAAAATTTCCAATAAAATATGCAAAAAATGTAAATAGTCTCTTAGATATTCCGCCCTCCGCCATCAATACTCCGCCTAGGATAAAAAGAGGTACAGCTAAGATCGGTGTTGTATCGGAGCCGGAAAATGTATTGGCTATAATTTGTTGCATGGAGCTGCCTGTACCCCCTATAATGAGTGGTGTCATTGCAGCAAGAACCATACTCATTCCAACAGGAAGCGCAAAGACCAGCCCTGCCATGAATACTAAGAATATCCATAGTGCCATTACTTTCCACCTCCTTTAAGGATCTCGCTCCCCTGATCCGTAGATTCAATTTCTTCAATGGCTTCCTTAAGAGTCGCTTCCATTGTCGATTCTATTTTTGTATTGAAGTTTTTAACATGTTTGATAATTGTCTGAACGGTTCGAATACATGCCAAACCATACCCAATGATAGTCGATAAGTACATCATCCACATAGGAATATGCATAGCCGGAGAAAATTGTCCGGTCGTTTTAAGCTTCATTGTATATGCTACGGCATATCGAAATAACATCAAGAACAGTATCAACATGATCATATCGATCATGACCTCATTGATCTTTCTCAGTTTGTGAGGCAACAGATCCATCACCACGCCCACACGAAGCATACTCCCTTTTTTTATCGTATATCCGATCGATAAAAAAACTGACCAAATATAGCAATACCTTGAAAACTCTTCCGGCCATGTCATGGATGCAAAAAAAGTTCTGGCGATGATCTGTGCCATCATCACAATAGATATTGCCCCTAACAATATGATCAGCAGAGCTTCTTCAAAATGTTCATCTAACTTTTTTAAGAACGACATGATGCCCTCCCTTCTCTTATTCTGAGCTATAAGATAGGATCGCTAAAAGTTCTTTCCTCATAACTTCGATCGGTGCTTTTTGTCCACTCCACAACTCGATCTGTTCCGCCCCCTGATGAAGAGACATTCCCAAACCGTTCATAATTCGACATCCCACTTCCTCAGCTTCTATCAAAAATCGAGTCTTCGATGGATTATAGGTCGCATCAAAGCATAATTGTCCCGGTCGTAGAAATTCTTGCGGGATCGGTGTTTGATCCGCTGTAGCTGCCATCCCGATACCGGTATTGTTCATCACGATCTGAGAACTTGCCACCGCTCTTTGTAATCCTTTTTTATCTCCAGGATCGACCAGTTCCGCGATCGGAGAAAAGTTGCGGTTGATATCATCAGCAAGCTCTTTCGCAGCCCGATGATCTACATCCGCAATATAAATCTTTTTTGCACCATTGTATGACAATACGCTTGCGATCGCACGCCCAGCTCCCCCTGCTCCTATACATAGAAAAACATTATCGGAGAGAATGATATCCGGTGCCTCTTCTTGTAACGATCGATAAAAGCCTGTACCATCCGTATTGTATGCGATCAACTTTCCATCTCGACATACGACCGTATTACTTGCATTCATTTTTTTACAAAGGGGATCCAATTCATCTACATATTTTATCACTTCCACTTTATTAGGTTTTGTGACTGCAAATCCTGCAAAATTCATATGTCTCAAGCCATTGATCACATCGCCGAGATGCTTATCGTCTACTTCCGTATAAAAGTAGAGCATATTGATCCGACTTGCTCGATATGCTGCATTCTGCATTCTTGCAGCATAAGATTGCGATAAAGGTTTTCCCAGTAAGGTCACCATTTTGGTATTAATATTTATCGGCATCCCTCTCTCCTTTCTACATTACTCTAGCTTATTCGCTTTCATAAACTGTTTCGCTCTTCTTAAACACTCTCTTGCATGCTCCAGCTTTCCTCTTTGTTGGATCTCCATTATATTTGGCAGCTCGATAGAGATTTTTCTTTTCGGTAAAACGCTGAGGATCTTTCCGATACCCGCTCCTCCATCTCCAGGATATAGTCGACCCTCTCTCGTGATCTCGATCATTCTCTCCTCTGATACAAAAGGTGTATCCGGAGGGGCATCACAAAGATGGATCATACGAAATCGTTCAGGCGAAAGTTTTTTTATCTCCTCAAGATCCATTTGGGAACGGAATGCATACAGGGTATCCACCAACAAATGGGCATTGCTACAATCCGTTTGATCCAAAAACTCGATAGCCTTTTGGAGATCATTCACTTTTGAGAAAGAAACAAATTCCAAATTTACATAAAGTCCATATTTTTGAGCCATGCTGCAAATTTTTTTGAAATCCCGATGAGCAAGTTCCCAATTATCCGTCCAAATGCTTGAGATCACGTCTTTTGCTCCAAGTTCTGCTGCAGCTTCAAAAGCAGATTCGTATTCTGTTACATCAAGATCATCTCGAACACGAGCAAGCTCTATATCTGAGATCCCGATCTTATATTCCAAAATAGCATTTTTTATATTCTGAAAAAGTGCTTTATCCTGATCGAACTGAAACAACGGTTCATTCGGCAAATGCATAGGGATCGGTCTCAAACTTACCATATCGTAGCCGGCTTGAGCAGCGATCGCGATCTGATCTACGGGGTCTGTTCCCGGGATCGTCAAATAGGCTAAAGAATATTTTCTTTCCATAAAGACCTCCTTATTTATGAGATCCGGAATGATCGGGAACCTCATATTCTCCTTCTTTGTTTCTTCTTACCTTCCCGTTTATTACACTTGCTTTCGGTGTGTAAATATCATTGATGTTCCAGTTTCCCGGCGTAGGAACTCCAATATTTTCCATTGGTACGTCCAACAAAAACGGTTTATTGGATCGGATCGCCTTCTCTAAGGCTTCTCTAAATTCGTCCGCTGATGAGATCTTGATCCCTTCCACCCCATAGGCTTTGGCAACTTCTGCCCAATTCGGGGTATATGGATCTCCATCCGGTGTCGTAAATATTGTACCGAATTTTGTTTTATAATTGGAATACTCAAGCCCTGCGATGGTGCCAAATGCGGAATTGTTCATGACGATCCAGATCACAGGGATATCTTGCTCCACCGCAGTGGCTAAAGCGCTTGGATTGATGCCGAATCCGCCATCTCCGACCAATGTGATCACAAGTCGCTCCGGTGCAGCCAACTTCCCACCAAGAAGTGCGGATGCTCCAAAACCCATCGTTGCCAATCCTGAGCTGTGATGGATCGATCCCGGAACGGTGATCGGAAACTGCTGCGCTACACCATTTTTGTTCCACCCTACATCCGTAAAGATCAGCGCATCCTCCGGTATAACAGCCTTTACATCTCTTAAGATACGCTGTGGCGTCATCGGGAAGCGTCCGTCATTTGCAATATCTTTTGTCGAGTCGCGGAATCTCATACGACTTTCAAAAATTTCTTCTCGTAACCCTTCTCTTTGGATGCCTTCCGGTCGGATCTTTTTTGCTTCTTCCAGGATCTGAGCCAACGCTTCTTTCAGATCCCCGATCGCTCCAATACTCACCGGATAATTTCTCCCGATTTCAGCTGGATCGATATCGATCTGTAAAAATTCCGTCTTGGACAAATCAAAAGTAGTTCCCGGATACCAGCTTGAACTGTCTGCTTCCGCAAATCTCGTCCCAAGCCCAAGCAACACATCCGCATTGGAAGTAAATTTGTGGGTGGACTCCAACCCCCAAAAACCTGTTTGCCCAAGCATCAACGGATGGTCGTCAGACAAAGATCCCTGTCCCATCAAAGTTCGAGAAACCGGTATATCTAAAAATTCAGCAAGATCTTGAAGTTCCTGTGATGCTCCTGCAAGAAGAACTCCGCCTCCCGCATGGATAACAGGTCTTTTTGCTTCGATCAATTTTTGAGCGATCGCTCTTGCTGCTGCAGGTGCAATTGCGGGAGGTATCGTTACAGAGCTATCCTTATAGGTTCTGGCAAATAATTCTTCATCTATCTTTTCAGAAAATACATCCATCGGTACCGATACGAGGACCGGACCAGGTCTTCCGCTCTCTGCTAAACGGAAAGCCTTATCCAATATTTCCGGCATCGCTTCCGGATCATCTACACGCCATGCTCTTTTTACGATCGGTTTAAGAATATCGATCTGTGAGGCATCTGAATGAAGATTGACTTCTTGGTGAGGATGTTTTCCAAAGTAGTATCTCGGTACATCTCCGGATATAACCACCATCGGGATAGAATCAAATGATGCGTTAGCAACACCCGTCACTGTATTTGCAAGTCCCGGACCCAAGTGACAGATCACTACACCTGCCTTCTTTTTTACACGTGCATAACCATCCGCTGCCATCGTTGCCAATTGCTCATTACGAAACGAAATATATCGGATGTTTTTTGATCGAGACAATGCTTCCAAAAATCCGATCACGGTATGACCCGTGAGTCCGAAAATGTACTCAACTTTTCTTCTTTCTAAATAATCTACCATTAAATCAGAAACGAGCTTCTCCATATCTCCTCCTATTTCTCTCTTTCAGGGTCATAAAATTCACCAAATAATTCTTGATCACTGGGACGATCTTCCGAAATCTCTTTGGATACCCAAGTAACATTCATATAATGGTGCAAATGCACATTCTCCGAAGTTGCATTCCCTCCCCATGTTCCACAGCCGATGCTTGAAGTCATCGGCATTCCATTTGTAAAGGAGCCCGCATTTGATTTGGATTGAGGCTGCCGGACCATGATCCGCCCCACATGCGCCTGAAGAGCTAAGCAATGAATGTTCTCTTCACTAAAAGAAAATATCCCCACCGAGTGGCCTTTACCACCCACTTCATGGATTGCCATTACTATATCCACCGCATTTTGGAAATCTCCTTCATATTTGTGGATCGCCAAAAGAGTTGTCAATTTTTCACGACACCATACATCTTCTATTTTGGAAGTATATGAACCGGTTCCTTTTGCGATCAAAAACTTTCGATCCTTCGGTATTTTAAATCCTGCCAATTCTGCCATTTTTTGAGGAGATTGTGCCACCGAATCCGCTAAACGATGGGTTTCTTCGTCCCACATGATCTTTCCTACCTCCTTTTGCTCTTCTTCGCTAAGCAGATACCCTCCGACATTGATCAATTCCTCGATCGCTTGGTCATAAATACTCTCATGGATAACAATATTTCCATCTGCAGAGCATCCTGATCCAAAATCTGAAGTTTTTGACAGCATCGTATTGTACGCTGCTTGATGGAGAACTTCTTTTGCCGTCTCATCCCAGATCATGGTCGCATTCCCTGCACCCACTCCATAGGCCGGGGTCCCTGAATGATAGGCACGTCTTACTACACCTTGTCCTCCCGTCGCAATGACCAAGTCACATTTTGTGTTAAGTGCCTCTGAAAGCTCCTTATTCACTTTCGCTTGACCTTGCCCAAGTATCTGGATCAGGTCCTCAGGCGCTCCGACCTCCCTAAGACCTTCTCTCATCAGCTCGATCGTTCTTCCTCCCGTCTTGACTGCACGAGGATGTGGGGAAAAGATGATCGCATTTCTTGCTTTTAGAGCATAGATCGCATTACCTGCAGGTGTCAGATCCGGGTTTGTTGCAGGAACGACACAGGCGATCACTCCGACAGGTTTCCCATATTTTACGATCCCTTTCTCCGGGATCTCTTCAATAATACCGACACTTTTTTGTCTTAACGCATCTCTAAGAACTCCTCGTATTTTAAATTTCTTATTTTCTCTGCTGACAAAATCGCCCATTTTACTTTCTTCGATACTCATCGAAACAAGCTCCCTAAAAGTCTTTGAGTTCGCTACTTTCCAAGCGATCGCCTGGATCACGCGGTCAACTTCTTTTTGAGACCACTTTTCAAACTCTTTTTGTGCTGCATCCGCTCTTGCAAACTTTTCTTCAATTTCATTGATCTGCTCCTGATCCAATTTTTCATAAGCCTCTTTCATTGAACTCATTCTACTCATTTACATTCCCTCCTAGTTATCTTATCAAGTCTTTTGATCGACCTGCTTTAAGAACATACGAATCTGTGGTATGACCTATATGATATTGTATTTCTTTCGCAATATCCATCAATTTGAGCAGATCGATCCCCGTATATACACCCATTTCATCCATCATATGAACGACATCTTCCGTTGTTACATTGCCCGCCGCTCCCGGAACAAAAGGGCAACCCCCCAACCCACCGATCGAAGCATCAAATCGAGTAATGCCGGCTTCCATAGCCGCTAATATATTCGCCATTCCCATCCCTCTTGTATTGTGAAAATGAAGCCACCATACAACTTTCGGATATTTTTCTTGAACCATTGTACATAGATCATGCACCTGATTTGGAACAGCCATTCCGGATGCATCCGATAAAGAGATCTCCAAAACACCTACTTGTAAATAAGCTTCGATTATCTTTTCAACTTGTTCGATCGGTATCCTCCCTTCCCAAGGAGACCCGAACGGCATCGAGATCGATCCCGAAACTTCCAGACCATACCTTTTTGCAAGTTGCACATTCTCCGAAAAACCTGCAACAGATTCCTCCGGAGTTTTGTTAATATTCACCAGATTATGTTTTAAGCTTGCAGACACATTCAGCTTTATTTTCTTACATCCACACTCAATAGCTCGATCAACTCCTTTTCTATTAACCACCAATGCTCGAAGCTCGATCCCATCTTTCTGTGGGATCATGCGATATAGATCATCCGTGTCTGCCATTTGGGGGACTGCTTTGGGACTCATAAAGGAGCCCAGTTCGATCACTCTCAATCCACTTTCGATAAATTTCTGCACCCATTGATATTTTTGGTCAACATCTAAAATTTTAGATTCATTCTGTAAGCCATCACGAAGTCCTACTTCACAAATGGTCACTCTGCTCGGGAGTTCCATCTTCAGCCTCCTTTTTAATTTTCTGAATATTCCCTTCCCTTAAAATATACAAGAAAATCACTTGAAAGTCTAATACTTATTTTGTATAATTTTCATAGATAAAAACTATGATCTATGTCTTCTTTTGTTTTTTTAATTCTATATATCTCTCTATAACAAACGTTTTTCATTTGTTCAATGATATATTAACAAAGTTTCAGCTATAAATTTTTTCTATCAAAAGGAGGTCTCTATGACTTTACAACAATTAAAATATTTTATCGAAACTGCGAATATATTACATTATACAAGGGCCGCTGAAAATCTCAATGTATCTCAACCAAGTCTAAGTCATGCTCTTAACGAATTATCCAAAGAGCTTGGAGCTCCATTATTCAAGAAGGAAGGAAAGAAAGTCTCATTGACCGAATATGGTGAGGCATTCTTGCCTTATGCTGAAAGTGCGATCCATATCCTCTCCCAAGGAACAAATCAAATTAAAAATATGACCAGTCCAACCGGGGGCGTGATCAATCTTGGATATATTTATAGTGTGAGTTTTGATATCATGCCTCAAATCATCGACAAATTTTATAACTACACGGGAAACCGAAATATTCATTTCAATTTTCAGGTCGATATGACTCAATCTTTGATGCGATCTTTAAATGATGGTATCCTTGATGCTGTCATCGCACCAAAGCCTTTGACCTCAGATACCTCAATAGACTATGTCCCAGTTTCCGAACAGGAGCTATATCTACTTACATACAACGATCATCCTCTCGCATCAAAAAATTTCATCTTACCAAAAGATCTTCAAGAAGAACGATTGATCATGATAAACAAGAGATCCGATCTTTACTATCAAACAGAAACCTTTCTAAAAAACAACAATATCGTTCCAAAGGTAGCATTTGTAGTAGAAGAATGTAATTCTATGGCTGCATTTGTGAGCGCACAGCTTGGTGTTGCGATAATGCCGCAGATCCCTTCTCTAGACAACTACGGAATATCGGCCATTCCTTTTGAAGGACACAATATGAAAAGGACTCTTTGTATTCTCTGGAATAAACACAACAAAAAGAATCCCGCAGTTCAAAGCTTCTTAAAATATTACAAAGAAGCTTACTCCAGTAGATCTTGACCTATAAAGTATAGATCAAGAATCTTTTTTGATATAAAAAGACATACCTTATATCTTATCTTGTCCAAAGCGATGATTTAAAGTACGTCTTTTTATAGCTCTTTATAACTATACTATTATCCAATAAAATAACATATCAATACATTACCGTTCTAATGAAACGACGAAACGGGCGGGACATCCTTCATATAAGCTATAAAAAATAAAAATGTTGTTAAGTGACGGTTCTAAAGAATAATAGTATAAGGCCCATTTGATCCAATAATGTCGATCGGATATCTATGAGTGATATTGTTAAGCATTTGTTAATCCGATCTACAGATCGTATCGGATAAATAATGAAAACATTTTTATGTTTTCGATCGGGCTTTTAGTATTACTTTTTTTTCCTGTAGTAGCTTACCTATAAAAAAAGAGCCTTGACGGCTCCGGATCGTTCTGAAAAACGATAATAAGGATCTTTGAGGCTCTTCCTCATCTCAGTTCCACGACACGATCGCAGATCTTGTCGATCAGTACGCGATCATGGCTGA
>JAUMYO010000015.1 GCA_030528605.1 Peptostreptococcaceae bacterium | reverse complement strand
CAGATATTCAACTATAATAAAGATATAAAAGTTGAACAGGTGTTCAACCGTAAATCAGGACGAGGTCTGAACGAAAGTTTTGAACCATCTCACCGGAGAGGGTCTATACGATCTATGACCATAGGAAGATCATCGGATCGATCTTTTGCAAGACCGCGAAAATATCGAAGGAGAGACTATGAGAAGAAAAACGGATCGGGAAGAGAAGATCGCTTGCTGCGGTACGGACAAACAGCCGAGCGATCTGGTGGAGCGAGTGAGTCAAAATATGCCCAATGAGGTGTTGCTCAATGAGTTGTCGGATTTTTTCAAGGTATTTGGGGATCCGACGCGTACAAAGATCCTGTGGGCATTGGATGAGTCGGAGCTGTGCGTCTGCGATCTGGGCAGCGTATTGGGGATGACGAAGTCTGCGGTATCGCATCAGCTCAGCACTTTGCGCAAAGCGAATCTGGTCAAGTTTCGACGAGTCGGAAAAAATGTTTTTTATTCGTTGAAGGATGAGCATGTAAAGACTATTTTGGAGATCGGCATGGAGCACATCCAAGAATAGGAGGAAGTCATGAGCAGAGAGATAGAAGCCGAAAAGGTGACAAAAGCCATAGAAGGTTGTGGATGAGGCGCGGGTGCGTCGATGAGAAGTTTTCTCATAGAAAAGGAGTCGGAAAAAAAGCGATCGCAAGGTCATTCGGACCATGAGGATCATCACGATCATGACCATGGAGACGGGCAGGATCATGACCACGATCACGGGTCGGTGAGCGTCTCCATCCTGATCGCGGCACTTGCGATCTTCGGTGCGGGCATCGTGGTGAGCCGGACGCATTTGTCGGTCGGCATGGTCTCGGATACGGTGCTTAAGTCGACCCTGTTTTTTGTTTCGTACCTGCTTGCCGGCTACAAGACGATCCGGACTGCCTTTCGGAATATGGCGAAGGGCGAGTTTTTCGATGAGAGTTTTTTGATGACGGTGGCGACCTTCGGTGCGATCGGGATCAAGGAATATCCCGAAGCGGCGGCGGTGATGCTGTTTTATCAGGTCGGAGAATATCTGCAAGGAAAAGCGGTCGCTCGATCCCGACGCTCGATCTCGGATCTGATGGATATCCGACCGGATCTTGCCAATATCGTTCGTCCCGACGGTACGAGCGAAGTGATCGATCCTGAAGAACTTGAGATCGGTGATGTGATATTGATCAAGAGCGGGGAGAAGATCCCGGTGGATGCGACGGTCGTGGAGGGCTCTACGACTATCGATAATTCCGCTTTGACGGGCGAATCGATCCCCATCGAGCGATCGGTCGGCGATCCTTTGATGAGCGGCTCGATCAATCTTACCGGTCTGATCAAAGCACGTGTCGACAAACGATTCAAGGAATCGACCGTTCACAAGATCCTGGACCTTGTTCAGAATGCAAGCGAAAAGAAATCGAATCAGGAGCGATTTATCACGAGATTTTCAAAATATTATACCCCGGTCGTCGTGGGGGCGGCGGTGCTGGTCGCGATCCTTCCGCCGGTATTGTTTGCCGAACCTTTTGTCAAATGGTTCTCCAGAGCGTTGATCTTTCTGGTCATCTCCTGTCCTTGTGCGCTCGTGATCGCCGTTCCGTTGAGTTTTTTTGCAGGCATCGGCGGCGCGTCCAAGCGAGGGATCCTGTTCAAGGGATCGAGCTATGTGGAGCAGTTGTCGCAGGTCGGCACGGTGATGTTTGACAAGACGGGCACTTTGACGAAGGGGGAGTTTGAGGTGGCAAAGATCATCCCGTCCAACGGGATCTCTGCGGAAGAGCTGCTGGAATTGGCGGCGTATGCGGAGCAAAGTTCCAACCACCCGATCGCCAAGTCGATCGTCAGGGAGTATAGGAAGAAATGCAACAAGGAGCTGAGACCTGACCGGGTACATTCGGTGCAGGAGATCTCGGGATCCGGTGTGATCGCGGTGATCGACCGAAGATCCGTCCTTGCGGGGAATCAAAAACTGCTTGCGGAAAATGATGTGGAAGTAGGGGTGCCGAGCGATTCCGCGGCGGTCTATTTCGCGGTGGACAAACAGTTTGTCGGCACGATCACGATCGAAGACAAGCTGAAGAGCGATGCCAAGCAGGCGATCCGATCATTGGATAAAGAAGGGATCAAGACCGTGATCCTCACCGGAGACGATCGTCGTATCGCCGAACGTATCGGTGAAGAACTGGGCATATCCCTTGTTCATGCGGAGCTTTTGCCGCAAGACAAGGTGTCCAAAGTCGAAGAGGAGATCGCGGCTGCGGTACGAGAAGATAAGATGAAGCGTGTTGCCTTCGTCGGTGACGGGATCAACGATGCGCCGGTCCTTGCCAGAGCGGATCTGGGGATCGCGATGGGCGGGATCGGATCGGATGCGGCGATCGAAGCGGCGGATGTCGTCCTGATGACGGATGAACCGTCCAAGGTCGGGGAAGCCATCCGTATCTCTCAAAAGACGATGAATGTAGCGAAACAAAATATCTTTTTTGCGCTGGGGATCAAGATCCTCGTGATGCTCTTGGGCGTTGTCGGGATCGCCAATATGTGGCTGGCAGTCTTTGCCGATGTCGGCGTCACCATCCTGGCGGTGTTCAATGCGATGCGCGCATTTCGTGTAAAAACTCAAATGATAAGATAGCGAAGGATCTCGCCGCGTGCGGACCGGAGCAAGCCGGAGGGGGTCTTTGACCTCCTTTTTTGCTGCAAGAACGAATGATACCACGCCCTTCCTCATGCCGGTCTTGCTTGATGCTCGGCTTTCAGATAAGTTGGAATGTGGATATGTCACGACCTATGATCTTTTTATCGCCGATTGCAGAAAAGTCTTTCGGATAGAGCTTTGCATCAGAGAAAAAATGAAAAATCAGTTGTCGAAAAGCATCATTTTATGATATCCTATAATCAAGTTAACCGATTTGATTTTAGAGATCAGTGAAGGAGAAAGATTATGGGAGGCGGAATTTTTGCTTTGATCATCATCGCTGTGATCGGCTTGTTTTTTATGTGGGTGGTTCGGGAGCAGCGTGTGCTTGTCAAAAGAGATGAACTTTGTAAGAACGCATTGTCGCAGATCGGTGTTCAGCTGAACTCGAGATGGGATGCGCTCAACGCGTTGGCAGACCTTGCAAGATCGTATGCGGAGCATGAGTATCATGCGCTCAAAGATGTGATCGGTGCGCGCAGCAGGATCACACAGGATTCCACTCCGCAGGATATCGTTCAGCAGGAGACGGCGATGGGCAATATGCTCGGAAGATTGTTGGCGATCTCGGAGGCGTATCCTCAGCTGAAAGCCAGCGAGACCTATACGAATACGATGAACTCCGTCAGAGATTATGAAGAGAATGTCCGTATGGCGCGCGAGGTCTATAATGATACGGTCACTCGGCTCAATTCGATGATCCGACAGTTTCCGACTTCATTGATCGCATCGCGATTGGGCTTTGTACAACGGGAGTATCTTCAAGAGCCGCAAGGCAAGACCGAGATGCCGAGCATGGTACGATAGATCGTCGAAGCGTATCAAAAAAGTTTTGATACAGCAAAAAGATAGCCGTATGGATGGCAGAGCCTGCTTCAAGAAAATGATCCGGATCATGATCTGCTTACAGATATGATCCGAACACTTCGCTTGGAGAAAGGCAGGCTTTTGGATCGTAAGCCTTGGGAAAAACGACAAGACCACGGTATCTTTTGAGGTACGGTGGTTTTTTGATGGACCGGCGGAGCGATCCGCTTTGGAAAGAGGAGATGAAGATGAAAAGATTTCAGCGATGGACAGTCGTTTTGATCATCCTTTTGGGGATGAGTACCGCCTTTGTCCATGCGGAGGAGAAGATCGACAACATATCGATCGAGATGTTGATCCATGATGACGGTTCGGCGGATATCACACAGGTATGGGATATCGAAACGCACGAAGGGACCGAGTTTTATATCACGATGAGCAATATGGGCGATATGGAGGTCCAAAATTTTCAGGTCGTTGACGAGACCGGGAGGGCGTTCACCTTTGTCGAAAGATGGGATGTCAAAGGCTCGATCGAAGATAAGGCATACAAATGCGGTTTCAACCCGATCTCGGGCGGTTTTGAGATGTGCTGGGGCAAAGGCTCTTATGGCAGGCACACCTACATATTACAGTATCGTTTGACCGGTCTCGTCAAGAGCTATCCGGACTATGACGGTTTCAACACCCGTCTGATCAACGACAAAATGGATCCGTCCGTCCAAAATGTCAATATCACGGTCCGTTTTGCGGATGAAGCGAAGGGTCGGTATCTGAACGAAGAAAAGGTCGGCATCTGGGCGTTCGGGCACAAGGGCTCGATCTATTTTGACGAAGAAAAGGTCGTGCTGAGAACGGATGAGCCGATCGGATCGTATAATTATGTGAATGTGATGATGCGATTTGAAAAGGGTCTGATCCGACCGGTATCGGTAGGGATGGGAACTTTTGAAGAGCTGAAGGAGCGTGCTTTTGAAGGCAGCGACTACAGCAGTTCCCAAGTATCGGGACCGATCATGTTTTTGACGAGAGTATTTGTATTTTGTATCTTTATACTTCCATGGGCGGGATTCCTGTGGATCATCGTGAAGGCATTTCGGTCGGGCTCATCGGGAGGAGCGGATCGAGATCTCAAAAGAGATTTCTATCGTATGGGCGGAGATCCGAAAAATGCGCAATACAGCAGACAGATCCCGATGGGCGGCTCGCTGGATGCGACACATTGGGCGATCGCCAAGGTGGGTGAAAAAATGCGCTATGAATATATCATGGCGGCGCATATCCTCCGACTGATCCAGATCAAAGCCATCACTCCGATCAGTGAAGAGAGCGAAAACTTTCTAGGGTTTACGAAGGAGAGCATCCGGTTCAAAATAAGCGATGCAAGGGTCGAGGATCCTCTTTTGGAATCGATGCTGGAGCCTTTGATGTCCATCCTTCGATCCGCTTCGGGTCCGGATCGCATCCTGGAAGAGAAGGAGCTGAAAAAATGGGCGAAGAGAAATCACGAACGGATCGAGATCTGGTTTACAAAAGCGCAGATCCGCGGCGAAGAAGTTTTTCGGATGAAGCAGGGCTTCGTTATGAAACGCAAGGGCAAGATCTTTCGTTCGACCGTACGGGAGTTGACCCCGGCAGGATTTGAACTGATCGATCGGACTTTCGGTTTCCGCAAGATGTTGGAGGATCTTACGCTGATATCGGAAAGAGAAGTCAAGGAAGTGGAGCTGTGGGATGAATATCTGATCTTTGCCGCATTGTTCGGCATAGCGGACAAGGTCGCTAAACAGATGGAAGCGATCTATCCCGACTTCGGGCAACGATCTTCTTTTATGAGCGGAGACTATCGCTTCAGTTCTACGCTCCATATGGTATCGGCAGTAAATCACGCGATCTGTTCGGGATATCGCTCGGGCGTGTCGTCGGCATCGTCATCCGCAAGAAGCTTCGGCGGAGGAGGCAGCAGTTCCTTCGGTGGAGGCGGAGGATTTTCGGGAGGAGGATCCGGCGGAGGGTCGAGATAGATTTTTGCTTTTTGAATAGGGGATATTATGAAGAAAGGTTTTGTTTGTAAAAGTTTTGTCGCGGCGATCCTGTTGGCATTGATGATCGCCATGAGCATGGTATCCGTTTTTGCGGAGGAGAAGATCACCCATATCCGGATCGATGTATCGATCCATGATGACGGCTCGGCAGATATCACACAGGTATGGGATGTCGAGACCTACAAGGGGACCGAGTTCTATATCACCATGAGCAATATGGGCGATATGGAGGTCCGTGATCTTCGTGTTACCGATGAGAGCGGCAGAGTGTTCGACTTTGTCGAAAAATGGAATGTCAAAGCGACGATGGAGGAGAAGGCATATAAATGCGGATTCGATCCCGTGGACGACGGTTTTGAGATGTGCTGGGGCAAGGGTTCGCACGGCAAGCATGTCTACACCCTTCAATACCGGCTTACCAATCTGGTCAAAAGCTATCCCGACTATGACGGATCCAACACGCGTTTGATCAATGATATGATGAGCCCGAACGTGGACTCTGCGACCGTGACCGTTCAGTTTGCGGACAAGGCAAAAAATGCAAGGCTCAACGAAGAAGAGGTCGGGATCTGGGCATTCGGATACCGGGGCACCATCCTCTTTGAGGACGGCAAAGTCGTCGCGCAGTCCGACAGACCGATCCGATCGTCGGACTATATGAATATCATGATGCGTTTTGAAAAAGGGCTGCTCGATCCGACATCCAAAGGAGAAGGGACTTTTGAAGATCTTAGGGAGATCGCATTTGAAGGAAGCGAATATCAAGAGAAAAAATTCGGTCTCAAACACGTGATCTTCAGCCTCTTGGGACTGGGAGCCGTCGGATATGCTCTGATCCTCAAAAGTTCGGAGACTTTTTTGAGAAGACCTTTCCGTCGGATGGGCGGAAAACGTAAAGGGATCGGCTACAGCCGTGCGCTTCCGATGTATGGCGCGCTCGGTACGACCTATTGGGCTTTGACGGCGGTAGGAGAGAAAGTTTCAAACGCGGAGATCCTGCGTGCATATTTTATGAAACTGATCAGATCTCGCGCGATCACGATCCGTCCGCTTCCCAGTGATGACAGATCTACATTCGAGATGCGATTCGATCTTGCTGTGGAACTGGAGGATCCGGCGGCTCACGATCTGATGGGGATCCTGAGCGTTCCGATGGGCGTTTACAACAGCCTCACCGAGGAAGAGCTGAAAAATTATTTCAAGACCGAAGTTTTTCACGGGACACATCCGATCGATCGATGGATCGACGACCTCAAAAGAAACGGAAAATTCCATTTCAGATCCGAGCTGGAAGGCTATAAGGCGGATGGATCCGATAGGTGGTCACAGATGAAAGCGAGACTGGAGCCTAAGGGCTTTGAGCTCCTTCAACAGATGTTCGATTTCAAAAAATTCCTCAAAGATTTCACGCTGGTGTCGGAGCGCGAGGTCAAAGAGGTCGAGCTGTGGGATGATTACCTCGTGTTTGCGACCTTGTTCGGGCTCGCATCCAAAGTGGCGAAACAAATGAAGGCGATCGATCCGAGCTTTGAGCAACGATCGCTGCTCTTGGGCGAAGATCACCGCATGATCGGCACTGCGGCGACCGTGGTGACCACATTATACGCTTCAAGCGCAGGGAAGGGCGGCAGCAGCTCATCCGGCGGCGGAGGCGGATACTCGGGAGGAGGATCGGGCGGCGGTTCGCGATAAGATATTGAAAAAACCATAGACCGTCTCCGCTTTGGGGGCGGTCGGAGGATGATCACAAGGAGGAGCTGTGCACAGAGGATCTCTTAGAGAAAAGTTTTTGATCGGGATATTTTGTTTATCGGCGGTACTTGCTATGAGTACCGTATCTTCTCATGCAGAGGACAAGATCCACAGCATCCGGATCCTTGTTACTTTGAGCGCGGACGGTTCGGCGGATATCCGGCAGACATGGGATGTTTCGAGCGACTCGGGGACGGAATATTTTATTCCGATGATGAACCTCGGCGGGATGTGGATCGAGGATCTTCGGGTAAAGGATGAGAGCGGTCGGGAGTTTGAACGGATCAAGCAATGGGATACGGATCGGAGTTTGGAAGAAAAAGCATACACCTGCGGGGTGCTGGAAAAAGGGAACGATCGGGAAATTTGCTGGGGGAAAGGTCCTCACGGTCGTCATCAATATGAGATCCGGTACAAGCTGATCAATCTCGTGCAGGCTTATCCCGATGCGGACGGTTTTGTAAGCCGTTTTGTCAATCAGGGGATGAACCTGCCGGTCGATGAGGCATCGATCAAGATCGTGTATGGAAAAGAAGGGCAACGCAAGTCCTTCCACTCGGCAAACACTACTTTTTGGACTTTCGGGCATGCCGGCACGGCGACGATCGAGAACGGGGTGTTTGAAGCAAAAACCACAAAAGGGATCGACAGCTCCGGTCATATGACCTTTATGATGCGTTTTGAAAAAGGATTTTTTTCTCCGGCGGTGAATGGGCAGGGCACCTTTGCCGAGCGGATGAAAAAAGCACTCGAAGGGAGCAGCTATCAGAAAAGTTTTATCCGAGAGGTCCTGTATTTCTTTCGGATCATATTCCTGCGACTGGGCATCCGGCTGCTCATCCCGTTGACGATCGGGCTGTTCCTTTTTGCCAAACGAAAATATGAAGCACCGTTATTGAGACAATTCAAGCGAGCCGGCGGAAGTTTTAAGGAAGCGGAGTATTGTCGGATGGTCCCGTTTCGCGGATTTATCGATCAGGCGGCATTTGCGCTGCTCAACGGCGGAGAGATGGTGTCGCGCAAGGATCTGATGGGAGCCTACATCCTCCGAATGGTCAAAGAGGGCGCACTCGTGCTCAAAAAAGAGGTGGACTCGGATTTTTTTGGTGGAGATCGGGAACGTGTCAGTTTTCAAGTCAACCGACATTCGATGATCGAGGATCCCTGCACGAGCGAACTGTTCGATCTTATCATCAGCGCGGCGGGAAGGGATAATATCTTGCAACCCGGCGAGCTTCGTTCCTGGGCGATGCGCAATGTGGAAAAGATCGATTTTTGGTTCGGCACGGTCGATATTCGGGGAGAAAAAGGCTTCCGATTCAAAGAAGGATATTATATCAATCGTCTTTCGACATTCTTCGGCAAGACGAAGGGCTATGTGCTGACGGAACGCGGGATGGAGATGATATTGCAGACGCTCGGGTTCAAAAAATATCTTCAGGACTTTACGCTGATCGCGGAAAGAGAGACCAAAGAGATCGAGCTGTGGGATGATTATCTGGTCTTTGCAGCACTTTTCGGGATCGCCGACCGAGTGGCGGAAGAGATGAAGACGATCTATCCGCGATTTGTGGATGTATCGCGCTTATATAATTTGGAAGTGGATCTTCTATCGACCATCTACCTGGCGAAGACGATGAACGAAGCGATACAGGCGGGATATCTGGCATCCTCGGCGGTCCGTCGCTCCCAAATGAATGGCGGAAGCGGATCGATCGGCGGCGGCGGCGGTTTTTCCGGCGGAGGGATCGGAGGAGGTGTTCGATAGAGGCGGTCTTGACCGTATGAGAAGGACGCGGATCGCCGAAGAGCAAGACGAGGATACGTTCTTTGACTCAAAGAAAGGAGTGTTTTATGGCGAGGGAACAATATCTGTCGATGGATCCCAAAGCACTGTCGGAGCATCTGATCGCGGAGGTGATGACATCGCCGGAAGAAGGGCAGGTGCTGGTCGATGCGCTTGCCGAGAACGACAGATATCGGGAAGATTTTGCATATCGTGCCGTTGTCGATACGGCGCAGTCGGTCCTATTCTCTCTGAGGGGAGAATATTCTCAGGTGATCGCGCTGTGCGGCAATCTCATCGATCGAACGAAAGATCTGCAGCTGTGGCAACTTCTTGCGACCAATCAGGAGCTCTTGGGGAATGCGTATTATGTGATCGGGATCTTCGAGCGCGCGATGGAATTTTATCATGCCGCGATCAAGACCGAAGAAGAGCACGGACTGAGATCGGTCACGCCGACGGCATATAGCAGCATCGCATTGATCTACAAAGACCTCAGATCGTACGAAGAAGCCTGTCGATATTTGAAGATCGCGATCGAAGCCTTGGAGAAGGGAGGGACGGATCAGCCGAATTTTTATTCCAAATGGGCATATCATATCGGCGATATGAGCCTGTCTCTATGTCTGTCGGGTCGACCGGATGAGGCGAAGGAGGTGCTGGAGCGTCTTGAGCGGATCGACCGCCGACAGATCGCTCCCGAGTCGGGATATATCTGTGCCATCGCCGAGATGTATCGTGCCTTTTATCATCACGAATACGAAAAGGCGAAGGCTTATTATCGGGAAGCGAGGGATCTGCTTCCGCAAGAGAACCGCTTCAAACATATGGCGGCACTCTCCGATCTTTTGGATCTTTCGGCGAAATTCGGATGCGAAGAGGGGTTTTATCGGGAAGAGCTGGACGAGGTCGAGAAGATCCGAGCGACCGGAGAAGTTTTTACCGATCCCAAGTTGTATGTTTTTTTAAGAAAGTATTATTTGGCGGCAGGCAAGACGGAGCTTTTTGAGCAGGTCGAGCAGGAATATATCAAACTCTTGGAAGAAAATGTCCACACCATCCGGAAAAGACAGCTGGATTCTCTGCAAGTGGTGGATGACCTGATCCGAGACAGTGAGGATCTTGCCGATATGGAATCCCAAAACGATGAGCTGAAACTTGTTGCAGAAGAGGCGATCCGTCACAAGAACGCATTACAGGAAGCCTATCACCGTATCGAAGTGATCAACGAATTGGGCAGAAAGATCACTTCTTCGCTCGATCTGGATGAAGTGGTCGATTCGATCTATCAAAATCTGTGTGAGAATGTTCCGCTCAACAGTTTTTGTTTGATGCGGGCATCGGAGGCGGAGAACAAACTGCATTCCGTCGTATTCTATGAGAACCGGATCCATCAGCCGAATTTTTCGATCGATCTGGATAATGAGAAAAGTTTTTTTGTAAAATGCTATAAGTCCGATCGCCCGATCTTTTCTCACAATATCTGCACCGACGGACGATATGACGAGAACGATCTGATCTTTGTCGGCGACGGTGAAAATACGAAGTCGATCATCTTCATGCCCCTGTCGGTCGGAGAAGATGTCATCGGAGCCCTTTCGATCCAGCATTACAGCGAGAACATCTATACCGAAAAACATATCGCTTTTTTGGAAGAACTGTTGCCTTATCTGGCGATCGCCCTGAACAATGCGGTCCGATCATGGACTCTGGAGCGGGAGATCCGATCGCATCTTCAGACGCAGAGGGAGCTTGAGGCGGCAAATCAGAAGCTGAGCCATCTGTCGTCTCTGGACGGGCTGACGCAGATCAGCAATCGCCGGGATTTTGAATCTCGAGTGATCGAGATGATGGAGAGAGCGAGGAGAGAACAGCTGTCGATCGCAGTCTTTATGTTCGATATCGATAATTTCAAAATGTATAATGACACCTATGGACATCTGGAGGGGGATGAGGCTCTGAAGAAGGTGGCTCGGATCATCCGTGACGAGCTGGAAAAAGTCGAAGGGCTTTCGGCACGATTCGGCGGAGAGGAATTTATCGGAGCGACCCTCGGGATGGATCTTGGGAGGACGGAGCAGCTGGCGCAAAAGATCCGCGAGGCGGTCTATGATCTGGATATCCCGAACCGATATGCCCCGCTGGGGAGGCTGACGATCAGCATCGGCGTTGCCATCGGCTCCGACATGGAGGTCTCTCGAAGATCCGAGATCATGAGATTGGCGGACGATCTTCTCTACGAAGCGAAAAATACCGGCAAAAATCGTGTGGCGGTACGTCATTACCAAAAAGATAAAAAATGACCGCCCTTTCGATTGCTGTTGAGAAACAACAGATCGACGGGACGGAGCATCCGAACATCGGCAACGTATCATAGCGTGCCGATGTTTTTTATGGTCACTTGTACTAAAACTGAACCTATCGTATCGATCCGATCCCTATGGATGACGCTTTCCAACATTCGTTAGACCGCCGTATCGACCACATTGAGTAAAGGATGAAAAGAATTTCTATGATCTCTATCGGTTTTTGCTATTAGGATCCGCATAAGACCTTTTCCTTCAGGGTACTTTGTCCGATAAAGAAAAGAGATCTATTATTTTGCAAAAAGGTATTCGATCGGTCACAAGATACCGCCGATCGTGATGCCGTGATACATAATAAGGGAAAGGGTGAGGTGATGGACAGTTCAAAATATCTTTCGATGAACAAAGAAGAATTATATAATGAGTTTTTTAGCGATATCTTATGCGATCGATCGGTGGATGAAAAGCTGATCCAAGAGCTTTCGGAAAGCAAAAGATACTTTGAAGATTATGAGTTTCGTGCATTTGTGGATACGGGAAGAGCGATGGTCTATGCACGCAATGACGATTTCCTTCGGGTGACGACGCTTTGCACACAGCTGATCGAGAGAGTGACGGCACTTGAGATGTGGCAGCTTCTCTCTTTCAATCTCAATTTGATCGGGAACGCGTACTTTATCATTTCGACCTATGAGCGCGCACTGGAATATTATCGGAAGGTGATCCGTGTGGAAGAAGTCCACGGACTCAATGAGATGACGAGCAACGCCTATTCCAATATCGCGATCATCTATCTGAATTTCAGTGACTATGATCGCGCTTATGAGTACTTTGTCATGGCGATCCACAAATTGGAGAAGGGCTCGCAGGATATCCCGCGCTACGCGTCCAAACGGATGTTTATCTACGGGTATCTGGTCCAGACGCTTTGTGAACTGGGGCGTGCTTATGATGCACCCAAATATATCAAAAAAATGGACGAGACGGATCTTTCGGAGCTTACGGACAGTGCGCGAAGCCTCTATCATGGAGCTCGTATGGTCTACGGATTTTATAGCGGGGACTATGAGGCGGCGAAGCAGGATTATCTCAAGGCGAAAGAAAAGACGGGATCGGGCGGCAAGCTGGCACTGGTCGCGCTGATCAATGATTTCATCGTGCTCTGCGACCGATTCCATCTGGATCCGGAGTTCTATAAGGACGAGATGCTGGAGATCGAAGCGATGCAAAAGACCGGTTCCATCCGAGCCAATATGCAGATCTATGCGCAGCTTCGCCGATATTATGAGCGGATCGGAGATGAAGCGCGGTATCATGATGCAACGGAAGAGTATATCCATTTTTTGGAATCCAATATCGAAGATATCCGCAAAAGACAACGCGGATCGCTTCAGATCGTGGAGGATCTTATCCAAGAGAGCGAGAATCTCGTCGATGTCACGACAAAAAATACGGAGCTCAAACTGATCGCCGAAGAAGCGGTGCGACACAAAAATATGTTGCAGGACACCTACCAGAGGATCGATATGATCAACGATCTGGGGAGGCGGGTGACTTCTTCGCTCAAGATCGACAAGGTCGTGGATCGGATCTATCAGGATCTGAAGAGAAATATGCCGGTGGATTCCTTTGTGCTGATGGTCGCGGAGCCGGAGCAAAACCGCCTGCGCTCGGTCGCTTATTACGAAAATGATGAGATCAAGGAAGAGATCTGTATCGCGATCGATGATCCGAACAGCCTTTTTGCCGAGTGCTATCGCAGCGATCGGATCATCTGCTCGGGGGATCTGACCAAGGATCCGCGCTTTTCGACTCGTCATCTGGTCAAATACGGGGATGCGCCGGACCCAAGTTCGGTGATGTTTTTGCCGCTCAGTGTGGGCGATCAGGTGATCGGAGCCTTCTCCATCCAATATCGATCGCAGGATACCTATACCGAGCAACATATTTCCTTTTTGGAAGCACTGAATCCTTATCTGGCGATCGCTCTGAACAATGCGGTGCGCTCGTGGCGACTGGAGAGCGAGATCGAATCGCATTTGGCGACGCAGGAGGAGCTGGAAGTGGCGAATCAGCGATTGAGCCGTCTTTCTTCACTGGACGGACTGACAAGGATCGGCAATCGCCGTGATTTTGAAAAACGCATTCCGGAGATGCTTTCCCGATCGAAAAAGCAAGGCTCGCCGATCGCTCTGTTTATGATCGACATCGATAATTTCAAACTCTACAATGATACTTACGGGCATTTGGAAGGGGATGAGGTATTGCGATCCGTTGCCCGTATCATCCAACAGCATCTGGATACGGTGGGCGGGATCTCGGCTCGATTCGGAGGCGAAGAATTTATCGGTGCCTGTCTCGGACTGGACTCGGAGCAGAGCGAGATGCTCGCGGATCGGATCCGTCAACAGGTCTATGATCTGGCGATCGAAAACCGTCTGGCTCCGATCGGACAGCTCAGTATCAGCGTCGGTGTCGCTGCCGCGGAGCAAGCGGATGCCACCAAGAAAAGAGAGATGATCCGCTGGGCGGATGCTTCGCTGTATCATGCAAAACATACCGGGAAAAACAAAGTCGTGCTCAAAGAGATCAGACAGGGTGAGACTCTGTTTGACGAATAGCCGAGGTCTTATGCCTCGGCTTTTTGGCGCGGAGGATCATTGCCGTTCTCCGAGAGCGATGTCACACGATCATTCTTTAGAACCGGCACTTAACACTATTATCCAATAAGATCCCCACATAATATAGTTCTGTTCCGATATAAAAATATAGTGGTGGGGGAATCATTTTTTACAAACTATAAAAAAATAATAATGTCACCAGGTGGCAGTTCTAAAGGATATCAGTATGACAAAAACCGCCAAAGCATTTGCCTTGGCGGTATGAAAGTCCTTATTCGAGGTTCAGTTGTTTGTCCAGCAGATATTTGGTCCCGAAGAAGAATGCCGCGGTACAGAGGATCATGGTGACCAAGATGACGGACGGCAGCCGGAGGATCGATATGTGCGAGCGATCGAAGTCGAAGAGATCCGAGAAAAATATGTTTGAAAACAATGTTGAAATGAAGCTGATCACAAAATAAGCACATACGCCGGATACGAATTTATGCTTGAACATCGCACCGATCCCGGCACAAAGATACATCATCAAGATCCCTTGGACCGGGGCAATGATCATGATGATGAAATATAGGAAGCCCGCCAAGAGCTGGTCGAAGGAGAGCGTCGGAAATATATCTCGGAACGCATCGATCATCGCCCGGACGAAATCGAAATATACAGAGGAATCAAAGAACATCACGAAGATGCAGGATAGAGCGACCAGTGTCGCGATCAAATACCATACATAAAAGCTCAGCATTTTGGATAGGATCTTCTGCGTTGTCGTGATCGGCAGTGTATGCGTGAGATAGCCTTCTTCCCCGTAGGTCGATCGGAAGTATTTGGTCAGCAGGGTGACAGAGGTGACGACGAATATCGAGCCCACCAGCATCCATGTGAGTGCAAATATCATGCCGAGGATCATCCGGACCCAGTCGGGTTGTACGAAAGCGTTTCCGAGACCCGGAGAGACTACGAACAATCTGCTCATCAGCGCGAACAGCAATGCCAATGCGTAGAGAGGGAAAAGTTTTTTTCCGACCCCTCTAAAATCATATCTAAATAATTTCCAAATCATCGGAACACCTCCCTAAAGTATTCATCCACGCTCATAGCATGCTCCTCTCGGATATCGTCGATCGACTTGTGGAGCATGATATTGCCATTGTGGATAAAGATCGCTTCATCCAATACCTTCTCGATATCGGAGATCAGATGGGTAGAGATCAGGATGGTCGACTTTTCATCGTAATTTCGGATGATCGTATCCATGATATAATCCCTTGCGGCAGGGTCGACACCGGCGATCGGCTCATCCAACAGATACAGATCCGCCTTTCGGCTCATCACCAGGATCAGCTGTACCTTTTCCTTTGTCCCTTTGGAGAGCGTCTTCATCCTTTTTTTCGGATCGATCTGCAGGCTGTCCAGCATCTGCAGAGCTTTTTCTTCACGGAGATCATCGTAAAAATCTCTAAACAATTTGATGATGGACTCCACCGTCTGGTCATTGTCGAGATAATTGCGATCCGGCAGATAAGAGATCTTTTTCTTTGTTTCCACCGACGGCTTTTCCCCGTCGATCAGGATCTCTCCCTGTGTCGGGACGATCAGTCCGTTCGCCAGTTTGATCAATGTGGTCTTTCCGCTTCCGTTGGGACCGAGAAGCCCCACGATGCGGCCCTTTTCGATCGAGAGGTCGATCGAGTTCAGCGCATGCTCTCTGCCGTATGTTTTGGAAAGTGCTCTACACTCCAAGATGCTACCGCTCATTTTTCTCCTCCTTCATCAGCTCTTCCAGATTGGATATCGCCTTGCTCTTCTTTTTGAGTTGATCCTGCACGAAGCAAAGGATCTCATCCTTTGCATAACCCAGCTTCTGAAGTTCTTTCACAAAACTGTGCGACCGATCCTGCGCCACTTCTTCGCGCAATTTTTGGATCGTAGCTGCATCGTCCGTGATAAATCGTCCCGAGGTCCGCTGCGTGATGATCAGTCCCATGCCCTCCATCTCTTGGAGAGCTTTTTGCATCGTATTCGGATTGACGCCCGCGATGCTCGCCAATTCACGCACCGATTCCAGCTTGTCGCCGGGCTTGTACTGTCCGGACAGGATCCTGTATTCCAAATGCGTGATGATCTGTAGATAGATCGGATTGTTTTGGTCAAATTTCCAGCTCATTCTCCTTCTCCTTCATTTGATATTCGATCGATATATTAGATACTCATATCCTTTGGGACCGACATGTAACAACGATCGTATAGTAGGGAGTCGATGCTCCCGCTGACGCGCTTTTTTGTCGAAACGAAAATTTATTTTTATCGTCGGTCTCATCGGATATCAGCTGTGGATATGGATCTCAAAGATTTTGTTCTATTCACATAGTACAGCGATACAGGAAAACTGTCAATACTTTTCTTGAAAATTTTGTTTTCCGACAGATCTTCTTGTTGTTGTCGGCATAAAAAATCGAGTGCTTAACAGAACAAAAATTTTGCTTTGTGTATAATAAAAGCTTGAAATTGCAATATTTTTGTGGAATTTTTACAAAATGTGTTGACAAAAAAAATCGGCTGGTTTATCATTTGCGTATAATTTTTTAAGGAGGTGCCATGAAAAGTTTTTCAACAGGCAGCTATCTTCCGCCTTTTGTACTGACCAATGAGATGTTGTCGGAATATGTCGATACGGATAGCGAATGGATCATTCAGCGGACCGGTATCGAAGAGCGACGCGTATCACAGGGAGAGTCGACGGCAAAGCTTGGTGAACAGGCTGCGCGCAAGGCGATCGAAGCTGCGGGGATCGATATCCGGGATATCGACCTCATCATTTTTGCCACGGTAACGCCGGACGGATTGGCTCCGACGACGGCAAGCTATATGCAGGGGATGCTCGGCATCGAGAATGCGATCGCTTTCGATCTCGTAGCGGGATGCACCGGCTTTGTATATGCCATGTCGGTGGCGGACTCGATGATCCGGTCCAAACTGGCACGCCACGCGCTGATCGTGGGTTCGGAAGTCTTCAGCAAATGTCTGGACTACGAAGATCGCGGATCTTGCATATTGTTTGGAGACGGAGCGGGGGCGATGGTGATGAGTGCAGAGACATCGAGCAAGATCGAAGATATCTATCTGAATGGAAGCTTCGATAAAAACCTTTCCATCGTGATCGACTCGGCACAGCCGATCGATGAGTTTCCGCCGAAGCGTCGTCAAGAGATGCCGAAACTGCTGAAATTGGATGGCAAGGAGGTCTATAAATTCGCCGTGCCGGCTCTGGAGGATTGTGTCCGTACCTTATTGGAGCGCAACGATCTGACAGGCGATGATATTACATATATCATACCGCATCAAGCGAACAAAAGGATCGTAGCATCTGCTGCAAAAAGCTTGAAGCTATCGCAGGACAAGTTTTTTATGAATATACACAAATATGGGAACACTTCATCAGCGAGCATCCCGATCGCATTGGACGAGATGGATCGTGCCGGTCTTCTAAAAAGCGGAGACCGCATCATCTTGGCAGGATTCGGAGCGGGGCTGACTTGGGGTTCGATTTTGATCAAATGGTAGGCGAGAAGCCGAAGGAGGAAAAAAATGTTTGAAAAAGTTAGAGCGGTATTAGCGGACAAATTGAGCAAGGACGAAGCGGAGATCACATTGGACAGCAACATCAAGGACGATCTCGGAGCGGATTCTCTGGATATGGTCGAAGTGATCATGGGATTGGAAGATGAATTCTCGATCGAGATCCCGGAGGAAGATGCGGCGAATATCACGACCGTTGCGGAGATCGTAAAATACCTTGAAGGAAAAGTGGCATAGGAGTTGTTTATGAAAAGGGTCGTTGTAACAGGGATCGGGGCATTGTCGCCGATCGGAAATACAGCTGATGAGATGTGGCAGTCGATGTTGCAGGGAAAGAGCGGCATCGGACCGATCACGAGGTTTGATGCGGAGCCGACGAAGATCTCTTTTGCAGCGGAAGTGAAGGGTTTTGATGTGGGACGATATATCGACCCCAAAGCTGCGAAACGACTGGATCGGTTCTCGCATTATGCGATCGCTGCGGCTACGATGGCTTATCAGGATTCCGGCTTGGCAGGATATGATGCCTACGATCACAAAGAAAATACGGCAACTATCATCGGATCGGGTATCGGCGGTCTGCAAACGATCGAAGAACAGATCGAAAAAATGGTAAGATCGGGTCCTTCCAGGATCTCTCCGTTCTTTATCCCGGCGAGCATCGCCAACATGGGTGCGGCTCATGTATCGATGGAACTGGGACTCCGCGGACCATGCTATACGCCGGTGACCGCTTGTGCATCGGGAACGGATGCCGTGGGCAACGCATTTGATCTGATCCGATCGGGCAATGTGAAGATCGCGCTGGCAGGCGGATCGGAAGCGAGCATCACGATGGCGGGGATCGCGGGCTTTGCGAATATGAAGGCACTGTATGCAGGCGATGATGTCGATCGTGCATCCATCCCTTTTGACAGAGATCGCTCAGGTTTCGTCATGGGCGAGGGTGCAGGTGTGATCGTGCTGGAGGAGCTTGAGCATGCGCTAAAGCGTGGAGCGAAGATCTATGCCGAAGTGGTAGGCTATGGGCAAAGTGCGGACGCTTTCCACATCACGAGTCCGGATCCTCAGTCGCGCGGTGCGATCCTGGCGATGGAGAGAGCGGTGCGTTCCGCAAATGTTGCGCCGGAGAAGATCGGCTACATCAATGCACATGGTACAAGCACGCCGTTCAATGACAAGGGCGAGACTTTTGCGATCAAACAGGTGTTCGGCGAACATGCAAAAGATCTGTTGGTCAGCTCGACCAAGTCGATGACCGGGCATCTGCTCGGAGCGGCAGGGGCGATCGAAGCGATCGCTGCGCTGATGGCTGTAAAAACAGGCGATATCCCGCCTACGATAAACTATAAAGAAGCAGATCCGGAATGCGATCTGGATTATGTGACCCGGGGGACGGTGCATCGGGAGATCGAATATTCGATGTCCAACTCACTCGGATTCGGCGGGCACAATGCAACGATCGTATTCAAGAAATACGAATGATCGGACAAAGATCCGAAGAAAAAAGGTGTCTTGAGGGGGCTATGATGATAAACGAGCTGTTAGGAACAAAATATCCTTTGATCCAGGGAGCGATGGCATGGATATCGCATAGCTCTTTGGTATCCGCAGTGTCCAACGCAGGCGCGCTGGGCGTTCTGGCGGGCGGAAATCTGACAAAAGAGATGGCGCAAGAGCAGATCCGAAAGATCAAACAAAAGACGGATAAGCCATTCGCGCTGAATATCATGCTGCTGAATCCGCATGCGGATGCTTTGGCGGATCTCGTGCTGGAAGAAAACATAAAGATCGTTATCACGGGTGCAGGCAATCCCGGCAAGTATATCGAAAAATGGAGATCGGCAGGCGTTACGGTCATACCCGTAGTACCTTCCGTAGCGTTGGCAAGAAGGATGGAGCGTCTTGGAGCCGATGCGGTGATCGCCGAAGGGACCGAGGCGGGAGGTCATGTCGGCGAACTGACCACGATGTCGCTGGTACCGCAGGTCGTGGACGCTGTCGATATTCCGGTGATCGCGGCAGGAGGCATCGCGGACCATCGGGGATTTCGAGCGGCACTTGCTTTGGGAGCTCAGGGCGTGCAATGCGGAACGGCATTTTTGGTCGCAGAAGAATGTGATATCGCACAGGGCTACAAAGACAAGATCATCAAAGCCGGCGACACCGATTCCGTCGTGACCGGCAGGATCACGGGACATCCGGTAAGGATACTTAAAAACAAATTGGCGAGAAAGCTCAAAGAAGTCGAAATGAGCGATCTCAGCAACGAGGCAAAACTTGCCGAGATCGAAGCACTCGCTACGGGAAGTTATCGCAAAGCGGTAACGGGAGAAGATCTCGACTACGGATCCATTATGGGAGGACAGTCCGCGGGGCTGATCAAACACGCTTCCACTGCGGATGAGATCATACGCAAGATCGTGGGAGCATAAGTAAGCGTGGAGATCACGATCGACCCGTGAGCCAAGACCGGGGCTTTCCGAAGGCTTTCATAGACGGGTCGTGAGCAATGCCAAAAAATATCAACGATGTAAATAAGAAAGATCGAGCGGACCAAGCGGACTGGACCGAGTGACCGCTCATAGATAGAGATCCGTCAGGATCATGAGGAGGACGATATGGGTAAGATCGCATTTGTATATCCGGGACAGGGTTGCCAAGCGACCGGTATGGGCAAAGAGTTGTATGACAACTATCCTGAAGCAAGAGAGATCTTTGAGCGGGCAAGTGCTGCGCTCGGGATGGATATTGCAGAGCTGTGCTTCAGCGGATCGATGGAAGAGCTGAGCTTGACGGAGAACACGCAGCCGACGATCCTGACAGTTTCTGCGGCACTGACACAGATATTGAAAAACCGCGATATCACACCGGATGCCATCGCCGGATTGAGCCTCGGCGAATATTCCGCGCTCGTGGCAGGCGATGCGCTCTCCTTGGAAGAGGCGGTATCTCTTGTAAGGACCAGAGGGATCCTGATGCAGGAAGAAGTGCCGGCAGGAGTCGGCGGACTGATGGCAGTGGTCGGTCTGACACAGGAAAAGATCGAACAGGCGATCGCGCCTTTGCAGACAAAAGGGAATATCTTCTGCTCAAACTTCAACACCTACGATCAGATCGTCATCGGCGGAGAGATCGTGCTGCTTGAAGAAGCGCAGCTGCTGCTGAAGGAAGCCGGAGCAAGAATGACGACGATGCTGAAAGTCAGCGCACCTTTTCACACGAAGATGCTGAAAGGCGCAGGCGAAAAGCTGAGAACATATTTGGAGGGGGCAAAACTTCGTAAGCCGAATGCGGACTACTATCCGAATGTATTGGGGGCAAAACTGGATTGGATCGAATCCGGCTCTTCGATCACCAAGATCAAAGACGAACGCGAGCAGATGATCCATCTGTTGGAAGAACAGGTATCCAATCCGGTCAAATGGGTGCAGACGATCGAGAATATGATCGCCGACGGCGTAGATACCTTTGTCGAAGTCTATCCGGCAAAGACCGTGTCCTCCTTGATCAAAAAGATCGATAAAGAGGTCAAGATCATCACATTATCCAATTTGGACGAGCTTCAAAACTTTATTGAAGAGCAGGGAGGCGAGCGATGGGCTGTATAATCGTCACCGGAGCGTCCAAAGGGATCGGTCGCGCGATCGCCGTCGAACTGGCAAAAGCGGGCAAAGATATCGTACTGGTCTATCAAAACCCGGCAAACGATGTGAGCCCGATCATCGCCGAGATCGGATCGCATGGAGCAAAAGCGATCGGACTTGCGGTGAATGTCGCAGATCATGACAGTACCAAAAAAATGACCGAAGAAGCTGTCGCAGCCTTCGGCACGATCGACGGACTCGTCAACAACGCGGGGATCACCAAAGATCGCCTTCTGCTTCGGATGAACGAGCAGGATTTCAGCGATGTGATCGATGTCAATCTCAAAGGAACTTTCAACTGCACAAAAAATGTAGCAAGACAGATGATGAAACAAAAATACGGCTCGATCGTCAATTTATCTTCCGTCGTCAGCCTGAGCGGCAATATCGGTCAGGCGAACTACTCCGCATCCAAAGGAGCGGTCAACGCATTCACCAAGACGGCGGCAAAGGAACTGGCGATGTATAATATCCGTGTCAATGCAGTCGCACCGGGAATGATAAAGACTCAGATGACCGACGTGATACCCGAAGAAGCAAGGGAGAAGATGCTTGCATCCATCCCGCTCGGACGGATCGGCGAACCGCAGGATGTTGCGGACCTCGTGAGCTTTTTGATCTCCGACCGATCGAGCTATATCACGGGACAGGTCATCTCGGTGAACGGAGGGATGTATTGATGATGAATGTGCATGAGATCATGGCGATCCTTCCGCATCGATATCCTTTCCTGCTGATCGACAAAGTGCTGGAGATCTCCGAAGAAGGAGACCGTGTCGTCGCACAGAAGAATGTGACGATCGGCGAACACTTTTTCCAGGGACATTTCCCACAGGAATATGTGATGCCCGGTGTGCTCATCATCGAAGCACTCGCACAGACCGGAGCGGTCGGTGTGCTTTCCCGAGATGAGTACAAAGGAAAGATCGCATACTTTGCCGGCATCGAAAAAGCAAAATTCCGTGGCAAAGTCGTACCGGGCGACATTCTCCGTCTGGAGGTCGAACTCGACAAGATCCGGCGCAACATCGGCTACGGAAAAGGCAAAGCTTATGTGGGCGACAAACTCGTCTGTGAATGTCAGATATCTTTTGCTATATCGCAATAAATAGATCCTTATATTTTTCCGTCAAAAGAAGACCTTCGGGTCTTTTTTTGTGTCGGACGCTGTTGATGAAGAGCGGAAGTATGGGTATGATATAGTCAGGGATCGAATGTCTCGCTCATACGGAAGCCCGATAGAAGTCATAGAACGGCTCGTTCTTTATTCAATATGACGATCGGACAGATGTTTGGCAGTATCATCCGTAGGGGTCGGACCGATACTATTTGTTCAAAGGGGTCTTGGTATCGATAAATTTTTAGGATCGGACAAATGCTCAGACTCAAAATGCTCTCAAATTTTACGGATGGTATGATCCTTTTGGACCGTGGATATCGAAGAGGTGTACTCCGCAAAAGATCCACGGATCTTCCCGGTCGCAAAACAGATGGGATAATATTTATCGGAGCGAAGTATGAGACGGATCATCCGGCAAAAGGGCAATAGTAAGGAGGTTTGCAATGAAAAAATATCGACTGGCTTCCAATTGGAATTACGCAACATCAGGATTGGCTTATCTGACAGCAGGGATCGAATATTTCAGAGGATCCGATGACGGACCGATATTTCTTACAGCTTTGGCTCTGGGGACATTGTTTTTCGGTCTGGGATCACTACTTAGGAAAAAGGCGGAAGAAAATGGCGAGTAGGGAAATAAAGACTTCGTAAATTCCAGGCATTACAGCCGGGACTTACTCTACAAGAAAAAGTATAAAAAAGGCGAGCAGTGAAGCGAAGACCTTGAGGCGAAACTCCGCCGGATCTTATTATGAAAAAACGACCTCCGATCGTTAGACTTTTGGGTCTAACTTTTGGGGGTCGTTTTATAGAGCGGATGATCCGTAGACTATTGATCCGGGTCTTTGTTCATTTTGTTTCTGTCTGAGCGAGCATTGATATTTGGAGCATACTTCAGCTTATAAGATGTCGAGAGCTTTAATATGCGATCTTTTCGATCTCTGAAAAAAATATCTCAAACTTCTCACGGACCTTCTTCCTGCTCAAATATGGGTCGTGATTATTGCGCTGGATCCCCTGATCGATATATACTATTTCATTGCCTTTCGATAAGGATCTTAACAATTCTTCCAAATGCTGTTCGTATTCTTCGATATAGCGCATTAATTTCTTATGGTCCGGATCTTCTTTCTTGAGTTCTCGGGAAAAAAATTCATAATGCTTTTGAAAAGGAACTCCGAGATTGATCTCAAAGATAGAATTTCTGCTATCCAAGCTTATACCGACCTCATGCAACCATGAAATGGACGTGGAATAGTCATGGGTATTGCCTGCATCGACCTGTTTAAGATCATAGTGGAGACTGCTTAAAGCAGTACGTAGGTTCATGAGATCCCCATAGGTTCTTGATAGATACTCTTTTTTTATCTGGTAGTAGGGTCTTATATAAAGAATACCAAGCAGTATGAGCAGGATCGCCAGGATGAGATTTGTTTTTTTCATAAGTCCTCCTAACTAGAATACATAATATGGCAAGAAACGAAGAGCGGCTCTTCGTTTCTTGCCATAATTTTTATATACTGGCGTGAGCTAAATATCTATACGAAAGGGAATAGTTTAATACGGAAGTATTAAAGGCGATCTTCCCTGAAAGATCTGTATGATGTCCTATCTTATCGATATAATTATTGTTTGTATTCAAAGCTATTCCTCGTATGATCTTGCCATTGTATTGATCATATCGATCTTTATCCGAGCGGCTATAGTTAGTCATAGCTTACCAAAATATTTCGATCTTGTCAATAGCCTATCGTGACAGGATCGTGCGCAGATCCCTAAAAGACAAGATCGTCCGAGAGATCTTCGGCATCCGGCGGAGCATCTTTTGGTTGGGGATCGATCATTCTCGAATACGGAACATCTCACCATTTTTCTCGATCCTTGCATCTCGCTCAAGGTCGAGGATGATCTGTTCGAGCTTTTCTTTGATCGCATTGGTCGATCTTGCATAGCCGAGCTTTTTGCTTGCTTCTTTGATCAGCGCATCCTGCGGAAGTGCGATCTGATCTTGCAGCACGATCAGGACTGCATTTTGCAATTCTTTCGGATGGATATGCCGGATGTCTCGCTTATCCTCTTTGGTCGTGCAGCGAACGATCGCGTAGTTTTCGGGATCCTGATCTTTACTCCAGAAATAGGGGATGCCTTCAACGTAGGTCTTTTTCGGGGAGACGAGGTGCAGCAGATGGATAAAGTGCGCCTGCACTTCGGCACCGGCTCGGCTCATGCCGAAAAGTTTGAGGATCTTTTTGTACAGCTGTTCCTCGCAGATCGGTGCTTCCGCCTCGATGACCTGTGCGATATATTCCATGATCGGCACTTGATTTTTCGCATGGGTAAAGCTTGCCGCCGTCATCTTTTTTTCTTTGAGCATCGCGCCTTGGTAAGGCTGCTCGACGATCTTGCTTAGGGCAAAGATCTTTGTATGTGGGAGTGTATCCTTGGCGGTGCCGGATATCCCGGCGGAAGGATCTTTTGTTTCTTTTGAGATCTTTTTAGTTGAGATCTCTTCAGCGTTTATCGTATCAAAGGCGGCAGCGTGACCGGATCTGTCCATCTCTTCTTTTTTGTCGAAAGTCTGTTCTTTTTGCCGGTGGATCTCCTCGACCTTGTGCTGCGTCATATGGAGCGACGGATCGATCGGGGAGAAGCCTTCCTTATCTTCATCGATCTTGGTGAAGACGCTTTCTATCGGCTCGGAAGTTTCGTTCGGCTCGGAAGACGGTGGAGCGATCATTTCTGCTGCGCCATCTGCCGGATCGGAGAGCTTGTCCTCTTGGACTGTTTCAGCCGTTTCTTTTTTTGACGCTGAGGAAGCAGCCGGTGCCGGACCGCTCGTTTGAGATCCGCTGTTTTTAGCACCGGACCCTCCTGCGATCAGATCTTCCAGATGTTTTGTCAGCTTGTCCATTTCTTTTTGCGGGTTTTGGTAATGATCGACGGACCAGATGCGGTGGAGATCCCATCCGAGCCCCTGGAGCACGCTGAGCGGTGATGTCTCGCGATCCTCTGTCGTGTGTGCGGTGCGGTAGGTCTCACCGTCGAGCATGATGCCGAGCAGGTATTTTTCTTCATCTCTCGGATCCAAAACGGCAAGATCGATCTTGAATTTGGAGTGTCCGACCTGTTCCGCCACTTTGTAGCCCTTGGATCCCAGGTAGCTGCGGATCGATGCGGCGATGCCTTTGGCAAAGGACCTGTTTTCGATTTCGATCTGCGGCATCGAGCCGGTCTTGGCATAGCCCAAAAATTCTTTGAGTGCCTGCACGCCCTGTGCCTGCGTTTTGGACAGGTCGATATCTTCCGGCTCAAGCGATGAGAACACCAGCATCTCAAGACGTGATCGGGTGACGGCGACATTGAGCCTTCGCCATCCGCCTTCCTGATTGAGCGGACCGAAGTTCATGTAGACTTTGCCTTCCTTGTCCGGTCCGAATCCGACGGAGAATAGGATCACATCCCGCTCGTCGCCCTGAACATTCTCCAGATTTTTGACGAAGATCGCTTCTTCGCGCTGATGGAGAAGGCTGTCGAGCTCCGTATCGTTCGCATAAGCTTTTTCCAGAAGATCCTCGATCAGCGACTGCTGAGCGATGTTGAAGGTCACGATCCCGATGCTCTGATCTTTACGCATCGGATCTTTGGCACGGCGGATCACTTCATCGACGACCATCTGTGCTTCGATCGGATTGGTCCGGCTCGCTCCGCGGTCGAATACGCCTTTGGATGCGACAAAACGTACCATGCGTGCCCGATCGTCGACCGATGGGAAGGTATAGAGTTTGCTTTCGTAGAATCGATGGTTGCTGAAGGAGATCAGGCTCTCATGTCTGGAGCGATAATGCCATAACAGATGGGTCTGCGGCATCGACAATGCCAGACAGTCTTCGAGGATGCTCTCCAGATCTTCCTGCTCGATATTTTCTTCATCCGGTCTTTCGCCGGAGAAGAATGCAGTCGGCGGCATCTGTTTCGGATCGCCGACGATGATCGCTTCCTTGCCTCTTGCCAGTACGCCGACGGCTTTGGAGGTCGGAAGCTGAGAAGCCTCGTCAAAGATCACGAGATCGAAAGCATGCTGCACTTCGAGATATTGCGCGCAGGAGATCGGGCTCATCAGCATGCAGGGTGCCAATCTCGGCAGGATGGTCGGGATCTGTTGGAACAGTCTTCGGATACTCAGACCGCGCCCGTTCGAGCGGATCGCTTTTTGCAAGATACCGAGTTCTGAGCTTTTGGAGGCTTCCTTTGTAAAATTCGGCACACGCGAAGCCAGCCGATAGAAGATCTCCTGCTTGGTCAGCTCTTCCAAACGGCTTCGCGAAGCTTTGAACTGTTTGATCTTTTCGTCAAAGGTCGCGCCGGAGAAATTCGCAAGCACGGGATCTTCGTGCAGGGTCTTGATCACGAGCAGGCGACTGACCGTTTGGATATATGCGACCTCAAATTCGCTCGGATGCGAACGATAGGCTGCATTTTGGAAGTCATCGATACCGAGGTCGGCGAGCTCGCGGATCTTGGCGTTGAACTGCGTCCATTCGCGGATATAGTCGGTCTTGGTCTGCAATGCTTTGGCAAATTCGACCTGTGCAGGCAGGTAGTTCGGATCGGACGATCCCTTGATCGGAAGCTCGGCGTTCAATGCACGATGCGCTTCTTCAAGATCACGGAGCTTGTTATAAAGCTCGGCAGGATCCAGACCCTCAGCGCAGAGCCGGCGATAAGTGCCTTGGATATCGCGGATCGCATAGGGATCCATAAGGATGAGCGACCGGCGAGCCTCTTCCGACAGCTTTGTTATCCGTGCCCAATCGGTCTCATCGCCCTGATCCTGTGATCCGAGCAAGGAACGATATTCCTTGGCGATCGCTTCAAATGCGGACTGCTCGGTCTGATATTCGATCAGCTTGGCAAGATCATCCGTCAGGATATGCGGATCGGGTCTTTGTTTCGCATAAGCAGACAGCTCTTTGAACAGTCTGTTTTTAGCAAAAAATCCGAGGATCATTCCTTTGTTGCCGATCTCTTGCCACTGCGCCTGAAGAGAGTTCGCATCTTGTGCAAAAAGATCCTTGTTCCAGCGAACGAGCAGATCTTTTTGGATCGTTTGCATGCGCTCTCCATGGACCGCCATCGTTTCGATCTGCTGTAGGAGGAGATCGGTCTTTTTGACATCGGCGATATCGGACCAGGCATCCGGAAGGTTTTTCCACAGTTCAAAAGCATCGAGCAGCCTGCGCAAGATCACATGGTCGTAGGATCCGGTCTTTCGGATAAGGTCGGTCAGAGGTCGGGCACCTTGCATCAGTGCCTCGCTTGCCGTCTCATAGGATCGTGCGAGCGGAGGGATCTTGTTTTTGTGATCGGAAGCGATATCAAAATGCTCCGCTCCGATCCATCGAAGCGGATCTTTGCCCACATCGCCGAGGGATGTTGCGAGCGCGCGAAGCTCTCCGATCACTTTGAGATCGTGAGCGAATCGATCTTTCGTGATATTTTCGATATAGAGATCATCGATCCGGATCCCTTGCCGATCTTTATGATCTTCGTACATCGTCAGCATCTCATAAAAACTGAACCCGGAGCTTCGTTTTCGGTGCAGCGCGGTCGCATACGCATCGAGCTCTTGGCGAAGCGCGGCGGTATGATCCGCCATCTTCGCATAGTCCGCAGGATCGTGCGACGAAGTCTTTTCCGATGCCGACATCAGTTGATCGAGCACATCCTTTTTGCGTGCTTTGTTGGAGTGCAGCTCCAGACAAAAATCGCCGAGCCCCAGACGTTCCATCCGTTTTTGGACGACGGAGAGTGCCGCCATCTTCTCCGCGACAAAAAGCACCGTCTTGCCCTGTGCGATCGCGTTGGCGATGATCCCGGTGATCGTCTGTGATTTTCCCGTGCCGGGAGGTCCGTGGAGCACGAAGCTCTTGCCCTGTGCTGCCGATCGGATCGCAAAAAGCTGCGAAGCATCGGTCGATATCGGAATAAGTGAGCCGTCATCGGAGATCGGAGCATCGGGGTCCATATTTTCCGCATCCCATGCCAGCTTACCGTCCATCAGGCTTTTGACGAGCTTGTTTTCCGCGAGTTGATCCGCTCGATTTCGCAGATCGTTCCACAGAACGAATTGGGAGAACGAGAAGATCCCCAGATATGCTGAGCGCAGGACCGCCCAATCCTTTTGTGTGCGGACCGCGTCTTGGATGATGGAGAAGACTTCCTCGACTTTTACACTCTCGCCATCGGTCGGGATCGGATCCAGTCCTTCGACCTTGATGCCGAAGTCCTGTTTGAGCATCTCCAGCAAGGTCGTGTTGATCATGACCTCATCGTCACGCTGACGGATCGTATAGCCTTCGAGAAAGGATCGGCGGACCATCTCCATCGGGAGGAGGATCAGCGGAGCATGTCGGATCTTGTCCGGTGACTTGGGCTCGATCCATTGCAACAGACCCAGCGCGAGATAGAGCGTGTTGGCACCGTTCTCCTCGATCGACAGTTTGCTGTTTCGGTACAATGTCTTGACCGCATCGATCAGAGCAAGATCGTTCAGCGGAGCATAGAGCTCCTTTTTGCTCTCGAGCAGCTCTTTGTAGCTCTCGAGCATGTGAAGGTCCGCAAGACCCAGATCGTCCGGATACTTGCGTCCCACGATATTAAATCCGGCGGAAAGCTTGAATGCGGATCCGCCGGATAGCGAATCCTCCAATGCCTCAAGGTCTGTCGAAAGGATAGGCAAAAGATTTTTTGTCGGTCGAAGATCGATCAGATTGTTTCGTAAGCTGAGATCTAATAAACGACGTTCCCAGAGCATTTTTTTTGACATAGTACCTCCTTCTTTGAGCTTCTACGAGCCATGTACTGCGGTCCGATCACCGCGTCTCATCGGTTTTTATTCGGGTCAAAGCAGCACCGGGGATGTTTTGCGGATCATTTTGAAAGTCACGCTGCCTGAACCTATAAAAAATTATATCACAAAGCTTTCGGTCATGCGCGATCTTTTCGAGCCGGATCGTTTTTTCGTATCCCATCCGATGTTTCGGCGAAGGATCTTTTTGAACAAAAATTACAAATAAGTGATCCCTAAAATATCTATCCGGATTTTTGGATCGAGCCTTTGGAAGGAGAGTGCAAAAAGAAGTCGATAGAAGTTTGAGAGCGAAAAGCGCAGAGCATTCGGGAGATCTTTGCGAAAGGCAGCGGGATAAAAAGATCTAAAAATTATTATTGACAAACAAAAATTGTTAGGTTACACTAACAAATGGAACATGAAAATGTTGAACATTGAGTACATACGCGTATAGGGATTGTTCGGGTTTGTAAGCTGGAGAAGCAAATGATCTGCAGACCGTCGGCAGATCGATCATGGCGCAGACGGGAAAATAATCGAGGAGAAGAATGATGAAAAAAGTCAGCATGAAAAGATTTTGGTCTTTGACGTTGGCTCTGCTTGTAATGCTCAATTCCACAGTAGCATCTTTTGCAGAGCTCGGTGAAAAAGACCGAAAGGCTAGCGATGAAACGAAACAACGACTGATCAAAAGAGCGGACGAGCTGTTGAAAAAACAAGATCTCGCAGAGCGATTTTTGGGAACGGTCTTTTTGCATGGTGTGACGGAAGAACCGGGCTATCGGATCGGAAGCGATAACAAAAAGATCCCTGATGATGCGATCCGATCGACCGCATGGTTCAACGTATGGCAAGCGGCTGCCGAGAGCAAGATATTGGCGGACAGCTATACGGAGCAGATCGCACAGAGCAAATTGATCGAGTTGGAATATTACGATCAGCTGTATGGATTTGAGATGACAAATCATTTGAAAAAAGACAGCTTTTATCAGGGGGATTTCAAAACCTATACCATGCAGGAGATAGGGGGAGATATCGATCATCAAGCCTTTTATCGCAAGGGGGCTGAGGATCCGAGCGTCAGAGCATTGTTTGACAAAGTCGGGATCTTCAAATTCGGGAACGATTTGGAGCTGAACTTTGCGGTCGACCGAAGCAAGGTGAGAGAGATCAAAAATGTTTTTGTCAACGATATCGCGACCATCGATCCGCCGGTAGAGCTTGGACCGGAGGAAAAAGAAGAGAAAACACTGTTTCTGATAAAGGCACCGGGAGAGGTGAAGGTCGAAAATCTCGTTGTTACCGGATTTATCTATATCGATAACGAAGGAAAAGAAAAGCGAGTCGGACCTTTCGGTATCGACATCGCCTACGATAGATTGCAGCAAGAAGCCGGTTACAAAGCGCCGGATCATGAGGAGAAGCTCGCAAACAAATCGTCTGCATGGGAAGCGCGCGGTCAGATGCTGGTAAATGCGTTCCTTTCGGAACAGAAGAAGATCGACGAGGTCAACGAAGTGCTCAAAAAGATCGAGCAGCTCAGAACAAATCAAGATCTGACGGTCGGAGAACTGTATGAGGCGGTAAGACCGATCCACAGGATCGAGAATGAACTCACGATCCAGGATCTGATCGGCAAGAAGATAAGAGATCATCGGGAATCATTGGACGAAGGTTTTTATTCCGCTGAAACTTATACGAAAGAAAGTCTGGAAGAATACAAGGCATTTCTTGAGACTGCGGACGAGACGCGATTTACCAAAGGCTTGACAGAGTTGATGGAATTGAATGCAAAACTGGATAAGGCGACTTTGAACGTTGTTTTGCGCTACAATATCCGACCGCTCAAGAAATTGGTAGCGATCGCGGAGTCCAAAGACATCAACCTTTATACGGATGGGACATTGCCGAGATTCCTAACGGCAAAATCCGAGGCGAAAAAATGGATCGAGAAGATGGAGAGCTATCGCCCTTCACTCAATGAGACATCCGATCGTCTGAATGAGCTGTTGCAAGCGATCAATTCGCTGGCAAGGAAAGACGGTGCAGCAGAGCCGAAGATCGACAAAAAAGATCTGATGGAAAAAGAAGATGCCCCTCAAGCACCGAAAGAAGACAAGATCTATACGGTCGAAGGAAAGTTTTTGAACGGTAATGATTGGAAAAGAGGGCTGTCGCATCTGGCTCCGATGTTCGATACCAAGATCAAACTGATCGAGAGCGAAAAGAACGGCAATAGGATCGAGATCGTGACAAAACCTTTTAAGGAAAAAGATGGAAGCATCACAAAGGCGATCACCAAGATCCAATATAATAACAAAGGGAGATACAGTGACGCGAAGATCTTGAAGAAAAAGGACATCGAGATCGTCAATAAGATAAATCAACCGATCCCGGTCGAGATGGCAGAGCGACTTGAATTTCTCAATATCGACACCGAAATGTCGAGACCGATGAAATTGGCTTTGTACTTCTATGACAAAGAAAGAGGCAGGGTCATTTCGGAAGACGTATTCTTGGAGATGGACTTCTACGACAAGAAAGAAGGCTATACGGAACCGACCGATCCTCAGGCTCCACCATCCACAGAAAGCAAAGCATATACGGTGGATGTTCGATTCCTAAATGCGAAAGACCCATCCAAGGAGTCTCATGCCAATGACACGCTGGTACAAAGAGCAAAGCTTGAGATCCAAGGAGATCGACAGACTTTGA
>JAUMYO010000114.1 GCA_030528605.1 Peptostreptococcaceae bacterium | reverse complement strand
GCGAGCAGATGGATCTGGAGATCGTGCGGTTCTTCATGCTGAATGCCCATTACCGTGGACCGGTCAATTATTCCAAAGACCTGCTCGATCAAGCGAAAGCGGGGATGGAGAGACTATATAACTCGCGTGATATGCTGGAATTCATCATCAAAAAACGTGAGGAAGAGTCGGATCCGGAGCAGGAGCAAAAGAGGATCGAAGCATTCAAAAAGAAACAGATGGAATTGGACATCCCGGGTTTCGGTCCGGAAAAATTCAGAGCGGACTTTGATGCGGCGATGGATGATGACCTCAACACCGCCAATGCGATCTCGGCGATCTTTGAATTGGCAAGCTTTATCAATGAGCTGATCAAAGCGGAAGCACCGCTGGATGAACTTAAAAAAGCGCATGCACTCTTCACCGAGTTGACCGGTGTGCTGAACATCATCCAAAAACGGGCAGCGATCGATGAAGAAATGATCGAGGATCTGATCCGTCAGCGTGCGGAAGCGAAGAAAAACAAAGATTTTGCTAAAGCCGACGAGATCCGTCATAAACTCAAAGAGCTGGGCATCGAACTGCTCGACACGAGAGAAGGCACGACCTGGAGACAGATCTCGGAGTAGGATCTTCAAGCGTTTTGGTCAGGATGGACCCGATCGGTCGATAGGATATCTTTGGTGGGAAGACCGGTCAACGATCTTTTGTTTTGGATAGCTTGTAGGGAACGGAAAGAAGGAATGGATATCGATTACGAAAAACAAGTGATGGAGATCGGGCAGATCCGTGCGATGAGCCCGATCGTCCTTGCATATATAGGGGATGCGACTTATGAACAAAAGGTGCGGCGCAGATTGATCATGCGTTATCCGAATGACAAGATCAACGAACTTCACAAAAGGGCGGTCGCCTTTGCCAAGGCGAAGAGCCAGGCGCGGATCGTTCAGGAACTTCGGGAAAAAGGATCGTTGACGGAGGAAGAATGGTATTTTGTCAAAAGAGGACGCAACGCACGATCCATCCCGCCGAAGAATGCGGATGTCGTTGATTATCGCTATGCGACGGGATTTGAAGCGATGATCGGCTACCTCGCGCTGCTCGGCGCGCAGGAGAGGATCGAGGAGATCGTGGACTATGCTTTTGGGATGATATCGGGAGAAGGATAGGAGGAATTTATGCAGGAGCTGGAGTTTGCTATATTAGACCATATCCAGGGCATCCGTCTGCCTTTTTTGGATCCTGTGATGATCTATGCTTCGCGCAGTTCGGATCATGGGGAACTTTGGCTGATCGTAGGGGTCCTTCTGTTGCTTCTGTACCTGAAACGGGAGAAAAAACAAAAAAGAACGATCGAAGTTTTTCGGATGGGCAATGTGGAGCGATATAGCTCCGGGTCGGGAGATCATTGCGTGCTGAATCCGGGTATCACGGTCCTTCTCGCGATCTTGCTGTCGGCACTGATCGTCAACCTTACGATCAAACCGGTCGTCATGCGGATAAGACCCTATGATATCAACACAGCCGTCCGTCTGATCACCGACAAGATGAGCGACTATTCCTTTCCGTCCGGGCATTCCTCGGTCAGTTTTGCCTCCGCAACGGCGATCCTGCTTTGGAACAGGAGAGCGGGTCTGTTTGCGATCCTTTTCGCTCTGCTCATCGCATTTTCCAGGCTCTATCTGTATATGCACTATCCGACCGATGTTCTGGCGGGTATTTTGATCGGGATCTTCTGCGGGATGAGCGCGTATCTCATCCACAAAAAGTTTTTTCAAAAACTTTATTGAAAATAGATACTAAATAGAAACTGAAATCTGCTCGAACAACTTGCTCGAGCTTTTTTGATATATATAAAAATATAAACATAAATTACGATATTCATAAAACAAAGAAAGAGATAAAGATCTATGCCGATCGAACTCATATCAAATTTTGAGCGAAAAGATCCACTCTTTGATGAAAGATCATGAGCGAGAAAAATAGACCGGCGATCATATGATCCGAGAGATGAAATAAATTATTTTATACACAATACAGATCTTCCAAAGGATAGGATGACAAAGCGGAGGCGGTTTGGATGTGCAGGGGAGGCTCAAAATGTAAAAAGAATGTAAAAAGAATTGTCAGACTTCGGCTCAAAAATCGTTATTTCGATTGACAAGATCTTCTTTCGTAAGATATAATCAAGTAGTAGAATATTGGAAAAACTGTGGAAAAGTAGTTAAAAATAAATGATGATCTTCACAGCCTTATTCTACGCTCCGAAACGGAGCAGCCTATTTTTGACAAAGAAAGGGGTAAAATTATTATGAAAAGAAAATGGTTATCGATTGCTGCGGTACTTACTGCAGGAATGATGGTACTTACTGCCTGCGGCGGCGGAAGCAACAGCGGCGGAGAGTCCAAACCGACTGACGGCGGTTCGGGAGGAAAGACCGAACTGATCGTAGCACAAGGTGCGGATGCAAAATCTCTGGATCCTCACGGAACGAATGACCAGCCGTCTTCAAGGGTCATGAGACAGATCTATGAGACTCTTGTGGATCAAAATGAGAGCATGGAGCTCCTTCCGGGACTTGCTGAAAGCTGGGAGCAAGTGGATGATTCCACTTACCAGTTCAAATTGAAGCAAGGCGTGAAGTTCCACAATGGCGAGGAATTGAAAGCAAGCGACGTTAAATTCACGATGGAAAGAGCGCTTGAGTCTGCAAATGTCGGACATATCGTTGAAGCGATCGATAAAGAGAAGATCGAAGTAGTGGACGACTATACGATCAAGATCGGTACGAAAGAGCCTTTTGCACCGCTTTTGGCTCACCTGTCTCACACGGGATCATCCATCCTTAACGAGAAAGCTGTTACCGAAGGCGGCGAGAACTACGGACAAAATCCGGTAGGAACGGGACCTTTCAAATTTGAGAGCTGGGCGACAGGCGACAGCATCGTTCTTACAAGAAATGACGAATTCCACAAAGAGCCTGCAAAACTTACCAAGGTCACTTTCCGATCGATCCCTGAAGATACGAACAGAACGATCGAGCTTGAGACCGGCGGAGTAGACATCGTCTATGATATATCGCCTAACGATATCGAGCGGGTGGAAGGCGATGAAAACCTGACATTGGTAAGAGATGCCAGCCTTTCGACAGGATATATCGGGTTCAACTGTGCAAAAGCACCTTTTGATAATGTAAAAGTAAGACAGGCGATCAATACGGCTCTGGATACCGAGTCCATCATCACTACCGTATATAAAGGCGTAGGATCCCCTGCAAAAGGACCTCTTACTCCACAAGTTTGGGCTTCCAACCAAAGCCTTGAGCCATACGGATACGATGTGGAGAAAGCAAAGGCTCTGTTGGCGGAAGCGGGATATCCGGACGGGTTCAAAACTACGATCTGGACCAATGAGAACCCTCAGCGTATGTCGGTTGCGGAAGTTGTTCAGAACCAGTTGAGAGCGATCGGTATCGAGACCGAAGTAAAAGTTATGGAGTGGGGAGCATATCTTGACGGAACGGCAAAAGGAGAGCATGATATGTTCATCCTTGGCTGGGTAACTGTAACGGGAGATCCGGACTACGGTCTATTCCCTCTATTCCACTCTTCGACATTCGG
>JAUMYO010000113.1 GCA_030528605.1 Peptostreptococcaceae bacterium | reverse complement strand
AGCCTCAACCGCTACGCCTATGTCCAAGGCAACCCGATGAAATACATAGACCCGACCGGAATGTTTGCACAGTCATCCCCTACGGTAAATGAAAAAATCCGAAACCGGCGAAAAGAAATGAGCAAAAGAAATCGTCCGCTGTTTCTTGAATAAAAAGGAATACCATATATTATATCTGATCAAGGAGGCAATATGAATTATCAATATATGACTTACCCGTTAATTCGGGAAAAGGGCATTCAGCAGTTGACCAAAGAAGAAGCGAAAGAGTATTTTCGGTATTATATATCACAGATCCCGAGCAGAATAGAGCAATTAAGCCGAATTTACGAAGAACTCGGCGGTGGTAAAAAAGAAGATCTTGATCACAGCAAAGAATCGCTCATCCCGATTTGGAAATGGTATATGAACAATGCAGAGATCGTAGAATTGACGGAAGAAGAATTTGATAAAAAGCGTGCTATGAATCCTGAATTTACTTGGGAGTTTTTATCAAACAAAAAAGTTACACCTTTGTGGTTGTCGATTTCCGTCATAGATATGGCAATGTATTTTGCGGAATGTTTTTTGAAATATTATCCCCAAATATTGAAATGGGATGTATTTCTTGGAGGAAAAAGCTATGTCTATTACAATAGACCGGTACTGAAAGGATTTTTCAGAAACAAGATCCCGATGGATCCTTCCAGGTTATTACATGTTCGGACTTTGAAGTTGGTTGATGGAGAAAGAAATGAAATGGCTTTATTCGACCTGTTTGAAGTATGGGAAAATAAATATATAAAGTCTTGCCTCTAATACAGCTGACAAAAATCCCTTTGGCAAAAACCTTAGGGATATTCTATCCGATATTGATTTCGTAGGGAATATAGTTTAATATTGGAATCAGAGATGATCATGGGAAGAAAGATCGTACTATACATTTATACCATTATTCTCTAGAACCGGCACTTAAAACATTTTTATTTTTTATAGCTTATATAGAACGATGCCGCCGTTTCGTCGTTTCATTAGAACGGAAATAGTATTTATTTGCTTATTTTATTGGATAATAGTATAGAATACATAAGGGCGAGAAATCATTCAAACAATTGTATATATTTTTTGGTTTATTAGATAGTGCCTACACAAATTAAACAAGGCATCTTAACCACTGCGCATGTTAGATCATGCCTGTTTGGTAGTTGTTCTATCGTATAAAACCTCCTCTGTTTTATACGATCATCTCACGGTTTTTACGTTTTGTAAAGGATTGCGTAGACATGATCCAGGCATACGATAAGGAGAGGTCATGACAGTGAAAGATGATAACAGATCGGAAGATCGAAAAATGTACCGCTATCGATATATCGTAATATGTTCGATCTTAATGACCATCATACAGATCGGGTTGCTTATTATGTGGTGGCGAGATCATTCGGAGCACGCTGCGATGAAATTGATCCAACTGGCGTACTTTATATATTATGTTTACGCAATGTATCAATTCTATCTCATATCCCAAATACGAGTCTATCTGGACGAGGAAGGGATCAAACGGATCGCCCAAAAGAAAAAAGAGTGGAAGAGCATCTCATGGGATCGTATCAGATCGATCCATCTTGGAGACTCTTCTCGTATCGTGAAATTTTGTCTCTGGGTACGCGATGAAAAGGAAAATGTAGCATTTAGCGACTGGTATGCCGACTATATCGAGTTGAGCGAACGGATCATCGAGGAATGTCAAAAAAGAAACCCTGATGCAAAGATCGATCCGGATGTTTTGAAGCGATTGGAGCAATTAAAAAAAGAAAAAGTTCCGGGACAAAATTCAAGACTTGATACAGTTTTATCAGAGAATGCAAAAGCTTATCGCTATCGTACGAGTTTCATCATGAAACAACTCCGGCTCTATGTTCTGGCGATATGCGTTATTCTTATTCTAGAATTTTTGCCATTATCTTTTGGGAAATCTTTGGAGCTAACGGTCACTTCTGTGGTGTTGATACTCTTTTTTTGCCGTTGTTCTTTATATAAAAATAGAAAAGACCGTATGGGGTCGGATCTATGTGGATGAAGAAGGGATCACGGGATCACGGGGCAAAAGAGTGGAATGGCATATATCCTGGAACAGCATCACAGGGATTCGGATCGGACCACGAGATAAGGAATCCAAATTCAGTTTTTGGATCGAAAAAGGAATGCTGGTAAAACAGATCAACGACTGGTATGCCGACTATATCGAGCTGAGCGAGCGGATCATCGAGGAATGTCGAAAAAGGAATCCTGATGCAAAGATCGATCCACAGATCATTAGAGAACTGGAACAGATAAAAGCAATGGAGAAATAGCTGAGGAGAATACGGGCAGGCGATCCGTCTGCCCTTCCAAGCAAAACAGATCGCAAGAGCGTGCATCAAAAGAAGAACCCATCCGGATCCGGCTTCTTGAATCAACGACCCGATCAGTTTGTCAAGCGGAGCGCAGATCGTCGATCTGGAGCTTTTTGCAATGGACGGAAATCTTCCGCTACAATACTTCATCTCATACAACTCACATCTATGGGCTGCGCCAAGAGCTATATGAGTGGATAGAAACTTATTCAGGCATTATATCCATTCTTTGAAAGAGGAGCTTCATATGAGAGGTAATAAGAAATTTACATGCCAAGAGCTTCTTGAGTATGCAAAGGAATTAAAGGAAAGTATAGGTAAATAAATTATGGAAATAGAATCGATAAAATGCGCTCCGCTGGGAATTGAAGGGGAAGCGGTATTAAGGATCGTCGGAGATGGAGTTCTTCGTTCCGGCATCGATACGTATTTTGCAGATCATGAGCAAATAGAGATCAAAAGGAGAGAGAAAGGGAGAAAAATTCTTTGTCATATTGTCGAGAACGATGTATTGAGTTTGCGGATAGAATATAAAGGACGCGGCGAGCTGACAGAGAAAGTTCAAGATTTTGTTCGGGTGCTATGGGAGGAAAAAGAGATCATCGAAGATGCCAAAAGATGCTTTGATGTCCAATTTGCAATATATATAAGGAGTGACTCGGCAGAAATAGAACATACAATTGATAAAGAAACGATGGATATTCTGAATAAGTTGGAGTTGGAATGTGACTTTGATATTTTTTGTTTTGGAGATATTGATACCAAGGAGAATGTAAACAATTTACATGAGTTGAGAGACCATATGATCGAACAGCAACTATCAAAAGAGAAATCAGAAATCCAAACATTGGGTTGTGAAGGCGAAGTGGTATTAAGGATCGGCGGAGATGGAGTCTTTTGTTCTGATATCGATACGCATTTTCCGGAATGCGAAAATATACCGATCAAAATATTACAAGAAGAGGGAACGAATGGTCATTCTATTTGTCAAAAGGATGCGGTAACGTTGCAAATGAATTTTACGAGCAAGAAAGATCTGTCAGAGCCAGTTGAGGAATTTACAAAAATACTTTGGAATAAAAAAACTATCATTGCCAAGTGGTGCAAATGTTTTGAGGTGGATCTTATAATATATGTTCGCACACTCGCAGGTCAGGTCGGATATATACTGGGAGGAGAAACGATGCGCTCGTTAAGTGAATTAGGGCTGGATTGTAACCTGCATATGCTTTCTTT
>JAUMYO010000112.1 GCA_030528605.1 Peptostreptococcaceae bacterium | reverse complement strand
CGCCAGCTCTTTGGAGTTCTGCGAATTTTTTGCATTAGCTTGAGACTGCTCCTGTATCGTAGCGGTAGATGCCATCAACTCTTCCAAAGAACTCGCCTGTTGTGTAGCTCCGGAGGCAAGAGCCTGAGCCGAACTTGAAACATGGATCGCACTCTGATTGACCTGCTCGGATGAATCGCTGATCAAACGGAGCGTTGCATTCAGCGATCCCGAGATATTTTCAAGAGCCTCCTTGATGATCTGAAATTCGCCTTTATATTCTCTTGTGAGTTGGATCCTCATATCGCCCTCTGCCATCAAAGAGAGGACTTTTGCGATCTCATCGATATATGCGATATATTCTTACAGCCGTCTTACCGTTTGATTGAGCGAATCGGCGACCATCCCCACTTCATTATTTGCCTTTACATCCAGTCGTACATCCAAATTTCCTTTTGAGATCTCCTGAGCCGCCCGATTCAGATCGACCAACGCTTTTGATATCCTCTTGGTACTGAACCAAAGGATCCCTACATAAACAACTAGGACCGAAATGAAGATCCCCAGCAAAATATTTCTGAGTAATGTATAGTCTTGGAACATCTCTTTTTCAGTAAGTGCGGATGTAACAGCCCATCCGCTGCTCCCTACTTTCGAGACATAACCCCTGTGATCGATCTCATCTTCCACAAAGGCGATCTCACCTTCTTCTCCGCTTGATATCATATTTTTCAAATTTTCGCTGATCGGAGCTTTTTTGATATCGGTATCCAGCAAATGTTCTTGCGGATGAAAGATCACTTGCCCTTTATTACTTGTCAACATAAAGAATCCGGTCTCCCCCAATTCTTTTGCTTTCATAAAATCATTGATACTTTCGATCAAAATATCCGCTCCCGCAACTCCCAGTATCGCTCCTTGATCATTTCGGATCGGCGTAACGATCGAAACGATGTGAGCATTGACCTTGTCATAATAGTAAGGATCGGACATCGTAAAACTGGAATCCGGATCGGCGATCAAACTTTGATACCAGCTCTCCTTAGACATCTTCCAATCTGCCGGCGAAAAATAACCGTCCGATGCCCAAAGCTGTTCCGTATCAAAATCTGCGATCCAAGTTGCGATGATATTGTCTTCGTCTTGATCGATATTCACAAGTGTTTTCATCGTTGTCTTAAACTCAGGAAGCGACCGGACCTCTTTATTTTTCGGATCCACTTTTTGAACGATATCGATAAACGCATCACTCTGAGCCATCACATCGGTGATCGTATCAAATCGCTCAAAATAGATATATACCTCTTGTGCGACCGCTTTCGTTGCCACCTCCAGTTCTTTATTGATCCGGACTTCAAGCGTATTGCTCACATTTTTGAGAACGACGATAAAAATAACCATAAATGCGATCAGCACCGGGATCCCTCCCGATAAGATCATCTCATTGCGTATGCTCCCTCTTGAAGCGGTGGAACTCTTCCTTTGTTCAAAAAATTTTATCATGCTCATCTCTCCTTAAATTTTATCTATGCCCAAAATATTTTGGTCGAACGAAACGCCGGATCATAAGCTGCCGATCTCTTCGGGCAAAAAAATAAGAGCCGATGGTGATACGAGTATCTGAAAACCGGATCGTCAATGTTTTCAAAAGATCTCCGTCATCTCTGTGATCTTGCCGAAAGATCTGCTTGATACCCTGATCTTCCTTTCCAAGCATCCATCATGGCTCCGGATCGAAACCCTCCTCGTAAGATAGTCATCGGTGACCGGACCTTATGATCTTCATTTTAATGTGCTAAAGATATATCGTTTTATATGCGCTTCTTCTTAATATCAAAATCCTTTCCTTAATAAAAACCGGTCCGGATCATGATCGTGGGAGATCGCTCCATGTATGCGCTTTATACTCTTGTGAAGATCTCCGGCACATAACATATCTAAGGATCCGAAAAATCTTTGCTCAAATTTTGATCGCCCTGCGATCTCCTTGCAACACTTGACAAGGTCTTTTTCTCCTCTTGATCACAAAATGTATTTTTAATAAAAAAATTAGGAAAGCTTATGTAAAATAAGATCAACACGATATATAGGGTAAAGTCCTATGCCATTGATGTAATACAACGATTCGAATCCATCCTGATCCCCGTGATCCCTACGGAGCAAAAGCAGCTTCAAACGGATCAGAAAGCCTCAGATCTTTCAGGACATCATTTCGATTTATGGACTTTTAATATGATCGATAGGAGAAAAAGTATGAACATGTCATTCTTACGGAAAAACAACAAAAAGAACACAGGAAGCCTTCAGATCGAAATGATCCGGGTAGGGGTCATCCCGGTATTGATCGGTTTTTCCATTATTTTTATGCTGGTACTCACGAACATTTATCAAACACTGGAAACAAGGATCGATGAGGAGCTGGATATTGCAACAAGAGCTGTTGCAAAAAATGTAGATATCTATTTTGAAAAATTCGATCATATCACAGATGTAATGGCTCAAAATGAACAGTTCAAGAATATGACTTTGGCTCTGGTCCCGGGCAATGCGGATGTGAAAAAACTTCCTGATTTTGAAGAATCCTTCCAAAGTTTGCTCTCCATCCACAAAAGCGATCCGAATATCGTTGCCGTTTGGGTAGCCGATGTGGACACCAGTCAGCTTTGGGCGTCGGATGGATATTTTTCCGCTCCGGGATGGGATGTCACCTCCAGAGAATGGTTCAAAAGTATCCAAGCCGATCCCCATGCTCCGTTCATCATGTCCAAACCTTATCTGTATGAGTATATCAACGAAAAGATCGTATCGGTCGTTACTCCGATATATGATAACGGCAAATTGGTCGGTGTCGCCGGGATCGATATCACGATCACCAAAGTCAGTGAGTTTATGAAAACGCAAAAACTTCGAGAAACAGGCTTTTTTGTGCTGATCACAAACTCCGGTCAGATCCTCTACCATCCGGACGAAGCACTGATCGATATCGAATTGAAAGATGCCCCGATCAGCAAAAATCTGTTAGAGAAGCTGGGATCAAAAGAGGAAGGCAATGTTCGTTTTGAAGAGCATGGTATCTCTATGGAGGGACATATCGAGGTGGCAGATACGAGCGGATGGGTCGTCGCTTCAGGCATCACGGAAAAAGAAGTTTTTAGAGATTATTTCATTCTTAGAAACAGCATCATCATTATCTTCACAGCAGTGATCCTTGCTTATATCATCATCCTCTGGTTCAGTACCAAGAAGATCTCTCGTTCTTTGGTCGAATTAAACAAGGCGGCGCAAGGGATCGCACAAGGTGATCTGGATATCGAATTGAATGTCAAAGCAAATAACGAGGTCGGTCTGGTCGCTGAGTCGATGAGCCAAACCGTTGCCCGATTGCGTGAATATATCGAATACATCGAAGAGATCGCAAAAGTCCTCTCTTTGATGGCAGAGGGCGATATGAGGATCCATCTGTCCAAGGAATACCGTGGTGAGTTTGGAATGATCAAAACCGCTCTGGAAGAGATCTCCGGCTCATTAAACCATACGTTGTTATCGATCAGCGACTCTTCCAATCAGGTCAATCAGAGCGCGATCCATGTTTCAAGTTCGGCTCAGGCATTGGCAAGCGGTGCAGCGACCCAAGCAAGTTCTCTTCAAGAATTGATCGCATCCGCCCATATGATCGAAGAACAATCCAAAGCCAATGTCAAAAATTCCGAAAGCTCCAAAGAACTGGTC
>JAUMYO010000014.1 GCA_030528605.1 Peptostreptococcaceae bacterium | reverse complement strand
GAAAAAAATAATAGGATACGATTTTGGAGAGAAATGTGATATAATATTGGCAATGGAGGTAACAATGGAAAAAATAAATGTAATGGTTTGCGTCACGGATCAAAAGAAATGTGATCGCTTGATCTACAATGCAATGGAACAGATCGATCAACAGGGATCGGATATTTCTGTAGTACACATTTTGAAAGACAGTGTTATCACAGATCAAGGATCGGGAGAAGCTTTGGAATATTTGATAAACCTTTGTAATCAATACAAGGCGTCCGTCTCGATCATAAAGTCGGATCGGATCAAAGAGGCTCTACTCAAATTTGTGAAGGACAGAAATATTCATCGTATTATTATGGGAGAGAGCAGGAATGCCGATCCGAAGACAAGTATCATATATGACTTGAAAGATGAGCTTGGCGATGATGTGGAGATCATTATCGTTCCGACAAAATAGGAGATCTAAGAGAGTCGGACCGGGCGATCGAAGTTTTTGGATAAGATATGGAGTGGATCGCCTTTATGGCGCATGGGAAACATTTATTACTTTATTAAGGAGAGGATCATGGAAAGGTTGAATGGCTGGGATCGATTGACAGCAGCAAAGCAAAAAGCGGTAGAAAAGTTATCGGAAGAGTATATGCAGTTTTTAGATCGTTCAAAAACGGAGCGAGCTTGTGCGAAGGAGATCGTTCGGCAGGCGAAGGAGGCCGGATTTGAGGATCTGGATACTTTGATCAAACAAGGGGAAAAGCTTGTGCCGGGACAGAAAGTTTATGCTCTAAATAAAGAAAAATCGGTGGCACTATTTGTGATCGGGAAAAATGCTCTGGAGGATGGGATCGATCTCGTGGGTTCTCATATCGATTCTCCGAGACTCGATCTGAAACCTAATCCGCTGTATGAAGATGGGAATATGGCTTTTTTCAAAACGCATTATTACGGTGGGGTAAAGAAGTATCAGTGGGCTACGATCCCGTTGGCTTTATATGGTGTCGTTTATGACGATAAGGGGAAGAAAGTTGAGATATCGATCGGGGATAATGAAGATGATCCGGTATTTTTCATTAACGATCTGCTTATCCATTTATCAGCAGATCAGATGCAGCTGAAGGCATCGGAAGTCATCAAAGGGGAACAACTCAATGTAGTGGTTGGAAGTAAGCCGGCAAAAGGTGAGGCGAAAGATCGTGTCAAAAGCTCTGTCTTGGAGATCCTAAAGAAAAAATATGGTCTTTCTGAAAGAAGCTTTTTGACTGCCGAGTTTGAGATCGTTCCTTCCGGGAAGGCAAGAGAGGTCGGTTTTGACCGTTCTATGATCGCCTCTTATGGTCATGACGACAGAGTTTGTGCTTTTGCAAGCTTGAAAGCGATACTTGAAGTAAAGGATCCTTCCACTACTGCTTGCGCTGTATTTATGGATAAGGAAGAGGTCGGCTCTCAAGGGAATACAGGAATGCATTCAAAGTTTTTTGAACATTGTCTATCGGAATTGATCGATCTCCAGGGTGAATATTGTGAGTTGAAATTGAAAAGACTGTTTAGAAATACAAGAGTCCTTTCGGCGGATGTAAATTGCTGTTTTGATCCGAATTTTTCGGAAGCAACGGAAAAGCTTAATACAGCGAGACTTGGAGAGGGAGTCGTGCTGACAAAATACACCGGATCTCGTGGCAAAGGCGGATGCAATGATGCAAATGCAGAATTCCTTCACGATGTTGCAACGATCTTTGATAAAAATAAGGTGCTCTGGCAGACCGGAGAACTTGGCAAAGTCGACCAAGGAGGCGGCGGGACGATCGCTTATATTTTGGCGAACTATGGAGCGGAGGTCGTGGATTGCGGTACGGGTGTTTTGAGTATGCACGCGCCGTATGAGCTCATAAGCAAAGTGGATCTTTATATGACCTATCAAGCATATTATCATTTTTCAAAATAAGAAGGTCTCTCGATCCGGTCTATAATAAAAGATCATCGCGAGGAAGAGATCTATTCTAATAAGCTATTTAACGAAAGTAGTAACTGTTATGGTTGCTATTTTTGTTTCCCCAAATTTTAAAATATGTGTTATGATAATAAAGAAAATTTCTGAAATCAAAATAGTTTCCTAAAAGGGGCGATCGTATCAGTATGAGAACAATAAAAAGAGAGATCGGAGATCATGGAGAAGAGCAAGCCAGACGATATCTTGCAAAAAAAGGCTATCGGATCGTTGCTTCCAATTATACAACGAGGTCCGGTGAGATCGATATCGTGGCGATGCAAAGGAATATCTTGGTCTTTGTTGAAGTGAAAACGAGAAAGAATGATCATTTTTGCTCGGCTCGGGAGGCGGTAACAAAGTCTAAACAGGGTAAGATATTTTTGACCGCCAAAGAGTTTGTTGCAGAAAACAAGATCGATTACAAAGAGATCCGGTTTGATGTGATCGAATACTACACGCAAACGCAGACGATAGAACACTATGTGGATGCATTCGGATAGGAGGGCGTATGTTTTACAAAAATTTCACCTGTGCATTGGATGGTATCGATGGCTATACGGTAACAGTCGAAGCGGACATCTCAAGGGGGGTTCCTTTTATGAACATCGTCGGATTGCCCAATGCTGCAGTCAAAGAATCAAAAGATCGGATCCGATCGGCTATTTTGAATAGCGGTCTTAATTTTCCGAAGCAAAAGATAACGATCAATCTCTCGCCATCGGATATCAAAAAAGAAGGATCTCATTATGATCTGCCGATCGCGCTGTGTATCTTATCCAGTGAATATAATATCCGATCGGAAGAGTATGCACGAAGTGCTTTTGTCGGGGAACTGTCGTTAAACGGAGAGATCGTGGGAGTAAAGGGGATCGTTCCTTTTATCATCAATGCGAGAGACCATTCCGAGATCGATCGGATCTTTGTACCCTATGAGAATATGAATGAAGCTGAGATCGTGGATGGTGTAGAGATCATCGCTGTCAAAAATTTGCTTGAACTTCTGGCACATCTTCGCGGGGATATCAGATTGAAGAAGATCACTTCTCGGATCAGGAAGGTATCGAATGAGTTTGAGTTTGATTTTGAGGATGTAAAAGGAGCACTTGTAGCGAAACGTGCAAGTGAGATCTGTGCAGCGGGGAATCACAATATGCTGATGATCGGGGCAGCGGGGAGCGGAAAAACTCTGATCGCTAAAAGAATGGTCAGCATTATGGGGCATCTATCGGAAGAAGAATATCTGGATGTGAGTCGGATCTATAGCGGAACAGGCTTTATCAATGAAGATATCTTGGATCGAAAAAAGCCTTTTCGTTCGCCACACCATACAGTTACGATGAAAGCGTTGATCGGTGGGGGCAATTCTTCGACACCGGGCGAAGTGGTGTTGGCACATAAAGGGGTCCTGTTTTTGGATGAATTGCTTGAATTTGACAAAAAAACTTTGGAAGCGCTCCGCCAACCGATCGAAGATAAAGTGATCACGATCAGCAGGATCAAAAATGTGAATACCTATCCGTGTGATTTTCTTCTGATCGCTTGTTGCAACCCATGCCCTTGTGGCAATTACAATAATCCTTACAAAGAGTGTACTTGCCAGGAACATCGCATCAAAAGTTACTTGGGGCGGGCATCGACACCATTGTTGGATCGATTTGATGTTTTTGTCGAGATGATCCCGTCCAACTTAAAAGAGATCAAAGACAGTTCGACCGTTGAGAAAAGTGAAGATATAAGAACAAGAGTATTGAAGGCGAAAGAGATCCAGTCGGAACGATATAAAGGATTTGATTTTGATCATAACGATGCGATCCCTGCTAAACTGATCGATCAGTTTTGTGTCTTGTCACAAGATGCGAGTGATTTTTTAGACATGATCTTCAAAAAGAACAAATTATCGATGAGAAGTTATCATAAATTACTGAGGGTATCTCGAACGATCGCGGATCTGGATCCATCTGAACGTATTGAGCTTGCTCACATTTCCGAAGCATTAGGCTTCAGAAAACCGCTTCAAAAATATTGGGGGTAGTATGAGATCGATCGAATTGGCACTGCATCAGGCAGAGATAAGATACGAAGAATATTTAAATATCATAAACTTTATTGATGATAGAGGAGATTACGATCCGATGGATCTTTTGCGGATCATTGGAGAAAAGAAGGAGAGGAAAGTTCGAGCTTCATTGGATCAGGTGCATAAAAACATAGAGAGGATGGAGAAGGAAGAGATCGGATCGATCTCTTGCAAGGATGAAATGTTTCCCAAGTTTTTGTTGGAAATGCCGGACCCTTGTTATCTTCTTTATTATAGAGGGGACATTTCTTTGCTGGATTCTTTCTCGATCGGAATGGTCGGGAGCAGAAAGCCCACCTCATATGGGAGTTATGTCGCAAATAAATTTTCTTCTGAGCTCTCAAGGTCGGGGGTGGTCATAGTCAGTGGTCTTGCACAAGGGATCGACACGCTGAGCCATAAAGGAGCTACGGAAAGTAACGGAAAAACGATCGCTGTCTTGGGAACGGCGATCAATAATATCTACCCTAGAAAGAATGAAGGATATGCAAAGGAATTGATACAAGGCGGAAGTCTTATCCTTTCCGAATTTGCTCCGGATCATCAGACGATGCCTTTTCATTTCGTTCAGAGAAATCGGTTGATCAGCGCATTGTCGGATGGGCTTTTGATCGTAGAGGCAGGGGAACGCAGCGGGACATTGACCACGGTGGATTTTGCATTGGAGCAAGGTAAGCCGGTTTTTGCAGTTCCGGGAAACATCAATTCACCAAACAGTGTCGGGACGAATCGTCTGTTAAAAGCCGGAGCAAAGCTTGTGACAGAGATAGAAGACATCTTGGAAGAATTTTTGTACTTTAAGCCAAAGCGCGAGCCCGACGGATCGGATGTGGATCTCTCGGAAGAGGAAAGGGCTGTCGTAGCAGTTCTTCGTGAAAAAGGGATATTGACAAACGAAGAAATTTCGCTCTTTACAAATCAGAGCATCAAATATATAATAGGTACCTTGGGTGTACTAGAAATCAAAGGGATCATTAAAGATCTCGGGAATAACACTTTTACTATAAAATGAGGTGGAGAATGTCGAAGAAACTTGTTGTTGTAGAATCTCCTGCTAAGGCGAAAACGATCGAAAAATTTTTAGGAAAGAAGACCTATACGGTGAAAGCATCTGTAGGTCATGTCAGAGATCTTCCAAAAAGTAAGCTGGGTGTGGATATCGAAAACGATTTTGAACCCCAGTATATCACGATCCGAGGAAAAGGGGATGTGGTTGCTGAACTGAAAAAAGAAGCTAAAAAAGCCGATATGGTCTATTTGGCGACGGACCCCGACCGTGAAGGAGAGGCGATCTCATGGCACCTTGCAAATCTGTTAAATCTTCCTCCCGAAAAAATAGAACGGATAGAGTTTAATGAGATCACGAAGACTGCTGTCAACAATGCGATCAAAAATCCTCGTAAGATCAACATGGATATCGTGGATGCACAGCAGGCGAGGAGGGTGATCGATCGACTGGTAGGTTACAAGATCAGCCCGATCCTATGGAGCAAGGTCCAAAAAGGTCTCAGTGCCGGTCGAGTGCAGTCCGTTGCTACCAAGATCATACGAGATCGAGAAAAAGAGATCAAAGATTTTGTTCCGGAAGAGTTCTGGAATTTGGAGCTGGATGTTATCGGTGACGATAAAAAAACATCAAGATTCAAGTATCATGGGAAACAAAAAAAAGCAGAATTGAAAAATAAAGAACAGACGGATCGCCTGATCTCGGAAATAAAAGGGAAGAAAATAAAAATCGTTTCGATCGAGGAAAAAGAAAGAAGAAGAAGCTCGCCAAAACCCTTTACGACAAGTCAACTTCAGCAGGAGTCGGGAACCAAATTATCTTTTGCGACAAAAAAAACGATGATGATCGCTCAGCAGCTTTATGAAGGAGTCGATATCAAAGGAAAGGGAACGGTCGGTCTGATCACTTACATTCGTACCGATTCCCAAAGAATATCGGATGAAGCATTGGCTGCATCAAAGCGATTCATTGTCGAAAATTATGGTGAAAGATACTATAAAAAATATATCCACATGAATAAGAAAGGGAAGAAAATACAGGATGCCCACGAATGTATCCGTCCTACTTATGTAGAATATACTCCGGAGAGCATCAAAGACTCTCTCTCGCCGGATCAGTATAAATTATATAAGCTGGTGTGGGAGAGGTTTATTGCCTGTTCGATGGCGGATGCCGTGTTCGATGTACAAAATATTGACGGTCAGATCGAAGAGCATATTTTCAAAACAAGCGGAAACAAACTAAAATTCGACGGATTTTTAAGAACTTATTCTTTTGCAAAAGCTGAAGAAGTTGCGATCCCGCAATTTACACAGGGGATGGAATATCAGGTGAAAAAGATCGATCCTTCTCAACATTTCACGCAGCCGCCTGCCCGATATACGGAGGCTACCTTAGTAAAGACTCTGGAAGAAAAAGGGATCGGAAGACCCAGTACCTATGCACCGACGATCTCTACCATCATTTCTCGCGGATATATTTCTAAAAAGAGCAATGCACTTTATCTGACAGAGCTTGGCGATGTGGTCACGAATATCATGGAGAATAACTTTTCAAAATTTGTAGATATCGACTTTACTGCTGATATGGAGAATGGACTGGATATGATCGAGGAAGGAGAAGAAAGATGGAAGGATTTTATCGCCAAATTCTATCCTCCTCTACATGAAGCCGTTAAGATCGCGGAAGAACAATTGGAAAAGATAGAGGCTGTCGTTATCGAAACGGAAGAGGTCTGTGATCTTTGCGGCTCAAACATGGTCATTCGCAATGGAAGATATGGTCAATTTTTAGCTTGTAAGAATTATCCGGAGTGTAAGAACACAAAACCTATTTTTGAGAAGGTCGGGGTAAAATGTCCTCAATGTGAAGACGGTGAAGTGATCGTTAAGAAATCAAAAAGAGGGAAAGTTTTCTATGGCTGCTCTAATTTTCCGAGATGCCGCTTCGCTACATGGAGCAAACCGCTCGATAAGAATTGCTCAAAATGTGGCTCGATAATGGTTGAAAAGGTAGGAAAAACGGGGACGGTCGAATTATGTAGCAACACGAACTGTGAAAATTCTAAAACAAAAAATAAGGGTTGAATTTGTATCCGAAGTATGATTTAATGGTGGTAGAAGATTTAGAAAAATCGCAAGAAGAAAATATTTTTAAGTATAAGGATGTGAATGAATGTCAAGTCAATTACTAGAAAAAACGAGAAAGATCAATAAGATCCTTCAGAATTCAGGGGTCAGTCCTGTATCCTTTCCGGAACTTACTAAGAGCCTGAATGAGGTGATGGGCTCCAATGTGTATATAATAAGTTCAAAAGGAAAAGTTTTAGGTGCGTCGTTTACACATGAAGCGGACAGCTCTATTATCATAGATGATGAGACTGGAATGCAAAAGTTCCCGAATGATCATGTAGAGGCGATCAACAAGATCACTGAGACAGTTTCAAATCTGACCAGAGAAAAATTACTGGATGTCCTTAAAGGAGAGATCGCGAGTTATAATAAACTGGTCACGATCGTTCCGATCATAGGAAATGCTCAAAGACTTGGAACTATGCTGCTTTCGAGGTATGAAAAAGAATTTGATGATGGAGATCTTGTGCTTGCGGAGTATGCTGCAACGGTAGTAGGTCTTGAGATCCTTCGATCGAAGAGTGAAGAAATGGAAGAAGAGCTTCGCAAGGTCGCTGTAGTGCAGATGGCGATCGGAACGCTATCTTATTCTGAACTTGAAGCGGTAGATCATATTTTCAAAGAGCTCGGAGGAAATGAAGGATTACTCGTAGCCAGTAAGATCGCGGATCGAGCGGGCATCACCAGATCGGTCATAGTAAATGCACTTAGGAAATTTGAGAGTGCCGGCGTAATAGATTCAAGATCTCTTGGAATGAAAGGGACACATATCAGAATATTGAATGATAAATTGTTGGAAGAGCTTGATAAGATCACAAGAAGATAATTACAGCCCGGGATGCTCCCGGGCTTTTTTTGAGTGGAGTAGATGAAACAACCATTTTATGAAGAGGTACGCCCGAAGAAGTTAAAGGATATGGTGGGTCAACATCATATCTTGGGTACGGGGAGATTGATCGATCGGTTATACGATCAAAAAAAACTGACAAATCTTATATTTTACGGTCCTCCGGGTACGGGAAAAACCACCTTGGCAAACATTATGATCGATAATGCCGAGATGATGTCTTACAAACTGAATGCAACTTATGCCAAGACGCAGGACATTCGTGATATCATTGAAACGCGATCCGGTCTTTTGAGTGAAGAAACATTCGTGATCCTGATCGATGAGATCCATAATTTTAATAAAAAACAGCAGCAACTTTTGTTGGAATATATAGAAAAAGGAAGGATCATTCTGATCGCGAACACGACAGAAAATCCTTATTTCCATATTTATAGATCCCTATTGAGCCGGACTCAGATCATCGAATTTCGATCTCTTTCTGACGATGACATTTTGGAAGGTCTCAAAAATACGATCTCATCGTATCAGAAAAAAAAGATACGTTTTGATGAGGATGCGCTTCGTATGATCGTGACCTCATCAAATGGCGACTACAGAAAAAGCCTTTCTGTGTTAGGGTTGATCATAGAGCTTTCGGGTTTGGAAGAGGAGATCATCGTTGATAAAGAAATCGTGCGGAACATGATCAATTCCAAAGCGATCGAATATGATCGGATGTCTACGAGTCATTATGATCTGTTGAGTGCCTTCCAAAAATCGATCCGTGGATCCGATCCGGATGCGGCGGTGCATTATTTGGCGCGTTTATGTTATGCAGAGGATCTGGAATCGATCGGTAGGAGGCTATTGGTCATTGCATGTGAAGATATCGGGATGGCTTTTCCAAATGCGATAACTATCGTCAAGTCCTGTGTTGATGCGGCATATATGCTTGGTTTTCCTGAAGCGAGGATCCCGCTGGCTCAAGCTACGATACTTCTTGCGACCGCGCCAAAATCAAACTCGGCTTATGTTGCGATAGGCGATGCGATGCGCGATCTTGAAGAAAAGAATATTACCGATATACCCAAAAATATTCTCAATGCTTCGGGGTCGGCAGAACAGAAAACCTTGGGTAAAGGGGAAGGATATTTATATCCTCACGACTATCCCAATGCTTATGTGATACAAAACTATATGCCTGAAGCGATAAAAGGGAAGCGATACTATATCCCGAAAGAGAACAAGTATGAAAATGCGATCGTAGAGTATTTCAAAAAAATTAAAGTTTAATTGGACAGTTATCTATGTTACAATAACAATACGAGATCAGTAAGTATGTAAAATGGACCTCTTGTTTTAAGAACGAATAGACGGATCTTATTTTAGATGGAGTAGGAGCAGGAATGAAACCAATCGTGGCGATCGTTGGCAGGCCGAATGTCGGCAAATCAACAATTTTTAATAAGTTAGTAGGAAAGAGGATCTCGATCGTGGAAGACACGCCGGGCGTGACAAGAGATCGAATCTTAGCAGAAGCTGAATGGCTGAACAAGTATTTTACTCTTGTTGACACAGGAGGGATCGAGCCGAACAATGAGGAGATGATCTTTAGTAAGATGCGTCAGCAGGCTGAACTTGCCATGGAGATGGCGAATGTCATCCTCTTTGTCGTCGATGCGAAAGTAGGCGTAACACCACAGGATCATGATATTGCCGTAATGCTTAGGAAAACAAGTAAGCCGGTGATCTTAGTCGCTAACAAAGTGGACAATCGAGACCTTCCGGCAGATTTTTATGATCTATACGAGCTGGGAATGGGTGAGCCTTTCCCGGTATCGGGAGTAAACGGTTTGGGTTTTGGAGATCTTTTGGATGAGGTGATCGAGCAATTTCCGGCGGATGCAGAGCTGGGATCGGAGGAAGATCTGATCAAGGTGGCGATCGTTGGAAAACCGAATGCAGGAAAATCTTCGATATTGAATAAAATTCTGGGTGAAGAGCGAGTCATCGTGAGCCCGATCGCAGGAACGACGAGGGATGCGATCGACACTTATAAGGAGATCGCAGGTCAAAAGTATCTCTTTATCGACACGGCAGGGATCCGACGGAAGAATAAAGTGGAAGAAAATATTGAAAAATATTCTGTCATTCGATCCTATGCGGCGATCGAACGATCGGATGTCGTATTGTTGGTCCTTGATGCGGATCAGGGCATCAGTGAACAGGACAGCAAAATAGCCGGCATGGCTCATGATGAGGGAAAATGTACGATCATCGTCGTCAATAAATGGGATCTGATCGAAAAAGATGACAAGACGATGGATCATTATATCAAGATGATCCGTACGGAACTCCCTTTTATGTTATATGCACCGATCATATTTATTTCGGCGATGACCGGGCAGCGATTCGGACAGATCATTGAAAAAGTGAACTATGTTGTCGAACAGGCTTCTAAGAGAGTCTCGACCGGGGTGCTCAACGATGTGATCGGAGAAGCGGTACTTTTGAACCAACCGCCATCGGACAAAGGCAAGCGCCTTAAGATCTATTATGCTACGCAGGTCGGAGTCAGACCGCCTACTTTTGCTGTGTTTGTCAATAATTTGGAGCTTTTTCACTTCTCTTATCAACGTTATTTGGAAAATCGTATTCGAGAGAATTTCGGTTTCGACGGGACACCGATACTCTTCAAAAACCGAGAGAAGGGTGAAAGGAAATAACATATAAGGATGGCGATAGACCTATGTATAATTATAAAATGATTATCAGCATTTTGATTTTTTCATATTGTTTCGGAAATATCTCTCCGGCGATCATCTTAAGCAAGCTGGTGCTAAAATCGGATATCCGCTCTCTCGGATCGGGAAATGCAGGAGCTACCAATGTGAAGAGGGTCATGGGAAGCAAATTCGGCTTGATCGTGTTTGTGTTGGACATGGTGAAAGGAATGATCCCCGTTTTGATCGGGTCATTTTACGGAGGAGCTGAAATTGCTTATCTTTGCGGAGTGTCAGTGGTGTTAGGGCATGTATTCCCGGCCTTTTTGAACTTCAAAGGCGGGAAAGGAGTAGCTACTTCCTTTGGGGCGGCGATGGTGCTGGATCCGATCTACGCTTTGATCAGTATTGCCTTTTTCGGACTTATCGTTTGGAGGACCAAATATGTTTCTTTGGGATCGATGTTGGGGACTTGTGTGTTTCCGATACTAAACCTTGCGACGGGAAAGGATCCGAAGATCGTAGCACTCAGTTTTGTTTTTGCTATCATTATCATCATTGCGCATCGAAATAACATTAAGAAATTATTAGATAAAACAGAGAGCAAGATCACGCGATAGAGAGGTGAAATTATGAGTAGAGTTGCTGTTTTAGGTTCGGGAAGTTGGGGCACTGCTTTAGCGAGAACCTTTGCGCTAAATGGAAATGATGTGATCCTTTGGGGTCGTGATAAAAAACAGATCGACCGGATGAAGTTGTCAAGGATCAATTCTAAGTATCTTGAGCATGTGATGCTTCCGGAGAATATACATTATACGGATGATATTTTTGAGGCGGTGAAGGGGTCGGATGTATTATTATTGGCAGTCAGCTCACAGGCGAACCGTTCAATACTTGAAAAAATCAAATCGCAGATCTCGGAAAGGACGATCATAGTTAATGTATCAAAAGGGCTTGAGAAAGAAACTAACAAAAGAGCATCTGAGATCTGCAAAGAGATCCTACCGAAGAATCCTTTTGTGGTCCTTTCCGGGCCTTCCCATGCGGAAGAAGTTGCTCTTTCCGTTCCAACGACATTGGTAGCTTCTTCCGATGATTTGATATCGATGGAATGTATTCAGAGCATTCTTTCAAATGAGTTTATGCGTGTTTACACGAACCGGGATGTGATCGGAGTAGAGCTGGGTGGCGCGCTGAAAAATATCATTGCGCTGGGGATAGGGATAATCGACGGACTCGGTTTTGGAGATAATACCAAAGCGGCAATGATGACCAGAGGTATGACGGAGATCGTTCGGCTAGGGGTTGCGCTCGGGGCAGAGGAAGCTACTTTTTTCGGATTGACGGGAATGGGGGACCTGATCGTTACCTGTACTTCTGTTCACTCCAGGAATAGGAGAGCCGGGATCCTTATCGGTCAAGGGAAAAAATTAGAAGAGATACACAATGATATCCATATGGTCGTTGAGGGCATAACCTCTACACAGATCGCATTTCATCTTTCAAAAAAAATGGAGATCGAAATGCCGATCGTTCAAAAAATGTTTGAGGTGATCTATCAAGAGAAGGATCCGAAGGAAGCGATCCGAGAGCTGATGACCAGAAGGACAAAGCATGAAAATGAAGATATATTAGATCTGCATTAAGGAAGATAGTATGCAAGAAAAGACAAGAAAAACGGATCGAAAGATCAAAAAAAAGAACAGGAGCCGGTTTTCGCGCTATAAGTGGGATCATATCCTATTCGCCTTTTTTATTTTGGTCGGCTCATTGTATTATATCGATTATTTGATCCGAAGCTCACAGATGCAAAGGATCCAAACCACTGTGGTAGACTTTGCTTTGGTAGAGAGCTTTAAAGAAAAAAGTATGGTGGCGATCCGCAACGATAAGGTGTTGGAAGCTCCGGCTGAAGGATATTATGAATTGATATATCCGGAGGGAGAGCGTGTAAAAAAAGGATTGCCGATTGCAAAATCTAAAAATCAAGAGTCGACGGAAAATCACGATCATCTTATCGACCTCATCGATGATCGGATCCGATCTCTAAGTAACAACGATCCGACTGCTTCACCGGATAATGAGTTGAACAAGATCAATAATCGTTTAGAGTACTTATATAAAACGATCCAAGGAAGGATCCAAAATGATGAGATCGAGTATGTAGAGAAGATAAAGAAAGAGATCGTTACATTGAATGATCAAAAGCAATATTTCTTTTTGAATGAACAAACGACTTCAAAAGAGCAGTTGATCGCTCAGAAGGAAAAATTGTTAAGAGAAAAGAATAACAAGAACTCCACGGTATATTCGAGTATGATAGGTCTGGTATCGTCATATTATGACGGCTACGAGGGAGAAATGAATATCTTGAATATCAAAAATCTTACTGTGAATAAATTAGAAAAGATCGAAAACGCTCCCGGGATCGATTATACGCTCCCCAAGAAGAAGGGAGAACCCGTGGCGGTCATATCGGAAAATTTCAAATGGTATCTTGCCTGTGAAGTAACTCCTGAGGATATTGACAATATCCCTTCAGGGAAGACGATCTATATAGAGATCGAAGATAAACGCTTTGAGGCTTCGCTTGAAGATTTTTATAAAGATAGTGACGGAAAATTTTTGGGATACTTTTGCATAACGGATGATAAATTTAACTATTATTCAAAGAGAAAATATGACGCCAGGATCATCTTTCAATCAAGCAATGGTCTATCGATACCTAAAGAAGCCTTGATCGAGTATAACGAGAAACAAGGTGTCTTTATAGTGGATATAACAGGAGTGGCACGGTTTATAGCGATCAAAGAGTTTAGTGCACAAAATGATGAACTGATCGGACTTGAATATGATCCGACCAAACAGAGATCCAAGGATGTGGTAAAGCTTTATGATGAGGTGATCTTAAACCCGAAAGGTGTAAGGGAGGGGCAGAGAGTACGATGAATCTGGAAAAAAATTATACAAAGATCTTATCTCAAATAGAGGATTCTTTGAAAAACAGCCGCTTCGGTCAAAAAGTCGATCTGGTTGCAGTTACCAAGACGATAAGTCCAAAGATCATCGATCGGGCGATCGGATTAGGCGTAGAACATATTGCGGAAAACCGAGTTCAGGAGATCCGGCGCAAATACACTGAAGTGACAAAATCTCCGACATTGAAATGGCATCAGATCGGGAGTCTGCAAACCAACAAAGTGAAATATATCATTGATAAAGTCGAGTTGATCCACTCCCTCGACCGATATGATCTTGCAAAGGAGATCGACCGTCAAGCGAAAAAGTTTGACAAGTTGCAGCGTTGTTTGGTCCAAGTCAAAATTTCTGAGGAAGAATCAAAACAAGGCGCAGATAAGGCTGATGTACTCCGTTTGGTCTCGGAGATCAAAAGGGATCTTCCCAACATCGTCATCTGTGGTTTGATGGGAATGGCGCCTTATTATGAAGACCCCGAAAGGAGTCGGAAGTATTTTGCCCATCTTCGCCGGATCTTTGAAGAAATAAAAGAGAGCGGACTTGTGGATCAAAGCTTTGAGCATCTTTCGATGGGGATGTCGAATGATTTTCGGGTCGCGATCGAAGAAGGCTCGACAATGGTACGGATCGGATCGGCTTTATTTTCTGAGGCAGATCTTCGGTAGCGGGATAAAAAGAATATGGGAGTCTCCATTTGAATGATCTGCTCTGAAGAAGATATGTAAGTAGGAAAAAAGTGCTACAGAGGATCCTTTGAGAGCTCTCGATCCGGGAATGAAGAGTTGTGATTTTTTGTAATTTTTTTGAAAACAAGGCGTTTAAGCCGGCGAATATATATCCAAAGTATTGAACTTGTCATAGTCTTATGATAAAATTAGAAAATAGTTAGGTTTAGTGGAGGTAATATTTATGTCAGACAAAGGAACGAAGAGCTTTTTCTCTTTATTTAAGAATACGGACGATGAATATGAAGAGGAGTATGATTCTCAAGAAGAGTATGATTTAGACTCTGATATTACTCCGCTTCCGAAGTATCAATCATCGAATAAAGTTGTTAATCTGGGGCAGGGAGAGATGGCTAATGCCCAAATAAAAGTGATGATATTTGAGCCGGCGAGCTATGATGAGGATGCGCCTGCCATTGTCGACAGTCTGAAGGAAAATAAGGTGTGTATCGTAAATCTGGGGGAAATGAAAGACAAAGAAGCTGCGCTTAGGATCTTTAACTTCCTAAAGGGAGCGATCTATGCGATGGGCGGAAGGATGCGCAAGATCTCAAGCGGGATCTTATTGCTTGCTCCGGACAACACAGATATCGACGGCAACATCAAGAAGGAGCTTGAGACAAAAGGCTTCTTTAAGTGGCAATAAGGATGATCGACCGTGCTGATCTATATTATATTTAAAGTGATCGATCTGCTTTTACTGGCTATTTTTGCACAGTCCATTTTGACATGGATGCCGTATAATAAGACATTAAAAGGCGTCTATGACTTTTTGGGTAAAGTTACCGATCCGATCTTGTCGAGGGTCTATCGCTTGACATCAAATAAGCTTATTTCCGGTGGGCTGGATCTTACACCGATGGTAGCCTGTCTGCTCTTGTATGCTGTGAAAAGAGCCATCGTCTTGTTGGTGTAAAAGAAGTTGAAAATGGATAAGGACAAACTGACAAATCATATCAAGGATATCCAGACAAAACAGATCATAAAAAAAGTGCTCGGCATTTGTGAGCAGTCGATCTACAGTCATTCAGTCAGGAACACAAAATTTTTGACACCGGATCAGATCGAGCTCGTATCACAGATAGTATCACAATCGAACGGTGTTTCTTTTTGCTCTTCCGGAATGATCGAAGAGGCGGAGCGCAGGATCATGTATTTTTTCCCGGACTATATGTCTTATGAGGATGTTGAAGAAGTTCTCTCGATCGTAAAAATATCATTTGCTTCTAAAGATGCTGAAATCGGTCATCGAGATTGCCTAGGAAGTCTTATTGGATTGGGGATCGATCGTGAAAGTATCGGAGATATTTTCTTTGTAGGCGGAGATGCTTATGTGATCGTTCTAAAACCGTTGGATCTCTTTTTACGATCGGATCTCACGAAGATCAAGAACTGTAAAGTTTCAGTTCAGGAGGTTTCAGAGATCCCGAAGCATGAAGTAAAATATGAAGAAATGTTGATCAATGTCGCCTCCTTGCGATTGGATGCGATCGTTGCTGAACTTTCAAGAACTTCCAGGGAGAAGGCGCAGCATTTGATACGGGAAGGGCGAGTCAGGCTCAATTATCTGGAGTCAAAAGATAATTCAAGACAGTTGCTTATGGACTCCGTGATCTCTATTCGCGGATATGGAAAGTATCGTGTCAAAGAAATTGCGTCAGAGACAAAAAAGAAGCGTTTGAGGGTCAAAGTTCTAAAATATTCCAATTAATGCTTGAAAAAAATAAAGAAAGATTGTATAATCGTAAAATACAGGCAATGAAGAAGACAGTAAGTAAAGTGTGCGTGATCAGAGAGCATGTGGTCGGTGAAAACATGACACAAACCTTTATGGAATATCACTTCTTGGCTCAAGGTGTGAATGGAGTAGTATCTTGCGCTTGACCCGCGTTAAGAGGTCCTGAGAGCAGTTTTCAGCTGAACTAGGGTGGTACCGCGATAATTCGTCCCTGCACATTTGTGCAGGGACTTTTTTATTAAATGTTTTAAGGAGAGTTCTATGAAATTCAAAAATTTGAGTACAAAATCGTACACGGAGTACGAGAAAGACATGCGAGATCATTGGGGGCAGATCGATCTTCTTCATCGAAGCGTCAATGAACGTGAGGGATGTGATTCCTTTGTATTCTATGAAGGACCGCCAACGGCAAACGGAAAACCGGGCATCCATCACGTAATATCGAGAACATTGAAGGATTACGTGTGTCGATATAAGACGATGCAAGGATTTCAGGTCAAAAGAAAAGCCGGATGGGATACACATGGTCTTCCGGTCGAGATCGAGGTGGAAAAAAGACTCGGATTGACATCAAAAAAAGATATTGAAGACTATGGGATCGAAGAGTTCAACCGGAAGTGTCGGGAGTCGGTTTTTGAATATGAAGAGATGTGGCGAGATATGACGGAGCGTATGGCATATCTGATCGACTTGGAGAATCCTTACATCACTTTGGATAACAACTATATCGAAAGTCTGTGGTGGATCTTGGACAAATATCATAAAGAAGGGCTGATCTATGAAGGTCATAAGATCCTTCCGTATTGTCCAAGATGTGGAACGGGACTTGCAAGCCACGAGGTTGCACAAGGATATAAAGATGTCAAGACGAATACGCTGACTGTGAAATTTAAGCGAAAGAACACCGAAAATGAGTATTTCTTGGCTTGGACGACAACACCTTGGACGCTGATCTCCAATGTGGCTCTTACCGTTTCTCCAACAGAGACTTATCTTAAAGTGGAACAAAACGGCGAGATCTACTGTGTTTCCAAAACGCTGGCACCGGATGTTCTTGCAGAAGGATATAAAGTGCTGGGCGAAATGCTTGGGAAAGACATGGAGTACATGGAGTATGAACAGCTGATCCCTGAGATCGAGCTGGACAAAAAGGCATTTTTTGTTACTTTGGGGGACTATGTAACGACCGAAGATGGTACGGGGATCGTTCATACTGCGCCGGCATTTGGTGAAGATGACTATAATACGGGAAGAAAGTATGATCTTCCGGTACCGAATCCGGTGGATGAAGAAGGGAAGTATATCGGAACTCCTTGGGCGGGAAGGTTTGTCATGGAAGACGGATTGGATGTCGATATCATCAAATACCTTGCGAAGGAGAATAAGATCTACAAAAAAGAAAAAATCGAACACAGTTATCCGCATTGCTGGAGATGTCAGACTCCGCTTCTATACTATGCTAAGCCGAGCTACTATATCGAAGTGACGAAATACAAAGACAAGCTGATCGAAAATAATAATGGGGTCGATTGGTTCCCGAGCCATGTTGGAGAGAAGCGTTTCGGAAACTGGCTTGAGAATTTGAACGATTGGGCGATCTCAAGATCAAGATATTGGGGAACTCCGCTAAATATTTGGGTCTGCGAAAACGGTCATAAGGAATCGATCGCCTCAAGAGCGGAACTTGCCGAAAGAGCGATCGAGAAGATCGATCCGAAAACGATCGAGCTGCATCGACCATTCGTGGATGATATCCATATCACCTGTAAAGAATGCGGTGAAAAAATGACGAGGGTCAAGGATGTTATCGACTGTTGGTTCGATTCCGGGGCGATGCCTTTTGCACAACATCATTATCCTTTTGAGAACAAAGATAACTTTGACAAGTTGTTCCCGGCGGATTATATCTGTGAGGGGATCGACCAGACAAGAGGATGGTTCTACTCTTTGATCGCGGTCTCGACCTTTGTCACCGGTAAAGCACCGTATAAAAATGTCTTAGTCAATGATCTGATCTTGGATAAAGACGGAAAGAAAATGTCCAAATCCAGGGGGAATACCGTCGATCCTTTTGAAATGTTTGAAAAGTATGGCGCGGATGTACTGCGTTGGTATTTGCTTTATGCCTCTCCGCCGTGGGTGCCTACGAGATTTGATATCGAGGGTCTCAAGGAAGTGCAAAGTAAGTTCTTCGGAACTTTGAGGAATGTGTATAACTTCTTTACATTGTATGCGAATACGGACAATATCGACCCGAGAGAATTCTTTGTTTCTCCGCAAGAGAGACCGGAGCTGGATCGATGGATCTTATCGAAGTTCAATAATTTAACGAGATCTGTGGTCGAAGAATTGGATCGCTTTGAGGTAACAAAAACGATCCGTATGATCCAGGATTTTGTGAACGACGATCTATCGAACTGGTATATCCGTCGCTCCAGGAGAAGATTCTGGGCACAAGAAATGGCGGAGGATAAAAAATCGGTCTACAATACGACCTATGAGATCTTGGTAGGTGTGGCTAAACTCGTAGCACCGTTTGCACCGTATCTTTCGGAAGAGATCTATCGCAATCTGACCGGAGAGGACTCCGTTCATCTGAGCAGATATCCGCAGTCAGATCCCGCTCTGATCGACAATGATTTGGAATATCGAATGGATCTTGCAAAAGATCTCGTTACCTTGGGACACTCTTCCAGAGAAGCGGCGAAGATCAAAGTACGCCAACCGCTTTCTAAGGTCTTTGTAGATAAGAAATTCAGGGATACGATGGGTTATCTGGAGCCATTGATCAAAGAAGAGTTGAATGTGAAGCATGTAGAATATACCGAAAACCTCGGAGAATATGTAGAGTACAGCTTGAAACCGAACTTTGCGGTCCTAGGCAAATTATTGGGACCAAAATTGAAAAATTTCACAGCGGAGCTCAACAAGTTGGATGCCGTTGAGACTTACTACAAGCTCGAGAGAGGTGAGCAGTTAACGCTATCACTGGATGGAGAACCTTTTGATGTGACTCAGGAACATGTCTTAACGTCGATCATGCCGAAAGAAGGATTTAATGTGAAAACTCAGGGGGACCTTTGTGTCATATTGGATACGGAGCTCAACGAAGAATTGATCGATGAAGGTTTTGCGAGAGAGTTTATCTCCAGGATCCAGCAGATGCGAAAACAGCATGACTACGAGATGATGGACAATATCGAGATCTTCTATACCGCATCGGAAAGATTGACTGCGGCGATCGAGCGATTCAAGGATTACATTTCGGATGAAACGCTCGCTGTTTCGATCGATCGTGAGAAGGTTGAAAATATGGTTTCGGACAAACTCAATGGGGAAGAGATCGAGTTTATCGTGAAGAAAAAATAATACGAAATATGGAGGGAATATGTCTGATCGGCGTATTCCCTTTGTTTTTCCACAAATTCATCACTAAAAACTGCGATAAATATCTAAAAGTATAGTATAATAAACGATAGAAGTATATTTGTGATCGGGACGCGACCGATCCGAAGATCCTGTAATGATAAACATAGCTGAGGTGATCGTATGAAAAGAATATTAGTGGTTGATGATGAAAAAAGAATAAGAGATATCATTGTGATGTACCTGCTGAAAGAAGGATATGAGGTGGCTGATTTCGACAATGCGGATTCAGCGTACGAATATATAGAAAACAATCCTATCGATCTGGTCGTGTTGGACATTATGATGCGTGGGACAAACGGTTTGGATCTTTGTAAGAAGATCCGAAAGACCAGCGAGGTCCCGATCATCTTTGTATCGGCAAGAAATGAGGAATTGGATCGGATCTTAGGGTTGGAGCTCGGGGCGGACGATTATCTTCCCAAACCTTTCAGTGTACGAGAGCTGGTCATTCGGATCAAGAATATACTTCGCAGGACTGAAGGGCAGTTCCAACAGCGTGCGGATCATATTTTCTCGCGGGATCTGACCATTTTTCCGGAGCAACGTATCGCTAAGATCGATGATGCTGAACTGCTGTTGACTACTAAAGAGTTTGAAGTCCTTAAATACCTTGTTGAAAATAAAGGCTATCCATTGTCTCGCGACAAGATCATTCAAAACATCTGGGGATATGAATATGACGGATATGACCGTAATGTGGACGATACGATCAAACGACTTCGCAAAAAACTGAAGGAAGCAAATTCCAAAGTAGAAGTACAGACCGTTTGGGGATTCGGCTACAAAGTCACGGCAGACGAGTAGGTGGATCGTGAGCAGAATAGGGAAAAAGCTTATATTGAGTTATTTGGTGATCGTGAGTTTTACGATATTTATCCTGATGAGCATCATCAAGGTCGATTTTGAAAATAATCTGAATGAAAGGATCTTTGAAGACCTGAAGAATGATGCGATCAATATCAGCCGTCAGATCGAAGAAGATCGTGAAGTTTTTCAAAGCTTGGGGAAGTATGAAGAGGGTGGCAGTGTTCGAGATATTTTTCCATCCGATGCCGCATTCAAATATTCAGTTCGATTCGCTTCTACGAATATCTTTATCCTGAATCAGGATCAGCAGCCTGTGTATGCCTCATGGAAAGACGATACGAACTTGATGGATTTTATCAACTCCCCCGAGTCGCAGTCTAAATATTTTAAGTATCAGAGCAGTATCAACAACTCAAGCGGAGAGATCATCGGATATGTTTTGACTCTTGCGAAAAAAGAGGATACGAGCAACATCAACGCGATGGTAAATGAAGCGGCTGCAACGGGGATGGCGATCTCTTTGACAGTTGCAGTGCTTCTTTCGTTTGTTTTTGAAAATAATATTACCAGTCCGATCAAGAAGCTGGGGAAGAACATCCAAAATTTTAAAATCGCTGAAGAAACGAAATGGGAGCAGATCAATTCAAATGATGAGATCTCCGACCTTAACGAGGATTTTAGGAATATGACGGTCGATCTGGTGAAATATGACCGCCAACAGAAAGAGTTTTTTCAAAACTCTTCCCATGAACTCAAGACCCCGCTTATGTCGATACGAAGCTATGCGGAAGCGATCAAAGACGGGATCGTGAATGATGACGAGGTGGATCGGTTTTTGGACATCATCATCGACGAATCCAATAAGCTGACAGAGATCGTCAACAGTATCATGTATATGACAAAATTGGACGCAGATCATCATAAGAAAGTGCAGATCAAAGATATCGACCTGGACGAGATCGTTGAAGAGATCGTTACAAGATTTACCGCTGTAGCAACTGAAAAAGATCTACAGATCATCCGTACGATCGATCCTTCGATCAAACTTAGATTACGAGAGGACCATACCTTTATGATACTGTCCAATCTGATCGCCAATTCTTTGAGATATGCCGGTTCATCGATCTATATCGATGGATATTATGAAGGAAAAGATCGGGATAAAAAGATAATCATAGAAGTTTATGATGACGGAGAGGGATTTGATGCCAAGGAGATCCCGCGAGTGTTTGACCGATTCTTCAAAGGAGAAAAAGGTCTATCGGGGCTGGGGCTGTCGATCGTAAAAGGGATCGTCGAGAGTAATGATGGCAAGGTGATCGCCTTTAACAAAGAAGGGTACGGAGCCTGCATAAAAATCATATTTCAAATCAAATAAAATACTGGAATAATGGTTAAGAATTTTGTATAATATTCTACGGATCGATATTCATTACGATGAAATCGAATCCGATCGATGTTAATATATTTATTTCAACGACATTCGTCATGAAGTCGGAATGAAGAGGTGAAAAATGAACAAGAAACAAACAGCTTTATCAAAAACAGGAAACAAGGACAAAACAAAGAAGTTAGCGATCACCGGTATGCTGGGCGCAGTATCCATCATGCTCAGTTTGACTCCGCTAGGTTATCTGCCGCTCGGGTTTTTCAGTGTAACAACGATGCACATTCCGGTCATCATTGCAGCGATATTGGAAGGTCCGATCGTCGGAGGAGCAGTAGGATTGATTTTTGGTGTGACCTCCCTCGCGAAACATTTTATGGCACCGCAACCGATCTCGTTTATCTTTTGGAACCCGCTCATCTCTGTTTTGCCTCGTGTTTTGATAGGGGTTTTGAGTTATTATTTTTATAGGCTGCTCTATAATTTGACCGGTAAGGACAAATTGACGTATTTTGCAACCGGCATCTTTGGAACTTTCGTAAACACCTTCTTTGTATTGGGAGGTGCTTATGTGCTCTATGCCAAGGGGCTTGTTGAAAAATTTCAGCTTACGACCGGGGCGGGCGTTTTTCTTTTGGGGATCGCTGTAAAGAACGGAATTCCGGAGATGTTGATCTCTGCGATCATCACCGTTTCTGTTGTTATTGCTATTAAAAAAATCAAAAAATAATGGAGAGAGTATGTTATTAGTTTTGGATGTTGGAAATACGAATATCGTAGCAGGTGTTTTTGAAGGGGATAAGTTGATCAGCAGTTACCGTATCGGTACAAGCATCAACACCACCTCGGATGAGTATTCGGCGATCATTGCTCAGCTTTTGAATATGGATGATATAAAGCTCTCCGCGATAGAAGACGTGATCCTCTCATCGGTAGTGCCGGAAGTGATGCACTCTTTGGAGAATTTCGTGCTCAAGCATATAGGGAAACCGCCGTTGGTCATAGGTCCCGGTATAAAAACAGGGATCAATATCAAATACGAAAATCCGTCACAGGTCGGTGCGGATCGGATCGTTAATGCGGTAGCCGGCTTTGAAAAATACGGGGGACCTCTTATCATTATCGACTTTGGGACAGCTACGACGTTCTGCTTTGTGAGCGAGAAAGGGGAATACTATGGAGGATCGATCGCTCCGGGAGTAAGGATATCGAGTGAAGCACTTTTTCAGCGTGCATCCAAACTCCATAAAGTCGAGTTGATCAAACCCAAGAATGTGATCGGGAAGAATACGACGACGGCGATGCAGTCAGGAATTTACTATGGATATGTCGGTATGGTCGATAGTATCGTAGAACGTATGAAAGAAGAGATGAACACACCGGATGCAAAAGTGATCGCTACAGGCGGTCTTTCCGGGCTGATCATTTCCGGCACAAAAAATGTGAAGACGATCGATAAGAACCTTACACTTGACGGACTGCGTCTGATCTATGAGAAGAACAAACAATAGGAGATATTTTGAGAATAGGAAACTTTGAAACATCAGGGAATATATTTTTGGCACCGATGGCAGGAGTAACAGACCTGCCATTTCGTGTTATCTGCAAAGAATATGGTTGCGCACTGCTTTATACGGAAATGATCAATGCAAAAGCAGTCTGCTACGAGGATAAGAATACTTTTGAAATGCTTCAGACCGTGGAAGCTGAAGGTGATGTTGTCGTACAGATCTTTGGATCTGAACCGAATTTTATGGGAGAGTCAGCCTCTATTATTGGAGATCTGGGTCGATTTCGTGCGATCGACATCAATATGGGTTGTCCCGTACCGAAAGTCGTGAAGAATGGAGAAGGCTCGGCTCTTATGAAAGATCTCAAATTGGCATCCAAGATCATTGAAGAGGTCAAACGAAGATCACCGATCCCTGTTACGGTCAAATTTCGAACGGGATGGGACAGCAACAGCATCAATGCGGTCGAATTTGCCAAGATGGCGGAAGAAAGCGGTGCAGATGCTGTTGCCGTACATGGTAGGACAAGAGAACAATATTACAGTGGTAAAGCGGATTGGGAGATCATTGCAAAGGTCAAAGAGAGGCTCAAGATCCCGGTCATCGCCAATGGGGATATCTTTACCGTTCAAAATGCGATCGATATCGTCGAATGTACGAAGGCGGATGGGATCATGATCGGTAGGGGAGCACAGGGAAATCCTTTTATTTTTAAAGAATTTGAAGAATACCAAAAAACCGGGCAGATACCGATAACATCTGATTCGGAGCGGATCGATACGATGCTGGAGCATTATCGATGCTCGATCCGTTATAAAGGAGAAGAAAGATCTGTGCGAGAGATGAGAAAACATATCGGATGGTATCTAAAAGGGATGAAGGGCAGCGCAAAGATGCGTAATGAGATCAATCAACTCAACGATCTTGATGAGGTGTTGGCGCATATTGAGGAGTATAAGAGATCACTTTCTAAAGAAGGACCGACCGTTGTCTTGTGACCATAGATGTTGTTTGGAGCGATCATCGCATGGATCTTGGTGCTTTTATCACCGTGAGGATCTTGGATATGTTGTCGGTGTTTCGCATTTAGTGCTTTTTGTGCACCTGTACTTTACGGATGTACTGTAATGCCGGCGGAGTCCACTCATAGGGTCTGCGTATCGGTATCTTTCCCGAGCAACTTGAAGATCTTTTCGAGGGTGTCACCATCTCTCTATTTACAAGACCTGCTATACGCGCTTTGATGAAAAGGATAGCGTGAAGGAAGCTCTTTTTATACGCAGCCGCTTTTTTTATGACATCTGCAGAACGCTTATAGAGTCACTGTAAATTCGTTGATATAAACCATGATTTATGATAAAATAGCTTTATGTAGTGGAGGAGATCATGAAAGTAGAAGTATATACCTTAAATGCTTTTTCAGAAGAGAGCGGTGGCGGCAATCCTGCGGGGGTCGTTTTAGAAGCGGATCATCTTTCGGAAAGCCAAATGCTTGAGATCGCAAATATCGTCGGGTTTTCCGAAACAGCCTTTGTTTTGAGATCAAACAAAGCTGATTTTCGTGTACGTTTTTTTACACCGACGGAAGAAGTTGATCTCTGTGGTCATGCAACGATCGCGACTTTTTATCTCCTAGACTATCTGGATGTTCTTCAGGAGGGGAAGTACCGCCAAGAGACCAAAGCAGGCGTATTGTCTGTGACGATCGAGTCGGATGGATTGATCACGATGGAGCAAGCAACACCAAAATTTAATGAAAAACTAACAACCAGAGACAAAAGATTCTTGCAAGTCTGTCGATCATTAGGGATAGAAGAGGGCGATGTCGGGGTCCATCCGATCATTAAAGACCAGGAACAGCCTTTCTTTGTCAATCATATGGAGATCGTTTCGACAGGACTTCGGGACCTGATCGTACCGGTACGCTCGATCGAGATCTTAAACTCTCTTAAACCCGAAATGGACCTTATAACCGAGATCAGTAGGATGCAGGACATAACGGGATATCATGTTTTTGCAATGGATCGAGCAAATTCTACGGCTCAGTGTCGTAATTTCGCTCCGGCAGTCGGTATCGATGAAGAGTCTGCTACAGGCAGCTCCAGTGGAGCTCTCGGGTGTTTTTTGATCAAGAACAAGATCATCAATGAAGATAAGAAGAACATATCGATGATATTTAATCAGGGCTTGATCATGGAAAGACCTTCAAAGATCTATGTTAATATCATCAAAGAGGCTGCTTGGGGAAATCGGGTAGAAAAGGTTTTTGTAGGCGGCAAGGCTGATAATGTGAAGAAAATGGAGGTAAGCCTGTGAAGTTGGCTTTTTTCCAAACGATCGATGAAACGATCTGTCTGCTTGAAGAGATGACGCCACATTATAATAATGTTTGTGATACACTGAAGTCTTTTTTTGATGGGTTGATGGTGGAACTGGATCAGTCGATCATCGATGTTCGCAGTAGAGTAAAATCGCCTAAAAGTCTGAAAGAGAAGATCTTGCGCAATAAGCTCTATCAAAAGCATGAGAATGCCCAAGCGATCTTAGATAATCTTCAGGATGTGATCGGGATCATGATATTTTGCAGATTTGTTCATGAGGAGCAGATCATTTTGGAAAAACTTAAAAGTTTTTTCAACAAGGAGGATGTGGATGGCTGGTATTACAGTCCGATCCTTGAGAATATGCCGATATATCTGAATTTGTCAATGCCTCAGCCTCAAAAACAGAAAAATGGATTTAAGATCTACCGTGTGGACGGACATTACTATTCCTATGGCGAGAAAATAAATTTTGAACTGCAGATCAAGTCGTTGGTGCATTCTTTTTGGGCAGATATTGAACACGAAGTCATATACAAAAACAACAGTTATATGATCGTTGACGGATTTATGAAGGAGATGCTTGCTTCGATCCACAGCAACATGGAAGCGATGGATCACCAGATCGCTTTGATATATGATCAGCTCAATACGGACAATACGACCTCTAAAGGATCGGAGAAGATGGTCGATGAGAATTTTTCCAAAGTGATATTGGCAAAGGCGATAAATGACATATTTATCAACAAAATGAAGGAAAATATCGGTTTTACGATCGATTTTAAGAAAGCCTGTGATATATTGAGCCAATATATCTTTGTAAAAAACGAGATCGTTTATCAAAATCTTTCGAGTCAAACGATGCTGGAGCTGATAACGCGTATTCGCTATCTTTCAGATCGGATCATCAATTTTGAAACGCCGATACATTTTGAGCATGAATATAAGCCGAAAAGCAGATTCGGAGAAATTTTGAGCGAGAAGCTTCTTGACACCATCAATGTCGATTTTGAATGGAATATATTTTTTAAGATCCTGTTTGAGATAGAGCCCGGAAGCAATGTTGAAGACTTCGGAAGATTTTTGTATATTATAAAGACAAGGTATTCGGACGCAGATCTTTATGAACCGCTGTTCAGAAAATTTGATTCGTCCGATGCTTATTATATCAAAGATGAGATCATAAACTCTGTGGCTAAAGGTCTTGCGGCGGACGGGAGCATCAGTATCATCTATGAAGAAAATTTTAAAGCGATCTGCATGCTGATCTCCACTCTCACGTCTCATATTGCTGATGAGTGTGCTGATATGAATGCTTGGGAAGACCAAAAAGAAAAATACATGGAGCGTTTTGAGTGGGACATTTCTGAAATTCTGAGGTAAGGATGAAAAGAAGAGACAAGATCAATTACTATTTAGATATTGCCCAAACGATCACGGAGAGGGGCACTTGTTTGCGTCGAAATTATGGATGTATCATCGTAAAAAACGATGAGATCATATCGACAGGATATACAGGGGCTCCACGAGGTCGAGCGAATTGTACCGATCTGAATTTTTGCTTTCGAGAAAAGATGTCGGTACCGCGCGGGCAGATGTATGAAAAATGTCGTTCCGTACACGCAGAAATGAATGCAATAATTTCAGCATCAAGGCGAGATATGATCGGAGCAGATCTTTATATTGTCGGTGTTAATTTTTCGGATGGAGAGATCGTAAAAAAAGCAAATTCCTGTTCCATCTGTAAACGATTGATAATCAATGCGGGGATCCGCAGAGTTTATATTCGTGATGACATAGATCATTATCGGATCATCGAAGTCGAAGAATGGATCAGGAATGATGACTCTTTGATCGAAGATATTGGCGTGGGCTACTAGAAAGAGGGATAGAAAGAACTACTAAATTTATTATACGAGGTAGATATGTTAAAGGTTTTTTTAGCTTTTGTGATAAGTTGCTTCATCAGTTACTTGATCACACCTTTTATTATTAAATTGGCAAACAAGATCGGGGCGATCGATGTACCGAAAGATGCAAGGAGAGTACATAGTAAACCGATCCCTCGTTTGGGCGGCTTGGGTATTTTTATCGGTTTTTTGATCCCGTCTATTTTTTTGCTTTCGCCAGATCCTAAGGTTTTGGCGATTTTATTGTCCGCCGGGATCATGGTGAATATGGGGATCATTGATGATATCAGTCCTTTAAAAGCAAAGACGAAGCTTTTTATACAAATTTTCTGCGCTCTCATCATCACTTGGGCAGGGATCCGGATCGATTTTTTCACCAATCCTTTTGAAAATGATATTTTGATCGTTCTCAGGTTGTTAAGTATCCCTATCACGGTGTTTTGGATCGTCGGGATCACCAATACGGTCAATCTGATCGATGGATTGGATGGCTTGGCAGCGGGTATCTCGATAATTGCAGCATTGACGTTAGGGATCGTAGCTTTCACTTCAGGACAATATGTCACTGCGACCTTGTTGATGGGCGTTGTGGGCGGAGCAGTCGGATTTTTGCCGCATAATTTTAATCCTGCAAAAATTTTTATGGGAGACACGGGCTCTTTGTTTTTAGGATTTGTGCTTTCGGTCACCTCTATTTTAGGAACGATCAAGGGGGCAACCGTTCTTGCCGTTATCATCCCGATCTTTGCGTTGGCGATCCCGATCTTGGATACGACCTTTGCCATTATCCGAAGGTTTTTGGCAGGCAAGCCGATCATGGAGGCGGATCGAGGACATTTGCATCATAGGTTGTTATCTAAAGGGCTGAGTCAAAAAAAGACAGTGATCTACCTCTATGGAATTGCCGCCTTCTTGGGTGCAAGCTCGCTATATCTTCAAAAATCAGACTTTATTACAGGGATCATGGTGATATTTGCTGACCTTATGATCGTATTATTCGGGGTAAAAAAACTACGTATTTTGGAAGAAGTGAAGCAAGAAATAAATGAAAGCAAGCATGAAATGGACGGACAAGAGGAAGATCTCGATAAAAAAAATTGACCCTGCCATTTTCTTAGTTAGAAAAATCTTTTTTGAAAAATATAGTTTTGTTGTTTTTCTACTTTCGATCAAAGCTTTGATCGAAGAGCCGTGATCATATCATTTTTACTTAAATAACAGGTTTAGCAGGGGGATCTTAATGAAAAAAATAAAGGTATTGAGCGTTTTTGGAACCAGACCGGAGGCCATTAAAATGGCTCCGCTCGTTTTAGAATTTGAAAACCATTCTGAGATCGAAAGTAAAGTGTTGATCACGGCTCAGCATCGTGAAATGTTGGATCAGGTCTTGAATATTTTTGAGATCGAACCGGATTACGATCTGGATCTGATGAAGCATGGACAAACTGTTACAGATATTACAACTCGAGTTTTGCAAGGGGTTGGAGAGGTTTTGGATGAATATCGTCCGGATCTGCTTTTGGTCCATGGAGATACGACCACTACTTTTGCAGCGGCGCTGGCGGCGTTTTACCATCAAGTGCCTGTAGGACATGTAGAAGCCGGACTTCGAACTTGGAATATCTATTCTCCCTATCCGGAAGAGATGAACCGCCAATTGACCGGAAGGCTGAGTACCTATCATTTTTCTCCTACGGAACAAAATCGGAAAAACCTTCTTATAGAGAATGTTGCAGACGATCATATCATCGTCACCGGAAATACGGTTATTGATGCGCTGTACCATGTTATAAAAAAGGAATATGATTTTGAAGATGAGGCATTAAAAAACATAGACTTTCATAAAGAGCGAGTGATATTGCTGACCTGTCATCGAAGAGAAAATTGGGGAAGACCGATGCAAGAAATTTTTGGAGCAGTGCGTCAGATCGCACAGGAATACCCATCGTATCGAGTGGTTTTTCCGATGCACAAGAATCCCAAAATTCGAGAGATCGCATATGATATATTTGATGGACAACATAATGTTACGCTCATTGAACCGCTTGAATATGAGCCGTTTGCGAAACTTATGGGGTCATCATATTTGATATTGACGGACTCAGGCGGTATCCAAGAAGAAGCCCCGGGGTTAGGAAAACCTGTTATCGTTCTAAGAGAAGAGACCGAAAGACCGGAGGCTGTTGATGCGGGTACTGTAATGATCGGAGGAACTGACAAAGAGTGCCTATATCAAAAGATCAAGATGCTGTTGGATGATGAGGGATCATACCGAAAAATGGCGCAAGCAAATAATCCATATGGAGACGGAAGAGCATCAAGACGCATCGTAGAGTATATCAAAGAAGAGTTTGCAAAAAAAACAGATCGATAGCATAGATCGGCTACTGTTCCATCATTACGGCAGAATATGTTTCAAGAGATCTCAAAACGGTCGCATGATTTCTAAAATAAGAACCGGGATCCGGGATCTCCGTGCAGGATCCGATCGCCGTATTCAAAATTTAGTATAGACAAACACACGCAAAAGTGATAAACTATTTTAGTGTGTGTGTTCACACGGGTAAGAGTCGACTATTTTTAGCCGGTTCGATACATTAGCAGTTGGCGTGTAAACAAAATATTAAGAAGAAGGAGGTGCACAAATGCCAACAATCAACCAGTTAGTGCGAAAGGGCAGAGAGCAGGTAGAATATCAATCGACAGCTCCGGCTCTACAGAAGGGTTTTAATGCTCTTAAGAGAAAGAGTACAGACAACAGCTCTCCGCAAAAGAGAGGAGTATGTACTTCAGTTAAGACGGTAACTCCGAAGAAGCCAAACTCGGCGCTTAGAAAGATCGCCAGAGTTCGACTTTCAAACCAGATCGAGGTTTCCGCCTATATTCCGGGCGAAGGTCACAATCTTCAGGAGCACTCTGTTGTACTGATCAGAGGTGGTAGAGTAAAGGACTTGCCGGGGGTAAGATACCACATCGTCAGAGGATCTCTTGATACATCAGGTGTTGAGAAGAGAAGACAAGCAAGATCGAAATACGGTGCAAAACTGCCAAAAGCTGCTAAGAAGTAATGTATTGTACGGTGCGTTTTATATATAAATGTAGGCGCCCCGACAAAGCAGTTTTTGTCGAGTACCGATGATTTAACCATTAATCATTAAGGAGGGAAGCAAAGTGCCAAGAAAAGGTAGTATTCCAAAGAGAGAAGTCCTTGCCGATCCGATCTACGGCAGCAAGGTTGTTACAAAGCTGATCAACAAGATCATGCTGGATGGAAAAAGAGGTATTGCACAAGGGATCGTGTACGGAGCATTTGAAGAGATCAAAGCAAAAACGAATGAAGATCCGTTGGAAGTGTTTGAAAGAGCGATGGCGAACATCATGCCTGTGCTTGAAGTAAAAGCACGTCGTGTGGGTGGTGCGAACTATCAGGTTCCGGTAGAAGTGAGACCGGAAAGACGTGAAACACTGGGATTGAGATGGCTTGTGAGATATTCCAGACTCAGAAATGAGAAAGGTATCACACAAAAACTTGCGAGAGAGATCATGGATGCAGCGAACCAAACCGGTGCAACATTCAAGAAGAAAGAAGATACTCACAAGATGGCTGAAGCAAACAGAGCGTTTGCACATTATCGTTTCTAATTTAAACTAAAAGCCGAAAGGAGTACACAGTGTCAAGACAATTTCCTTTAGCAAAGACTAGGAATATAGGAATCATGGCCCACATCGACGCGGGCAAAACAACAACGACGGAGAGGATTCTTTTTTATACAGGAAAGACCCACAAATTGGGTGAAACTCATGAAGGTTCAGCTCAGATGGACTGGATGGAGCAGGAAAAGGAAAGAGGGATCACGATCACATCCGCTGCAACGACAGCACAGTGGAAAGATACAAAAGTTAACATCATCGACACACCGGGTCACGTGGACTTTACGGTAGAAGTGGAGCGTTCTCTTCGAGTACTTGACGGAGCGGTAGCGGTATTTTGTGCCAAAGGCGGTGTCGAGCCGCAGTCTGAAAACGTGTGGAGACAAGCGGACAACTATCGTGTACCGAGAATCGCCTTTGTAAACAAAATGGACATTACCGGTGCAGACTTTTTGAGAGTTGTTGAGCAAATGAAAGACCGTTTGGGAGCCAATGCGGTAGCTGTTCAGCTTCCGATCGGAGCAGAAGATACTTTTGAAGGGATCATCGATCTGTTTGAAATGAAAGCATATTATGTGACGGATGCACTCGGTCGTGAAATGGAGACACGAGAGATCCCGGCGGATCTACAGGCTCTTGCGGAAGAAAAAAGAGAGATCCTTGTAGAAGCGATCGCGGAACTGGATGAGGAACTTACAATGAAGTTTCTTGAAGGAGAAGAGATCTCCATCGCTGAACTGAAAGCAGCTTTGAGAAAAGGTGTTATCGATGCGGCGATCAACCCGGTATTCTGTGGATCTGCTTACAGAAACAAAGGAGTACCTCTATTGTTGGACGGAGTACTTGAGTATATGCCGTCTCCATTGGATGTACCGTCGATCAAAGGTGTTCTTTTGGACGGAGAAACCGAAGAGGAAAGACATTCCGATGATAACGAGCCGTTCTCCGCTCTTGCGTTTAAGATCATGGCGGATCCGTTTGTCGGAAAACTTGCGTTCTTCCGAGTGTATTCAGGAATTTTGAATTCCGGATCGTATGTCTTGAACTCCACAAAAAACAAAAAAGAAAGAATCGGACGTATTTTGCAAATGCACGCAAATACCAGAGAAGAGATCTCCATGGTATATGCGGGAGATATTGCGGCTGCAGTAGGTCTAAAAGATACAACGACAGGAGATACGCTATGTGATCCTGCAAAACCGATCATTTTGGAATCGATGGAATTCCCTGAGCCGGTCATCTCGGTCGCTATCGAGCCTAAAACAAAGGCTGCACAGGAAAAAATGGGAACTGCACTTCAAAAGCTTTCTGAAGAAGACCCTACTTTCCGTGTAAGAACAGACGAAGAAACAGGACAAACCATTATCTCCGGTATGGGAGAGCTTCATCTTGAGATCATCGTAGACCGACTACTCAGAGAGTTCAAGGTGGAGGCAAATGTAGGAGCACCTCAGGTCGCTTACAGAGAAACCATCAAAAACTCTGTGGATATCGAGCACAAATATGCTAAACAATCGGGTGGTAGAGGACAATACGGACATGTCAAGATCCGTATGTTCCCACAAGAGCCGGGTACAGGATACGAATTCGTCAACGCGGTTGTCGGAGGAGCGATACCGAAAGAGTACATCGGACCGGTCGATCAGGGTATTCAAGGGGCAATGGATGCCGGAGTTCTTGCAGGCTATCCGGTAGTAGACGTAAAAGTTGAGTTGTACGACGGTTCTTACCATGAAGTCGACTCATCCGAGATGGCGTTCAAAGTTGCTGCATCCATGGCGTTCAAAGACGGTATGAAAAAAGCAAATCCTGTAATTTTGGAGCCGATCTTCAAAGTGGAAGTCGTTACTCCGGAAGATTACATGGGAGACGTAATGGGAGATATCAACTCTCGCCGCGGAAGGATCGAAGGAATGGAAGCAAGAGTCGGCGGAGCGCAAGCGATCCACGCGATGGTACCGCTTTCCGAAATGTTCGGCTACTCGACAGACCTACGTTCCGCAACACAAGGTAGAGCGACCTATACGATGATTTTCGACCATTATGAAGAAGTACCTGCATCGATCGCTAAAAAGATTATGGAAGAAGGAAAATAAAACCCTTTGAAGGGATGAAAACGGAGGAAATAAAATGGCTAAGGCTAAATTTGAAAGAACCAAACCACATGTAAACA
>JAUMYO010000111.1 GCA_030528605.1 Peptostreptococcaceae bacterium | reverse complement strand
GTTCAATGTGTGGGAGGGCAATATATACTAGATCTGAAAGCGAATGATCTTGATGAAGAGAAGTAGCCAAAACGGTAAAGAAAATGGAGGAGCAATGAAAGAAAAATGGATACCATGGAAGATCATCGATCTTCAAGGAAGACATTCATATATGTCATCCATTATAGACGATCCGGACGGATTTAAGGTCATCATGCCGGTAAAAAATTTCATTGAGATCGAAATAAATTTCCCAACAGGTGTTCTTGCGTATCATTGTTTAGAAGAGAGCCTGGTTTTGGATAGGTTTGGTGAGATTGCAAAGAAATACGGTGTAGATTTTCTGAGAAATAACCAATTTTTCATCGTCGAGGATTCAGGCTATGTGGATTATCTGGAAAAAAATGCCGGGGGAATTTTTTCAAAGGATGATATGATACATTATGCGATTATAGATGACGATTATCTTTTGGACATCGTCTGCACCTATGAGCCCCAAATTACGATCCGAAATATTGTAAAAAAATCAGAGTAAGAGCATAGATCCCGGACTTTATCAAAGAATTGCGGACCAAGAAGGAATACCCAATGTAGAAGGGCTGGATCAAGGAGGAAATAATGTCAAAGATAAACTATGTGGATATCATGTTCCATGAAAGAAAGACATGCTTAGATTTTGTGGAACTTCTGCTGGAGAATGATTGGCAGTATGAACGCGAGGGGAAGATGACGCTTTATCTAGAAATTGAAGATAATCATGAGTGGATCGATATGCCTGCTGATCGAGAAAAGTTGATCGATCATATTGAAAGCTCGAAAGATGAGAATAAAATATGCGGAGTTATCTTATATTATAAAGATACCGACATTGGAGGAGATCTTCTTATTCATAAAGGGAAAACGATCAGCTTTATGGCAGACATCAATACGATTTACAACGAGGATTTGGAAGGGATGAAGATCATTAAAGCAGATTGGTATCTGGAAAAACTCTTAGGACCGATCAAGGGAACGAACATCCAACTGTTACATTTAGAAGTTGGACAGTTTTAGAATGTGGATATGAAAAATGTTGCGAGTGACAAAGATGAACGAGAATGAAACGAAGAAATAGTATCAGCCAAGATCAGACGGGATCATGGAGACCCTATCATTTATCTATGATCGATTCAGATATCAAATGAGAAGCACTAATACATAAGGGAGATAATATGGACGATCTTACTTTTACAAAAATTTGGTCAGCGATGGCTGGGATGAAGATGTCAGCTGTTGGTGGACCAAAGGCATTTGCTGCAGGAGCTGTAGGAGCATTGGTAATTGATTATATGGGGGCTCAATTTATAGAGAAGGTTCAGAACGAAATGTATGCTTATTTTGATATAAATTAGGAGACATTCTGTGGAAAATAAAAAATATAGGACAAAGAGAATAGTAGATCTAATACATTTGGTGATAATAATATTGCTAATTCTTAGCTGGGTCGATCTTCTACTTAGGAAGGGTTCGACGATTCGATATTACTTTGTGGTAGCAGTGTATTTTTCTTTTATGATATATTCGATCTATAGGTTTTTTCAGGGGATAAACTATCAAGTGATATTAGATGAAGAAGGTATTTGGTATGGATATGGGAAAAAACAGATCGGGAGGATTTACTGGTTGAGTATTTCAAGGGTAGAGTGGTGTGAGCCGACAAGGCTTGTAAAGAATGCTTTTTTGATACAGCATGGAATGCAAGTATCCGGATTTAGCGACTGGTACACCGATTATATCGAGCTTGGCGAACGGATCATCGCAGAATGTCAAAAGAGGAATCCCAATGTCGAGATCGATCCAAAGCTTATAGACGAATTACAACGACTGAAAATGATACAGAAATAACCGAATAGTATGGGCAGACGATCCATCTGACCTAATAATTATTTAGAAATACAACGAGAGAGGTTATGATGGCGAAAGATGATAACACATTCATGGATCAAAAAATGTATCGATACAAAATAAAAGTAATCGTTGTTCAAGTGCTAATAATGGTTTTTACAATAATGTTGAGTATAGTGGTGATAAATGATACAGAAAAAAATTTCTTAAAAGTTATTTTTATGGGTTGTATATTAGCATCGATCTATGGGTTTTATGATAGTTACCTATTTTCTCGAGTGAGAGTCTATCTGGACGAGGAAGGGATCAAACGGATCACTAGGAAGAAAAAAGAGTGGAAAAGTATCTCATGGGATCGTATCAAATCGATCCAGTAGGGAGATTCCTCTCGCATGGTAAAATTTTGTTTCTGGGTTCGGGATGAAAAGCAAGATATAGCATTTAGTGACTGGTACACCGACTATATCGAGCTGAGCGAGCGGATCATCGAGGAGTGTCGAAAAAGGGATCCCGATGCGAAGATCGACTCACAGATCATCAAAGAACCGGAACAGATAAAAGCGATGGAGAAATAGCTGAAGAAGAGTATGAGCAGTTATTCGCCTGCTCTACATAAAAAAATCTTTTATGCACTATAATTAAGGAGATACTATGGGAAATGCACCTAACAAACACAACACGAAGATGTATAGATATAATAGAAAACTACTCGCGATTCAAGGATCGCTTTTATTTGGTGGATCAGTATGGATCATCCTGACAGAGAGCGTTTTGTCAAGTGCTTTTTTATATTTATGGACGATTTTTTGAAAATTGAGCAACAAAAAACAGCAAACCTATTTTGATTTACTGTTTCTCAAATTGTTATATTCAATTAGGCAAACTGGGAGTTGTTTAAATATCATATTCCTTTATAATTTGATTCGCTAATTCAATTTGCCGATTTCTTTCTTCTTCGACCTTTAACTTATCATTAGGGAATAAAATATTAATAACTTTAATAGCATAATCAGATGATACAATAGCATGTCCTCTCATATGACCAGTTGCTATAGATTGTGCAAATACCCTTGCAGAATATTTACTTAAATCATTTATTGACATTTGTCCTAATTTATTTGCTAAAAATCCAGCATTTCTCAGTTTATACGCACTTGATTTCCCGTCAATACGCATATTTAATATCGCTGTTGTTTCACATATGATTGATTTCTTTAACTCTTTATCACCAATCTCTATAAAAGATAAGAACGCTTGAGCATTTTCTAATGCCCATCTTGCTACATATTTGTGAGGCATCTTATATAAAATCATCTCTAATTTGTATCTTTTCTCTGATGAATCATTTATTTTAATTTTGTACTTTGATGGTATTTCCCACTTTCCGTCTTGAAATAAATTTTGTTCAAATTCATTCCATGAAAATTTAATTTTTTCTATAAATATTACCTCCCCAACTTCTAATTTGTTTTACTCGATGTTTGTAATATTATACCACTTTTTAGCCAATTTTTACAGGTCTAATTCTTGCTTCTTTACCTGTGATAGTTCTCTGTTTTCTTGTTGCAACTTCTCTATACAGCTTTTAACACTTTCAGCTTGTTCAACCTCTTTTCGTAACTCTATGATTTGTGAATACAGACTGTCTTTTTCTTTCTTCAAGGCTATTACTTCCGATTTCCATTTGAATATATTTAAGGTCTTGTTTTCTCCTAAATGTTCTTTGAGATATTTCTTTGCACTTTCAAATAAAATAAGCTCTGCCGTATGTTCGTTGTAAAAATCTTCCTGTTTACTTTTCTTTAATTTTGTATAGGCTTTGTAGATATCTTTATACTTCAAATATTTTTCTGACTGGTCGATGAGTCGTGTTTTTTCATCAATCTTCTTCTCAGTATCTTTTAAGGCTCTTGTGGTCTTATAATTCTTATCTCGTAAATTAGTAATGC
>JAUMYO010000110.1 GCA_030528605.1 Peptostreptococcaceae bacterium | reverse complement strand
TTAAATTGCAACAGCCCCATTTGCTTAATTATTTTTATAAAGATGAAGTGATACGAAAAATAAAAAAAGCAATACCAAACAGCGATATTGTATTTTATGATCTAACGAGAGGATCTATAGGGATCCCGGTCGTAAGAACGCTTATAACGGGAGATATCCAACGTATGAGTTTGCCGTTGATCGCAGTAAGCGACAGGTTGTTGAGATTTCAGAAAGATAAGGGTCATTCCGAGAAGATCCCGGCGTATGAGGAACTTTTTATGGGACCTTATCCGCATTGATCCTGTTTTTAAAGGGGGAAAAATGTTTATCACTAAAGCACTGCTGAGATTTTCAAAAGAAAGTATAGGTCGATCGATGCTGGTCAGTATCATAGAGCTGGGACTCACTTTGTTCGCATCGGTCATAATGCTACTTTCATCGATAGCGGTAAGATTGTTGCTCGGGGCGGATAAAGTATTGTTTTTCGATTCGATCGAGCAAGTGTTTTCGGCTATTGTTCTTTTCATCGCCTTACGTTTCGTTTTATCAAAAACAAGAACGATCGAAGCTACAAAATGCAGCGTGGAGATAAAAGAAAAGTTGCGTCTCAAATTGCTTAAAAAACTATATTCGCTCGGACCGGCGTATACTGCACAAAAACGTACAGGTGCGATCGCTACGACTATTTGGGGACGGGTGGAGTGGCTCAATAATTATTATAGCAAGTATCTTCCGGTAAGTGTATCCGCCTCCGTCAATGCCTTTTTGATCATCGGGATGATCGCTTATGTAGATAAGGCGGTTGCGCTCATCACATTCTTTTGTGTGTTGCTCATTCTGATAACACCGATGTTTTTTTATAATGTGATGAACAGGATGGGACATGCTGAATGGAATGAGAACGCAAAATACTATAGCGACTGTTTGGACGGCATTCAAGGGATGCAGACGCTAAAAGCATTAAACGCAAATAAGATCCAAAGAGAAAAGATCCATCATCAGGGAGAAGTGCTCCGAAGATCTATTATGAAGCATTTGAATATCACTATTGTGGAGAACTGTTTCTTAGAATTTTTTGTGCGAGCGGGATCTTTTATTACAGTGGCAGTTGCGGCGATACGTTTCAATAGGGAGATGATGGACGCTCAACAATTGATATTTTTACTATTTCTTGCAACAGCATGCTTTAAACCGATGTTCCATTTGATCACCGCTTGGCATATCGGCTACCGGGGAGTGACCGGAGCAGCCAGCATTGCCGAACTTCTCGAAGAGGAAAGATATCCGGCACTATATGATACGGCAGGATCTTTTTCTAAACCGAGTTTTCAAGATCCGGAGGGATATCGGGGAGATATCGAGTTTCAAGAAGTGAGCTTTTCCTATACTGAGGCTGAGGGAAAAGTGCTGGATCGGATCTCCTTTCAGATCAAAGAAAATTCCGTAACCGCACTGATCGGCGCATCGGGTAGCGGAAAGTCAACGATCGCGCACCTTTTGGCAGGCTTTTATCGAGCGGATGAGGGGATCATACAAGTCGGGGGCAAAGTTTTGTCGAAGGAGACGGTGATCGATATACAGGATCTGATCACGGCGGTTTGGCAAGATGGCTACATATTTTATGGAAGCTTCTACGAAAATATCCTGATCGGGGATCCGACAGCGACTAAAAGTGAAGTTGAGCAAGCGGCAAAGGATGCCAACATACACGAATTTATTATGAGCTTGGAAAAGGGATATGACACGGTGCTTGGTGAAAGAGGACTGAAGCTATCCGGTGGAGAACGACAGCGGGTTGCCATCGCGAGGGCTTTTTTAAGGGATTCTCCGATACTGATCTTTGATGAAGCGACTTCATCATTGGATCGTAAAAATGAGATCGAAATACAAAAAAGCTTTCGGAAGTTGATACAAAACAAAACAGTACTGGTCATTGCCCATCGCTTGGAAACGATAAGGGATGCAGATCGGATCTGTATTCTTGATAAAGGAAAGATCCGTGCATTCGGAACGCATCAGCAACTTATGAGATCTTCACAAGATTATGTGAGATGGGTAGGAGATCGATCGCTTCAAGGAGAGGGGGAGTGTAATGGATAGTGTGGATCTGCGAACGGAAGGAACAAAAAAGCGAAGCTATTATATCTTATCGCTCTCAAAATATATAAAAGGCTTTGTGCCTTATTTACTGGGCGCGATCGCCTCAAAGCTCTTCTTCAAGCTCATACCTCTAATGATCAATTTGCTGGTATCGTATATCGTCAGTGATATGATCTTTCAAGGGACCAAAAATTTTTTGGGTCTTTGTATGCTTACAGCGGTATGTATTTTGTTCAGTGTTCTGTTTGCTTTTTTGGATATCTATCTTTCTCATGATATGTCCTACAAGATCTTGACAGATCTTCGGGGGAAAGTATATGACAAGATCGATGAGACCGCTCCGAGCGGGATCGCAGATAAGCAGAGCGGCGAAGTGATCAGCACGATCATCAATGATATCGAGTTTTTTGAATGGTTTTATGCACATATTCTGGTGGAATGGATCGTACTTGCCTTGATCTCTTTCACAGTGCTGATCTTTATGGGGACATTTTCTTGGATGTTACCTGCAGTGATCGTCCCGTTTATGCTTCTTATCCTTCTGATCCCGCAGCTTTTGGCAAAAAAAGCGGATATCCAGGGACGGGCAGTTCGAGATAAAGCGGGTATCCTCAATGCAAAGATCATCGATGGGATACAAGGACTCAAAGAGATCATTTCGTTTCGGTGGCAACAACACTATTTTGACCGCTTTTTCAAAGCCATCGACGAATATAATGAAGCGGAGATAAGCTATACGAAGCGTAGTGCCGATGAGAAGAGATGGATCACCGCTCTTATGGAAATAGCGGGAGTAGCTACGATGATAGTGATCGTAGCCTTGGTGATAGATGGAAAAATAGATAAGGTTTGGCTTATGCCTATGTTCACTTTGTCATATGCAATATTTTCACCGCTGCAAGATGCGATGGGGCTAAGCACAAATTACGGTTTTGTTTACGGAGCGGCAAAAAGAGTTTTTGACCTGTTGCAATTGAAAGGGATGGTCCAAGATCGGGGGACCAAAACGGTGAGCGATCTATCTTTATCTGACGGATATCGGATAACATTTGAAGAAGTGTTTTTTGCATATCCGACCGAGGGATCGGATCCGGTAGAAGTGCTCAAAGGCATTTCATTTGAGATCGTAAGTGGAGAAACGGTCGCTCTGGTTGCCGGATCGGGTGGCGGAAAAACTACCATTGCAAGAGCATTGCAGAGGTTTTGGGACATCCAAAGCGGTGCTATCCGTATCAATGGAGTGGATATCAGAGAACTGAGCATCGAGCAGCTTAGAGATCTGGTCACGGTAGTAACGCAAGATATTTATATTTTTAATGACAGTATTCTGGGGAATCTGCGTTTGGCAAGACCCGGTGCGGATCTCAAAGAAATAGAAGAAGCATGCAAGATCGCGCAAGCGGATCCGTTTATCAAGTCATTGCCGGATGGTTATGATACTATCGTCGGAGAGCGCGGAGCAAAACTTTCGGGAGGTGAAAAACAGAGGATCGCCATTGCGCAGGCATTACTGAAGAACTCGCCGATCTTAGTGTTGGATGAGTCATCCGCAAATTTGGACATGGAGAATGAACGCTTGATCAATATGGCGATCGACAGATTGAAAGAAGGGAGGACGACGATCGTGATCGCTCATAGGGTATCTACGATAAAAAATGCCGACAGGATCATTTTTATCGATGGAGGGGTCGTTTCAGGAGAAGGGAGTTATCAAGAGTTGGTAAATACCAATAACAGATTTAAGAAATTGGTAGGAGAAGAAAAATGAAAATTGGAGGAAATACAA
>JAUMYO010000109.1 GCA_030528605.1 Peptostreptococcaceae bacterium | reverse complement strand
TGCAGCAGTTTGATCTGCTGCTTTTTTTATGCCCGGATCTGGAGCACCTTTTTCGGGATCGTTTTCGATCAACGGAAGAGGAGTATCAAAATTTGAGATCACGATTTGTGACCTCAAGTGAGAGTGGTAAGCATGGAGGGAGACGATATATGATCTATGTTTTCACGGAGCAGGGGATCGCGATGCTTTGCTGTGTTTATAAAGAACGAAAAAATTTTTATACTCTCATAGGCTTCAGCGTCGATGAGATCTCCCGGCAAGAAATCAAAATAAGATCGAGAAAAGCTTTTAACGGACAAAAAATTTCCTTATACTGAAATAATAAAATGTCATTACACAAAAAGACCGAATTAATGCGCCTTTTACACAAAAAACTTTGTAAGAATGCACAAAGTTGTGATAAAATACAAACAGATAGATTTTGAGATCGATCGTTTGAGAGAGATCGATATGTGAAGATCGGCAAATAGACAGAGAAAAAATGATAGACATAATGAGGGTCCTTACTTTATATAATTTTTTGGTCACAGGGATCTATTGCGAAGCGATGGATCTTTTGTTATTTACAAAACATCTTCACACGCAAGATGGAAGGGCAGACATCCGCTCTGCGATCATTTCGTTAAGCAAGCACCCCGCCGGGGATTGCTTAAAATATAATTTTGGGAGGTATCCTATGGAATACTTGAAACTTTTGGGGATATTGATCGTGATCATCGGTTTTGCGCTCAAACTCGACTCGATCCTGATCATCGTCGCTGCGATGGTCGTGACGGCTTTTGTGGGAGGACTCGGACCGATCGGAATGCTTGAGACATTGGGCAAGAGTTTTGTTGCCAACCGGGCGATGTCCATCTTCATACTCATCATGCTCGTTACCGGAACATTGGAGCGCAACGGTCTGAAAGAAGCGGCTGCGAGCCTGATCTCAAAGAGCAAGCGAGCAACAGCCGGCAAGCTGATCGGACTATATGGCATCATGCGTGGATCCTTCGGAGCATTCAACGTCGGGTTCGGTGGAGTGGCAGGCTTCGTAAGACCGGTCATCATGCCGATGGCGGTCGGTGCTGCCGAAAAAGATACCGGTGCTGCGAACGAAGAGCATATCGAAGAGATCAAAGGAATGGCATCCGGAATGGAAAACATCGCATGGTTCTTCTGTCAGGTACTATTTGTTGGTGGATCCGGGGCATTGCTCGTGCAATCGACATTGAAAGATCTCGGATATGAGGTGGAGCTGATCGATCTTGCGAAAGTGGAGCTTCCGGTAGCGATCTTTGCCGTCCTTGTCGCAGTGGTGTACTACATCTTGAAAGATAACAAGCTGCGCAAGAAATATTACAATAAATAGGAGGGGACGATGATAGCATTTTTTACAAGCGAAGAAGTTAAATTAGCGAGCAAACTGTTGGAAGTTCTATATATCGTGATCGGGCTGGTCGCTATCTATACAGGGATCAAAAACCTGAAAGACAAAGAGAATCCTTCTCCGGTAGGAACTGCGATATTTTGGTGTGCGATGGGGATCGTTATCGCATTCGGTCGTGCGCTTCCGGAGCTGGTCAACGGCGTTATCGTTTTGATCATGACCGTGCCGGCGATGCTGAAAAAGGTCAAGATCGGAAAAGTGAATGCGCCGACTGCGGAAGAGACTATGGCGGCTTTCAAAAAGAACGGAATGAAAGTATTCGTACCGTCGCTTGCGATCGGGATCTCCGCGATCAGCTTTGCGGTATTCACAAAATTAGGAGCATTGGTCGGCGTTGGATTTGGGGTCATCCTTGCGATCATTTTGTTGATGGCTTTCTCCAAAGAGAACAAGCCGAAGGTATTCCTACAGGATGCGGAGCGACTGCTCACCGTTGTCGGACCGCTCAGTACGCTGCCGATGCTTCTTGCGAGCCTCGGAGCGATCTTTACGGCAGCAGGCGTAGGGGATGTCATCGCGTCCATCATCGGGAACATCATTCCGGAAGGTAATGTGACCGTCGGTATCATCGTATTTGCGATCTCGATGCCGCTGTTCACTATGATCATGGGGAATGCTTTTGCGGCGATCACGGTAATGACCGTCGGTATCGGCGCACCATTCGTACTTGCATACGGAGCAGACCCTACAGTGATCGGAATGCTCGCATTGACTTGCGGTTACTGTGGAACGCTTTGCACACCGATGGCAGCAAACTTTAACATCGTGCCGGTCGCGATGCTCGATATGAAAGATCGATTTGGCGTGATCAAAAATCAGGTGATCCCTGCGGTGATCATACTGACATTCCAGATCGTGTATATGTTGATGTTCAAATAATAAAGGATGACGGGAGAAGTGCATATCGCCTTCTCCTGTTGTAAAATTGGGCTCATACACTTTACGAGCGATACGGCTCAAGAATTGAACATTTCAGACACTCGCTCCAAGCTAAAAAAATGACTTGCGATCATACGATCGCGCAAACAGATTTTTTTTGACGAGCTTGTACGCTTCGTGTGAAATGTTGGAAATTATTTCGCAAGATCGCTCTGCAAGTATATTCGCAAGTGAGAGAAAGAGGAAAGAATGCCAAGGCATTCTGGATATTGGGGCTCATACACTTTACGAGCGATACGGTTCAAGAATTGAACATTTCAAACACTTGCTCCAAGCTAAAAAAAATGACTTGCGATCATACGATCGCGCAAACAGATTTTTTTTGACGAGCTTGTACGCTTCGTGTGAAATGTTGGAAATTATTTCGCAAGATCGCTCTGCAAGTATATTCGCAAGTGAGAGAAAGAGGAAAGAATGCCAAGGCATTCTGGATATTGGGGCTCATATGCTTTACGAGCGATACGGCTCAAGAATGGGCACTCATAAATTTTTCGTGTGATACAGTTTTTTAGAGATAGAAAGGAAGAAGAGATGAAAGTATTAGTTACCGGTTTTGATCCATTTGGTGGAGAGAGCATCAATCCGGCTTTGGAGGCGGTGAAAAAGCTTCCGGGCGTGATTGCAGGTGCGGAAGTGGTCAAGCTGGAAGTGCCGACGGTCTTTAAGAAGAGCGGTGAGGTGCTGGAGAAGGCTGTGGCGGAGCATCGACCGGACATCGTGATCTGTGTCGGTCAAGCCGGCGGACGTTCGATCATGGCGGTGGAGAAGGTCGCGATCAATTTTGCAGAGGCACGGATCGCAGACAACGAAGGCAATCAGCCGACCGACAGCAAGATCAAAGAGGATGGAGAAAATGCCTATTTTGCGACGATCCCGGTCAAGGCGATGGTCATGAATATGAGAAAAAATAAGATCCCGGCAAATATTTCGTACACAGCGGGAACTTTTGTTTGCAACGACATCATGTATTCTCTACTCTATCTGCTCAACAAAAAATATCCGAAGGTACGGGGCGGGTTCATCCATGTGCCTTTTATTCCGGAGCAGGTGGTCGGAAAGCCGGACGGAACGCCGAGCATGTCGTTGGATATGATCGCAGAAGGACTTGAGTTTGCGATCGAAGCGGCGGTGACCAATGAGCAGGACATCACCGGTATCATGGGAACGATCATGTAGGAGATCATGATCCTTTGGATCCGAGGGGATCGGTCATAAAAGAATGACGGATCCGTTGATCATAGCGCAGTGAGCGATCGCCGCGCTTTTTTTATTTGTAGAAACCCTTGACGACAACTGCATCCTGGAGAAAGAGATCTCTTTTGTAAAAAGATCGCTCCCGGACATCCAAGACACCGTGACACTTTTGTAGAAAGATCGTCGGGCACTGTTCAAGGGAATACATTCTAAGGGGAAATAGTAGCGACCGATGGAAAAACTGATGCAGAAAAAAGACAGTTCAAAATCGATCCCGACCTATGAGGACAGTATGAGTATATAAGGCAAGTGAGTAAAATTCGGATAGAAAAAAAGGATCGAAAATGATATAATGTTAAGAAA
>JAUMYO010000108.1 GCA_030528605.1 Peptostreptococcaceae bacterium | reverse complement strand
GGATCATCTCAAAAGCAGCGGTCTATCCGCTATTCGGATCCACCGAGGTCCTCAAGCCAAACATATCTTTTCGCATATCGAATGGCACATGGTCGCTTGGGAGATCGAGCTGGACCCTTTTGAAAGCCGCGAGGCGAATCCCATCGTTAGTGAACAGACAGCGGAAGGATCTAGATCAAAAGTACACGAGACAGGCTTCTATTATGACGGACCAAAAAAAATATCTCTTCCAACAGACCCCAACCGAGCCGATCTTCTGTGGATCGAGCCGGACGGACTGGACGAGATCACTCTGCCGACAGCTTTTCGTATCTATCGGCAGCGAGCAAAAGAATTACGCTGATCAAAGCTTCCTTTGGGGAAGCTTTTCCAATGAAAGGAAAAATATGCATCTGACATCCGAAGAACAAGTTTTATACGAAAGAATGAAAGACCGGATCGCCGATCAGGGATCAAACGAAAGCGCAAAAGATCACTACCCCGACGGACATCCCACCGCCACCGCATTTGTCGTGGATCGGAGCATCACGAAGGTCCTGATGATCTATCACAAAAAATACGGTTCGTGGGGCTGGGTCGGAGGACATGTCGAAGAAGGGGAAAGCATCCTTCAAGCTGCGATCCGAGAGTTGCAGGAGGAGACAGGACTGCCCCCCAGACAGCCGATCATCGACTGCCCGATCTCACTTGAAAAAATGTGGGCATTTGACCACTATCACTACAATGTGACCTTCGCCTTCTTTGCCGACGAAAAAGAACAGTTGGTCCTCAACGAGCAAGAGACCGACGGTATCCGCTGGATCGACATCGACCGGATGGAAAACTTCGTCAGCGAAGATCATATGCTCCCGATCTATCATAAGATCGTTGCGCGTCTTCGTGATCTAAAAGGAAGTATCGGCTAAAAGCCTTTACTTCCCACAAGTTAGATCTTATAAGGTTTTTCGATATATGCAAATGCCAGATCCAAACTACTCATCCACATATTCGGATAATTCTTCATTCTTCAGGTAATTACCGGATCTATCTTTTAGAAAGGGCAGTACTTGAATAACAGCACTATTATTTATTAGCCCATACACATGAGGATAATATCGACCACAATTATCTCCATCTTCGAATTTTACTTCGGATCCCAGCTTATTCTCGTCTATGCAAACCAGCACAAGTTCTTCTTCAATGTCTTTGAAGTTGGGAGCAACTCTCCAAAATAATTCGGGTGTAGAGCAATGAATAAAACCATCTGCTTCTAAATTTCTAGCTCCCCAATATTCTTTTTCTTTTCTAGCCTCCCATGTTGACTTTTTCATACAATGTAAGATCATTTTATCACCTCAAAATTCAAATTTAATAGCGGTAAGCTGCTGTGATCATAAGATGAAATGCGGTTTATTTAATAACCCTACAATATTATCACATGAGATCCCCTTAAAAACTCAGCCATTTCACAGTTTCTGCGACTACGATCCAATTTTCGTGCTGTACCGTAATAATTTTGCATAGCATATCGTCAGATCCTTTTGCTATTATAATTTTTTCTCCATAACATGCACAATACACTCCTTATCCGGGCGGATCGTGCTGTTGACTATTTTTTGTTCAACAAAACCAAGTTTTTCCCAAAATCTCAACCCTCGCTTGTTTTGCTCAACAACACCGAGTCGGATCCTTTGGAAATTTCGATAACGCAATTCTTTTTCGATCTCTTCAAAAATCTCTTCCCCGATACCATGTGAATGATGCGCTCCTTCAACCAGAAAAAGACCGATATAGGCATGATCCTCATCCGGAAAATTTGTGATCAGATCCATCAGTGCCATCGGATATTCATCATAGTAAATGAGCAAAAACTCTTTTTGATCCGAAGTGCAATTCGGCGGCAGTGCTTTGAGATCGTCCATCAGCCCCTCTTTTCCCACCATCTTGCCCGATGTTATCAAAAAGTATTCCTCATTGCTTCGATAGATCTTCCATAGCATTTCGATCTCTTTGTCCGTACTTGCTTTGACCCATTTTATTTTCATGACATCCTCCTCATAGATCCCTTCGCTCCACCATTTCATTTTGTACCCTTTATTTCTTCTTCCAGGAGTTTTTGCATCTCCAAAAAAGATCTGTTCTCTTTCGCGGCAAGGCGCGCGATGTCTGTATATTCGATCTTGTGCTTCTCTACGCCATAGCCTGTGGAATATTTTACCCTTACTTCACCATATTTCGTCTGCATAAGACGGCTCTCTCTCGACAGGACATAGCGCTGCATCTCCTGTCTGCGGATTCCGATCGCCGAGGTATGGCGAAAGATCGCTCTTGCTATCTGTTCTTCGTCTTCCGGTTTTGCCAGGACACAGAGCTTGAAACCGGGACGGCTCTTTTTCATCAAGATCTGTTCTCCATATACATCGAGCGCGCCTTCGTCGAGCAATCGCTGCATCGCATAGCCGATCGCTTCCGCCGTCATATCATCCAAGTTAGTACAAAGTTCGATGATGTGATCCATTTCCATAAGACCTCCTGCTTCACAAACAAAATACCGATCTGTCAAAACCGTCGATCGCTTTAAAAAATCTTGATACATCAAATAACTGTACACACGATCTCGGCTTACGACGGGCTAGCCCATCAGGATCTTCTGCATGATGAGGCTCGTCACCGCCACTGCAAACCATGCGACCGCTCCGGTGATGATCGGTTTGAGCCCGGCTTTTTTGAACTGCTCAAAAGAAACTTGGCTTCCGATCCCTGCCAATGCCATCGCCATGAGCCACTGCGAGATCGTCTTCGCATATTTCGCCCACTCGGAAGGGATGAGTCCGCTGCTGCTGATAAGTGAAGCCGCCAAAAACCACAGGATGAACCACGGCATGATCTTGACGATGGACACCGAGCTCTTTGCCCGGTCCTTGTAAAGACGGACGCCTGCCATCAGAATACAGCTCGGTACGATCATCAAAGCTCTTGTGAGTTTGACGATGGTCGCGATATTGCCCGCCTCGTTCGAATAGCTATACCCTGCCGCTACGACCGACGAAGTATCATTGATCGCGGTACCTGCCCAGATCCCGAACATCGTGTCGTCCATCCCCATCGCTCGACCGAGAAAGGGAAATAGGAACACCGCTACGATGTTGAACAGGAAGATCGTGGAGATCGACAGAGCGATCTCTTCTTCATCCGCTTCTACGACCGGAGAAGCCGCCGCGATCGCCGAACCGCCGCAGATCGCTGTTCCGAATCCGATCAGCGTACTGAGCTTGCCCGACAGCGCCATCTTTTTACCGGTCCACAACGCCGCCGCAAAGGAGATCGCGATCGTCACAAGCGTGATCGACAGTGAGCGAGTCCCCGTTTCAGTAACTTTTGCAAAAGACATCGTAAATCCCAAAAAAATGATGGAGTATTGCAGCAGTTTTTTGCCGCTGAACTTCAATCCCGGCTTTTCGCGCTCGGAAACGCCCCGGATATTGCTGTATAAAATGCCGATCAGGATCGCAAACACCGCCGATCCGATCAGACGAAACCTTGTCCCCAAAAAGACCGCCACGATCGCTATACAAAAAGCAGTGAGCAGTCCAAACCCGTTTTTTTTGAAAAAATCCATCTGTTGTCCTTTCATCAGCCATGCCGAAATAAATCATACTATTATTCTTTTGAGTTATGGATATGAACGATCCGTGCTCCGTAAAAGCTCCAAACGAAGTGGTCGCAAAACAGATAGGACCACATATATCGAAAAATAGTATCAGTTATCAAAGAAATTTTTGAAATAAAGGCTCGATCGATCGGATCGGAGCGAAGCGAAAATGCCATTTTGACCCTGTCTTTATCTTGATAAAAGATCTTCTCTCCGTGTCGATACCCCGATCTAATTATAACAAAAGATCTTTTGCCTATCAAACGATTTTAAATAGTTGATCGCAACAGTCTTTGATCCGATCGAAAGATCTTCCGGTATCCGCTTGGCAAGATCCTTTTTATATTATTATCCTTTAGAACTATCACTTGACAACATTTTTATTTTTATAGCTTGT
>JAUMYO010000107.1 GCA_030528605.1 Peptostreptococcaceae bacterium | reverse complement strand
GTTGATCTTAGAAAGTTAAATACTGCATAAAAAATCTTGTTTATGTAGGGCAGGCGCATCGCCTGCCCATGTTATTCCTCAGCTATTTCTCAATCGATTTTAGTTGTTCCAGCTCTCGAAGGATCTGTGGATCGATCCTCGCATTAGGATCTCGTCTTTTGTACTCCTCGATGATCCGTTCGCTTAGCTCGATATAGTCAAGCGTCCAGTCGTTGATCAGTTTTGCCATCATCCCTTTTTCGATCCAAAAACTGAATTTTGATCCTTTGAATTGCGGTTCGATCTGTAAACCCGTGATACTGTCCCAGGATATATGCCATTCGACCCTTTTGCCCTCTACTCTCGTGATCCCCTCTTCATCCACATAGATCCGACCCCATACGATCTCCTCAATTTTGATATATAAAAGAAACGCTGAAATAAATAGTATCATCATAAAAGCAAAGTGCATGCTCCATGTTCCTTGAAGTAAAAATGAAAGTATTTCCAGAAAAAGAATAACACACACCGCCAAAACATACCGCCAGAGTTGTTTTATGATGACTTTTGTGCGATAGCGATAACTTTTTGTATTTCTTGATTTGGCTGCTTCAAGCCTTAAGTTTTGTCCTGTAGCTTTTTCTTTCTTGAGTTGCTCCAGTCGCTTCATAACATCCGGATCGATCTTCGCATCGGGATTCCTTTTTTGACATTCCTCGATGATCCGCTCGCTCAGCTCGATGTAATCGGTGTACCAGTCACTGAATGCTACATCTTCCTTTTCATTTCGTATCCAGAAACAAAATTTTACCATGCGAGAAGAATCTCCCAGTTGGATCAACTTGATCTTATCCCATGAGATACTTTTCCACTCTTTTTCCCTCTTGGTGATCCGTTTGATCCCTTCCTCATCCAGATATATTCTCACTCGAGAAAATAGGTAACTATCATAAAACCCATAGATCGATGCTAGTATACAGCCCATAAAAATAACTTTTAAGAAATTTTTTTCTGTATCATTTATCACCACTATACTCAACATTATTGTAAAAACCATTATTAGCACTTGAACAACGATTACTTTTATTTTGTATCGATACATTTTTTGATCCATGAATGTGTTATCATCTTTCGCCATCATAACCTCTCTCACTGTATTTCTAAATAATCATAAGCTATATTTTGTAATTTATCGATCCCCCATGCTCCTACTCCATCTATTACTACAGCTGCAACACCGGCATAATAAAGAGATTTCCCGGCAGTTGCAGTCGCTCCGGCACCTCCAGCAGTAAGCGCAATTCCTGATACAAATCCAACTACAGCTGATCCAGTCGCACCAACTATTTGTATTCCGGTTTTCTGTAATCTTTGCAGATTGGTATTACCGCTGTCTTCTGTCCATGTGTTACCTATATCTAAGCCAACACTTACCGCTGATATAATAGCACTTCCTCTCCCATAGTCTTCGTATGGTCTATACATCCTCTCTTTCGGAAAGAATTGAACAAATCCTCTATCGTTGATCACAGAATTATATGGTATCTGTATTTCTGAAACGATCCCAAATCCTGTTCCGGCAGCTGTTGCAAAAATGTTGGACACCAGTTCGTCTGTTTTAGGAACTCGTATCTCATAGCCAAATGATTTGAGGGGTTGGAATGGTTCTGTTGAATTTAACCATCGATTCGCTCCTTCTTTGATTTTATCGCATGCTGCCCCGATCCCGAAAAGATCTCTTCTCAGTTTCTCTTGATTTTCTTGCATTGAATAGGGTTCGGTTCGATAGGATTGATATTTTCCATCTTTTCTTGGATCTCTTGTTTCTTTTTGTCCCAGGATGTCTCCTCTTTTGTTGTAGGAGTTGCTATCGCCTTCGTAGCTTCCTCCTTCAAAGGGATGTAGTCCCGTCGGGTCGATGTATTTCATCGGGTTGCCTTGGACATAGGCGTAGCGGTTGAGGCTTTGGATCTCTTGGATGTTGCCGAGCAGGATGTCTTGTCCGAGGAATCTTTTGCTACTTGGGTCGTAGTATCTCGCTCGCATGTAGAGGAGGTCGTTTTGGTCGGTTTGGATCCCATGTTTTCCGCTGTATCGGTAGGCAGTGTCTTCTCCCTCATGTTTTAGGGTCTGTCCATAGGGGTCGTAGCTGTAGCTTGCTTTGATTTGTGTCTGTTCATCGGTGAGAAGGATGGTGTTGCCTTGTTGGTCGTAGTGGTAGCTTCGATAGCTATGGGTATTTCCTTTGTTGTCGATCTGCTCTTGTCCGATGAGGTCGCGGTGGTTGATCTTAGGAAATTAGTACTGTATAAAAAATCTTGTTTATGTAGGGCAGGCGTATCGCCTGCCAGTTCTACATTGGTTCTCTTACAACAATCCCCGTAAGTTTAGTAGTCATTTGTTATTTATTTGTTTTCCCATCTTACATAGTTATATTATGGGAAAAGAACTTTGTAAGTTTTGAACAGTTACTTTTCTTCACCGTTTTGGCTACTTCTCTCCATCAAGATCATTCGCTTTCAGATCTAGTATATATTGCCCTCCCACACATTGAACAAGTCAAATAATGCTTCCGGCGTGCTCTTACCTTTTATTAATTTTGTCATCTGAACATGCAACAATCCCGCCGGTTCCATCGGCACTTTTCCTTTGTGGAATCCTTCCAGTACCGGTTTGTTATAATAAACAAAGCTCTTACCATTACGAAAAAGTCTCCACTTTAATTGATCCGGATATTCCTTCAAAAAACAGGATGCAAAGTATGATGCAATATCAAAACTGCCGATAACTTCCCACCTTGTTATGATCTTTTTGGAAAGAAGAAATGACCACATATACTCCGGATGAGCTGCTTTATCATGTTCTATTTCTTCTGCTGTAAGATCTACGATCTCAGCATTTTTCATAAACCATGACCACAGTGGGATCAGCGATCCTTGACTAAGATCCAGATCCTCTTTGCCCCCACCTCCCGTCAGTTCGTAGATCCTTCTCAGTTCTGCGATCCGAGCCGGGATCTCCGCAAGATACCATTCATAAAAATACTGCGCTTCTTCTTTTGTCCAGTCTCTGACCTCTTTACCCGCAATAATTCTGGGTATTCGGATGTTATAGTCCATAATTCCTCCTAACCATGTATAATATACTCTATTTTATTTTCCATTAAGAACAAGATAACATTATCGTGTGCACCAATATCAGGTTTCCCATTTGCCTTTGCATAAGCACTCCGATAGAAATGCCATACGACGCCTTCCACATAGCCCTCTCTAAACAATTCTGCATCTTTTAAGATTTGCCTTTCCAATTCATATCTGAATGTTACATACCCTGTCTTTGCCTCATGGGCTATACGATTATTGTCTAATCCATCTAAATACCTCATTCCTAAAGATGTTTTCATTCCATGTGGGACAGCTTTTCCTTTAAGCGTTACTTCTCTCATATATTCTTCCGCCTCTGCTCCTGTCGAGAATCCTTCCTTTAGTCTTGGATCTTCAGGTGCTTCTTCTTCACTAGGTGTTGGTTCTCCTGGCAGTTTGCTTAGTAATTCTCCAGCGACTACAATAACAGGCTCCGTACCGGTTAATCCCAGATGATATGCTCCTGCAGCAGCTGCTGCAGTTGACCCTATCGCAATCCCTTGTCTTTTCTGCCAATTTCTATAATACGCATCAGCGGACAAATCATTAAAGTTGTATGTCTCTATATCTCCGGTTGCCGTCACGTACAATCCTTCTCCTATGCTATAAGAGAGACCTGCTACAGGGACCCAGTGAATATGTTGCGCTCCCCAAACTGTACCACCATAGATCCCTTCCCAAACTTTTTGTATTATAGCTGCCCGTTTACTCTCTGCTGTATATTTGATATTTAGGGCAACTGCAGCATCTCTTTGGTTTGGATCTTGACAATTTCGAGAAATCTCCCACAATTCATCTTCCGTTTTGTTTTTGAGCATTCGCTTCGCTTTATCATTGTCTTGTGTTATTCTTCTCTTTTGTCCTAGGATATCTCCTCTTTTGTTGTAGGAATTTCTGTCGCCTTCGTA
>JAUMYO010000106.1 GCA_030528605.1 Peptostreptococcaceae bacterium | reverse complement strand
GCATTTCCGTATTCATCCGATGTCGGTGCTCCGATAAATGCCACATCGATATGCACATCACCCGATTCGATCGCACGAACTCGTCCGCCATGGCTTCGGATGTATGCGATATTTTTGAGCTTGCCGTAGGAGATCGCCTCGCCGATCTTTCCGCGAACACCCGAAGAGGACAGTCCCGTGATCGTTCCGTCCTCGATGTATTTGATGATCGGATCATGCGCCTCGCCCAGCGAGCTTGCACAGATCGTCAGATCCTTGATGCCCATCGAAGCGATCACATCCATGACCATGTTGACCACATAGTCGCCGTTTCGGAAATGATGGTGAAAGGAGATCGTCATCCCGTCCTTGAGCCCCGACTTCTCGATCGCTTCCTTGATACTGCCGAGGATCTTGCTCTCGGATCTGTTCCGATCGACAAAAGCATTTACCTTCGGCGCAGCTTTTCGGTATTCGTGACCGTCTTTATAATTTACTCCCTGATATACTTCCAGCCCATCCTTGAGTATATCGTCGGGAATCTCTCGTCCTGCTTTGTTGATCATTATAATACCCCCTTGTAAACTCCGCTTGCTTTGGCAAGCGTTATCGTTCGTTGAGCACCTTCCAGCATCGCGATATCCACCATCTGTCCATCGACGGTAAACACGCCGATCCCTTTTTTCTCATTCTCTTCCAGTTCGATGATGATCTTCTCCGCCCGCCGGATCTCTTTTTCACTCGGTGCAAAGATCTTGTGCACGATCGGGATCTGTTTCGGGCTGATCAGCGATTTGCCGTCAAAGCCGAGCTGCTTGATAAGGTTCACTTCTTCTGTAAAACCTTCCAAGTTGTCAACATCCATATATACGGTGTCAAAACATTGGATCCCCGCCGCTCTCGCCGCGATGACCATCTGGCTTCTCGCGCCGAGCAACTCGATGCCGGATACCGATTTGGTCGTGTGCATCGTGCGAAGATAATCGCCCGCACCGATCGCGATCCCGAACATTCTCGGTGAGCTCTCCGCGATCTCAAGCGCATTGATCACGCCGCGCGGCGACTCGATCGCTCCCATCAGAAGCGTGCGTCCGACTTCGACGCCAAATTCCTTCTCCGCCTTCTCGACAGCCGCCTCCGCCTCATGGATGTCCTTCGCCGACTCGCATTTCGGCACGCGGATCCCGTCGATGCCGCTTGCTACCGCCACACGGATGTCCTCATAAAAATGCGGTGTATCCGATCCGTTGATCCGAACGATCCGCTCCACGCCGCGATAATCGACGCTCTTCATCGTGTTGTACAAAGAAAATCGCGCCGAATCCTTCTCACGTTCAGCGACCGCATCTTCCAGGTCAAACATCACGGTGTCCGGCTTATACACATACGCATCTTTCACCAGCGAAGCACGCTGTGCATTCAGAAAAAGCATCGTCCTTCGCAATCTGTTCTTTTCCGGTCTTCTCACCTGATCTCACCTCCCCATGCAAAGTTTTGATTTTTTTCCGCCGCACGATGAACGGCACATTCTACCCTCGCCTTGATCGTACAGTCCAAAGCACCCTTATCCACGACGCGAACACTCGCATTTTGGACTCCCAGGTCTTGCAGCGTCTTTAATACGACGGACCGGATCTGCCTGCCGTACTGATCGATCACGCTGCTCTCCAAGCTGAACTCGATCCCGGACGCATTCGGCTCGATCGATACCTGCGCATCGCTCGATTCAAGCGTACCCGCAACTGCCGGTTTTTTGATCTCCATAGTACCCTCCTTTTGATCGGCATCCCCCTTTCGGATCGATCCGAAAAGACATTGCCAAAAGCTTCGTTTGAATTATCTATAATTTTATGATACTATATATAAAACATAATTCAAATACTATTTTATTTATGAAGGTCATAGCTTTTAAGTTATATCCGATCCGCCGGATACTTTATATTCATCTTCAAAGCCGTGATCTACTGCCTTTCGTCAAGATCTTATAAAAAATTTTTTTGAAAGGTTTTCCAAAAAAACTATTTCGACTATTGGAATGAGGTAAAAATTGAATTCAAGACAACTTCAATACATCACCAAGGTCGTGGAGACCGGCAGCATCTCCAAAGCCGCGGAAGAGCTGCGTATCTCCCAGCCTTCGCTGAGCCAGATGATCCGATCCGTTGAAAAAAATCTCGGAACGACGATCTTTGATCGCGAAAGATCCCCGGCGACTCTGACCTATGCCGGCAAAAAATATGTCGAAGCGGCGCGCCGGATCCTCTCCATCGAACAACAGCTGCTGATGGAAGTCCGCGAGATCACCTCCGAGCAGAGCGGCAAGATCCGTCTGGGCATCTCCATGCACCGCGCGATCGCTTTTCTTCCCGAGATCCTGATGCAGTTCAAACAAGAGCATCCTCTCGTCGAGATCGAGATCCACGAGCTGGGCTCCTCATCCCTCGAGGAGCATGCCCATCTTCAACATGTCGATCTCGCTTTCGTCACCTCGGGACAGACCGATCCGGACCTCATCTATCTGCCGATCCTCGTCGAGAAGATCTTTCTCGTCGCCGGAAAAAACACCAAGATCGCAGCACGGATCCCATCCGGCGAAAAGATCCGGGTCAAAGAAGCCGGCAAAGAAGAATTCGTCATCCTCAAGGCGGGTCACGCCATCCGCTCCATACAGGACGAGCTGTTTTCCGAATCCAAACTCAAGCCGAAGATCTTCTGCGAGACCGACAGCATCGAGCTCGCAAAAAAAATGGCACTCTACTGCGACAAAGTCGCCCTATATCCCGAGATCGTCACCACGACGCTCCATATGATGTACGGAGGCAGCTATTACGAGATCGAGCGACCGCGCAGCTACAAGACTTTTTGCCTCTGCTACCACAAAGATATCCGGATCAAACGATATATGAAACGCTTCATCGACATCGCGATGACGCATTTGAAAAAGGAGGACTAGATGAATTTTTCCACTTCGACGATCTATCCGCGAGATCGATACCATATGAGCAAGGTCGATGATCTGCTGAAACAGGAAAATATCCGGCGCGATGACCATCTCGATCATACGATCGGGATCTTCGACGACGACAAACTCGTCGCCACCGGCTCATCCTACAAAAACACCCTGCGATGCTTTGCCATTGACAAAGAATACCAGGGCTACGCGCTCATGAACACCCTCGTCAGCGAGCTCCTCATCCTTCAAAACGAGCTCGGATACGATAACAGCTTTGTCTATACCAAAAAAGAGACCGGAAAATTTTTTGAAGACCTCGGGTTCTACCCGATCGCTTCGACCGATCGGCTCGTTTTTCTCGAAAATCGGAAAGACCGTTTTACAAACTATCTTCAAGAGCTTGAACTGGAGACCCGGCAACAGATGTCCGCGATGTGTCCTACATCTTTCGTCGAGAGCAAAAAAAATACGGACGATCCCGATCACCGGGACATCCGCATCTCATCCGTCGTCATGAACGCAAATCCTTTTACGCTGGGACATCTTTATCTGGTCGAAAAAACCGCTGCCGAAAACGACCTGCTCCATCTGTTCATGGTCTCCGACGACTCCTCGCTCATCCCCTTCTCCATACGCGAGAAACTGATACGCGAGGGCACGAACCATCTGAATAATATCATCTATCACCGCACGGGAAGCTATATGATCTCGCAGTCCATCTTCCCGTCCTACTTTATCAAAGAAGCCGACGATATCATCCTCCAGCAGGCACGACTCGACATCCGGATCTTTTCACGGATCGCAAAAAAACTCGGCATCACCTCAAGATCGATCGGCAGCGAACCCTTCAGCCGCGTGACCGCCCTTTATAATGAAGTGATGCAGGATCTGCTCCCCGAAGAAGGGATCCGGGTCCACATCATCCCGAGAAAAGAGCAGGATGAGCAAGCGATCTCCGCCTCGCGCGTGCGCGAACTTATCCAACAGGATCGTATCGAAGACATCCGGACCCTGGTCCCGAAAACCACCTACGACTTTTTCCGATCCGAAGATGCGAGACCCATCATCGAACGCATCCAAAAAGAAAAAGATGTGATCCACTACTAGATCATC
>JAUMYO010000013.1:21394-34896 GCA_030528605.1 Peptostreptococcaceae bacterium | reverse complement strand
AATTTGTTGTATAATAGTTTGCATAGAGATCTCTCCTTTGTAAGATGATTTTTTTGCTTTAAATCTATTTTACCACATTGGAGCTGATCTCTATTTCTTTTTAAAATCTCCCACAACTATTTTACACTATCATGTTTCTACAACATGGTTATGGATAAAAATCATCATCTTTTTCAGAGCTTATAATTTGTCCCATCAGAACACTTTTTCAGAGGCGATCGCCGATCTCTGTTCGATAAGATCCCTCTGCTTTGAATATTTACTCCACTGATCCTTTAGCTTTAAGGTACGATTCGATCGATAATCAGATAATGATCTTCTTATCAAAAAGACCAAAAATCTTGATTTTAAGATCTTTGGTCTACACTTATCGATCAATCCGTTTCAGTTCATATCCAAGTTCACGGATCATTTGAATATCATCTTTTGTTTTTATTCCTGTGGTCGTAAGCATATCTCCCGAAATAGCTGCATTTGCGCCTCCACAGAACAATTTTTTCCCTTTGTCATCGATAAGGCCTCGTCCACCTGCCAAACGGATCGCCGATCGTGGATGTATAAATCGATATATTGCTACGATCCTTCTGATCTCTTCGTCTTTAAGGATCGGATTTTCTCCAAACGGCGTTCCTTTGATCGGATTCAATATATTGATCGGGATCGATCGGATCCCAAGCTCTCTCAATTCAAAAGCCATATCGATACGATCTTCGAAACTTTCTCCCATCCCCATGATCCCTCCGCTACAAACAGTAAGACCCGCTCTCTGAGCATCCTTGATCGCCTGCACTTTATCATCATAAGTATGTGTGGAACAAATGTTCGGGAAATAATTTCGAGAGGTCTCCAAATTATTGTGATATCGAACGACTCCGGCCTCCTTCAAGCGAACAAAGTCTTCATATTTCAATAGTCCGTGCGATGCACAAAGAGCTATATCCGTTTCTTGCTTGATCTTTTTATAATATTTGGATGCCTTATCGATCTCCGACTCTGATAGTGACCTTCCCGAAGTGACTACCGAATATCGAAGGATCCCCGCTTCTTGATTTATTTTAGCACCTTCTACGAGTTCTTCTTCCAAAAGTTCATATTCCTCTGAATGAGTTTTGAAATGAGCCGATTGAGAACAAAACTTACAGTCTTCGGAACATCTTCCGCTTTTACCATTTATAATGGTACACATATCGAAAGAATTGCCATTAAATTTCTCACGGATCATATTTGCTGCCTCTGAAAGATCATCGATGTCTGCTTCTAGCAAGCCCATCGCTTCTCCCTTGGATATTAGATAGCCTGACAGCACTTTTTCTTTTAGTTTTTCAAGAAACATCACTTCAAACTCCTTCTGACGATCGGTGCGAGTTTCTTAAGCACAAAGGTGGATAATACGATCGTTATGATATTCCCCGGAAGAGGGATCAACATTCCGTGAAGGATCGCTGTTTTTATGCTGATCTCTTTTCCAAGATAGAAATTCATCAAAAAATACATATAAATAATTCCCATCGAATATACGATCATCAGATTTACTGCACTTGCTATCCAATATTTCACCAACGAATTTTCTGTATTCTTTTCAGCGATCTTGCCTGCAGCAAAAGTTCCTACGATAAAGCCTACCAAATATCCGAAAGTCGGATTGAAAACATATCCTATTCCTCCACCCATCGTGAAAACAGGAACTCCCATCAGCCCTAAAAGAACATACACCAATACAGAAAGAGATCCCAGATAACTTCCCAGCATCAGCCCTGCCAAATTGGTAAACATGATCTGAAGCGTGACCGGAACATGCATGACCGGTATTTTAATAAATGCTCCTACCCAGATCAACGCTGTAAATATAGAACATAAAACCAGTTCTTTTGTGCTTATTTTTCTTTGTATTCTCGTACTATTCATCTTTTTACTCCCTTTATAACGTTTTAATAGCAAGATCTTGTTAGATCAGCTCGATACCATTTCGGTCGTTATGATCTATAGGTCAAGCCGAATGACAGCTTACGGATAACGATCTTATCGAATATCAGTATGAGGATCCAATCGAACAGATACTTCGCCGGATCGTAGAATGATGTCCTCTCCTTCAACATGTACCACAAGACCTCCTTGCTGATCGATATCTTTGGCTATGCCTTCGATGGTCTCTCCATTTTTTTCATATCGGATCTTCTTTCCTAAGATCATTTGCAGTTCTCTGTATTCTTGAATGATCTCATTCAGCGAAAAATTCTCGAATATATCCATTATTTGCACCGAGATCCCGGCAATGATCTCATTCCGATTCGATCCTGAAGCATGTACCGACCCCGCTATCTCTTGCAGCTCCTTCGGAAAATCTTCGATCGCCGCATTAACATTCATACCAACTCCTACTACGATAAAGTCAACTTCTCCGCTTTCCATATCGCTGACCAACTCCGTCAATATACCACAAACTTTCCTCCCTTCGATATAGAGGTCATTGACCCATTTTACCTCGACCTTCTCATCCGTAAACTTTTTGATCGCTCGGCATACAGCGACAACTGTCAATATCGTAGAAAAGGTGACCTCCTGAATATTCATATTCGGCCTCAAGACGAGACTTAGATAGATCCCTTTCTCTTTCGGAGAAAAGAAGGTCCTTCCAAAACGACCTCTTCCTTGTGTTTGCTCATTCGCTACAATGATCGTGCCATGTGGCGCTCCGTCGATCGCAAGTTTTTTAGCATCCGAATTTGTTGAACCGGTACTCTCAAGGACCAGGACTCTGTTATCCTTATACTTGTTTTCCAAGTTTTTTCGAATACCTTGCTCCGATAAGATATCATTTTGGGATAAAAGCCGATATCCTTTTTTTGTTCCCGAATCGATAAGATATCCTTCTCCTTTCAGCGCATGGATCGCTTTCCACACCGCCATCCTCGATACGCCCAGCCCGCCGGCTATTTCCTGTCCTGATATGTACGAATCGATATTCTCTTCCAGTAGAAGTAATACTTTGTTTTTCGTATTCATCTGTTCCTCCCTTCTATATGATATTATTTACCCGACTTATTGTCAACCATATTTTATTTTCAGGTTTACAATTTTCGTTTTTTCTTATCCTTTCCCAAACAACGATTTCTAATACTATTATCCAATAAAATCATCACATAAATGTATTTCTTTTTTGATAGAACAATGTAGCAGCGGGAGGGACCTATTCCTTACAAGATATAAAAAAATAATGATGTCACCAAGTGGTAGTTCTAAAGGATATTAGTATAATGACCCTATTTACTTTAATGCTGTATCGATCTTGCACTTCTTCTTCATCGTATTTTCCAACTGTACCAAGACGATGATATGGTTTACAAAAAAAGAGGACCCCGTTTAGGATCCTCATCGATTATTACACCAGTAGTTTCTTTACCATGTCATTTATTCTTTTTCCGTCTGCTCTACCTTTTGCAACTTCATTTACTTTACCCATTATTTTGCCCATATCCTTCATCGATCGAGCATCTGTTGCTTTGATCGCATCTGCTACTATAGTTTCCAATTCATCATCTGTTAGTTGTTTAGGAAGATAAGAAGCTAAGATCTCGATCTCTTGTTTCGTTTGCTCCACAAGATCTTGTCTCTGAGCTTTCTCAAACTCAACAAGCGCATCTTTTCGTTGCTTTTGCTGTTTTGAGATCACATCGAGGATATCGTCCTCTGTAAGCTCGACTCGTTCATCAACTTCTTTTTGCTTTATTGCAGCTCTAATCATAGTAATAACAGACTTTCTAAGAGCTTCTTTATTTTTCATCGCTTCTTTCAGATCTGCCATTAGTTTTTCATTTAGAGTCATTCATTTCACCTTCAATCAACTATCTTTTTTTCTTTCTTGCAGCTTCAGCTTTTTTCTTTCTCTTGACACTTGGCTTATCATAATGCTCTCTTTTTCTAACTTCTGCCATTACTCCAGAAAGAGCGCATTGTCTTTTGAATCTTCTAAGTGCACTGTCTAAAGTTTCATTTTCTTTTACTCTTACTTCTGTTGCCATCTTTTATCCCTCCCTCCGAACTAACGATTTTAGTAGTAGTTACAACTTGGGCAAAGTAACACTCTATTATTATACATTTTTTTAGAATGCTTTTCAAGTTTTTTTTACAAGTATATCGACAGATCATCCCAGTGGATCTTGATCGTGCGAAACTACTATAAAAAGCATTCCCTCCCGGGTTTAAAATCTCCGAGTCGGAAGGAAATTCTTTATAAAGTTTCTATTATTGTCCTGTGATACAAAAAACACATTTTATCGTGTATCTATCACCCTAAACAAGCGACTCGACCTAAAAAATCATCCCTCTCATTTTCTTGTGTCTACAAACTCTCGAAGGATCTTAGCCCGGCGGCCAGGTAAGCTGTCTGCGTCCAAGCATGTGAAAATGAACATGGAAAACCGTTTGTTGTCCATCCGACTTACAATTGTTTACCAATCGAAATCCGCTTTCTTCGATCCCTTCGATCTTTGCGACTTCCTTAACCGCATTCAATATGTCGTTCATCACATTAGAATCAGCAGGAATATCAAGAATATCAGAATAATGCTCCTTGGGAATGATCACGATATGACTTGGCGCTTGGGGAGCGATATCTCGAAAAGCAAGCACTTTATCATTTTCATAGACCTTGTTTGAAGGAATATCCCCATTTATGATCTTGCAAAACAAACAATCCATCCTTTACCTCCTTACGATCTCAGCTACAACAAAATCATTTTCTATTCTGAGAGAGCGCACCGTTTCTACAACATTTATTAAGTTTTCTCTCTCTTTAAGAACCGCTACTTTGATATAGTTTTTTGTATGACCATAATAATAGGTCTCATCGCTCGTCTCAAACAACACTTCCAGCTCTTTTCCGATGGTCTGCTGCTGATACATTTTTTTGTTTTCATCAGAAAGCTTTATCAGCTGATCGCTTCTTTTATTTTTCTCCTCTGCAGAAACCTGATCTTGCATCATCGCAGCCTTAGTTCCTTCTCTTGGAGAATATTTGAAAATATGCGTTTCATATAATTTGATGTCTTCCAAAAATTTTTTTGTCTCCATGAATTCGTCCATCGTCTCTTCGGGAAATCCCACAATAACATCTGTTGTCACCGAAGCTTCCGGATAATATTCTCGTATCATCTCTACCGCTTGTCGGTATTCTCCGGTATCGTATCGTCTGTTCATTCGCTTCAGAACAGTGTCGCTTCCGCTCTGCATCGAAAGATGGAAATGAGGGCAAAACTTTTTTGCTTTCGCGATCTGATCCATAAATTCTTTTGTGATAACAATCGGCTCTACAGAACTTGTTCGTATCCGTTCGATCCCCTTGATCTTTTCGATCTCGGAGATCACATCTGCCAGATTGCCTCCGATGTCCTTCCCATAAGATGCGACATGGATCCCGGTGAGTACGATCTCTTTGTATCCATTAGCTGCCAGCCGTTTGACTTCTTCAAGGATATTTCCCATCCGACGGCTTCGTACCGGTCCTCGAGTAAAGGGGATGATACAATAAGAGCAAAAGCGGTCACAACCGTCCTGGATCTTTATCAAAGCTCTCGTCCGGTCGCTGACATGGCTGATCTGCATTTCTTCAAAATCCCGGATCTTCATGATATCGTCCACGACGATTTTTTTATCGCTCGGTATTGCATTTTGTACCTCTTCGATGACCAATGCTCTTTGATTTGTCCCAAGAACGATATTCACTTCATCGATCGCCAAAACCTCATGAGGATTTTTTTGAGAATAACAGCCCATTACTGCAACGATGGCATTCGGGTTAAGCTTTTTTGTTCGTCTTATCATCTGTCGTGATTTCTTGTCCGACATCGCTGTTACCGTGCAGGTATTGATGATATAAACATCCGCAAAATCACCGAACGGTACGATCTGATATCCTGCCAATGATAAGAGCTCTTCCACCGCTTCGGACTCATACTTATTGACTTTGCAGCCCAAGGTCATCAAAGCCGCTTTTTTATCTTTTGCCGGGATCATCTTCTCCGGTCGGTCTTCTTCAGAAGCAAAAGCCCTTTGCCGAGATCCTCTTATAGTATTTTTATAGTCAATATCTTGTATCAAATTTTTCATAGCTTCTCCTTGAAGCATATTATACCACTATTTTCGGTGGTATGCCTCAAAATTTTTCAATCAAAAACTCCTGCCTCAAAAGAAAACAGGAGTTCCTTATCGATCGGATAGGCGTATCAATATTTTTGCTTCGCTTTTTTGATCAGCTCATTCTTCAGATCCCATAATTTTTGAGAAAGGTCCACTTTAAACGGCTCCGGATTCGTTAGACGCTTGTACTGCTGCCACATCCTGGCTTTTTGGGCATTCGCATAATCACGATACTCCTGAACCGTTTTTTTCTTTCGAGCCAATTTTCCATTGATAAACAGAGGCTTGAGCAAAGGCTCTACGCTATAATCTGTAAAGGTGTGCGTTTTCCAGGTATAAGTCGGATGGAATATCGTCAGAGGTTTGGAAGTATCGATCTCTTCTCCTTCGAGAATGATGAGATCCGCTTCAAAGATCCCTGTTTTATTATCCGAGATCCTCAAGATCTGTTTGTAGCCCGGGTTGTTGATCTTTTCCGGTGACTCCGAGATTTTGATCTTCGGCACGATCTCTCCATCTTTTTCAATACCGGACAACTTATAGACTCCCCCGAGCGAAGGATAATCACTGGAGGTGATCAGTTTGGTCCCGATACCCCAGGTTTCGATCTTTGCACCCTGCAGTTTAAGATCCATGATACTGTATTCATCCAGATCATTGGATGCTACGATCTTCGCATCCGGATAGCCGGCAGCATCCAATCGTTCCCGCACCATCTTTGACAGATATTCCAGGTCGCCGGAATCGAGGCGCACTCCAAGCGGAGAATGACCTTTTTCTCTGAGCTCGTCAAAAACACGGATCGCATTTGGCAAACCGCTTTTTAATGTGTTGTAAGTGTCGATCAACAGCAAGACCTTCGTCGGATAAAGCTCTGCATAAGCTCTGAAAGCCTCTAATTCAGAATCAAATTTTTGGACCCAACTATGAGAATGTGTTCCCATCACCGGAATATCAAACATCTTTCCGGTCAGAACATTGGATGTTCCCACACAACCACCGATAAAAGCTGCTCTTGCTCCATAAATGCCGGCGTATGCTCCTTGTGCACGACGCAACCCGAACTCCATCACCGGATCCTCTCCCGCAACCTGACATATCCTGGATGCCTTTGTTGCGATGAGCGATTGGAAGTTAAGAATATTAAGCATTGCAGTTTCAATTATTTGAGCCTCTATTGAATTGGCTTTGACGCGTAGGATCGGTTCATTTGGGAACAGGATCGTACCTTCTTCGACTGCGTAAATGTCTCCCGTAAACTTAAATTCCTTTAAATAGTCCAAAAAGCCTTCATCAAAGAGATCTAAACTTCTGAGGTATTCAATATCATCATCCCCGAAAGAAAGATCCTCGATATAATCGATCACCTGATCGATCCCGGAAATGATCGTATATCCTCCATTACTTGGATTTTTTCGAAAGAAAAGGTCGAAAATCATTTTTTCTTCTTTATAGCCCTTCAAAAAATATCCATTAGCCATCGTCAGCTGATAAAGATCCGTCATCATTGTTAAATCCATCGCACTGCCCTCTAATTCTCTAAGTTGGTAAAGATCTCTTGAATGTCATCATCTTCTTCAAACATATCGATCATCTTTTCAAGATTTTTTCTATGAGCATCGTCTACTGTTGTATAATTTTGGGGGATCATCGTAACTTCTGCGGAAAGCATCTCGATCCCGTTCGACTCAAGAGCAGCGCGTACCTGTTCAAAATCCTCCGGTGCCGATAAGATCTCAAATCCTTCCTCGTCAACGATAAAATCCTCAGCTCCTGCTTCCAAAGCGATCTCCATCAATCGTTCCTCTTCGACCGAAGGTGTTTTTTCAACGAAGATCACGCCTTTCCTGTCAAACATGAAGCTCACACATCCCGAAGTTCCCATGTTCCCACCATTTTTATCAAAATAATAGCGTACATTTCCAGCAGTTCGATTCTTGTTGTCGGTCAATGCGTTTACGATCACAGCGATCCCTCCGGGTCCATAGCCTTCATATACGATATGCTCAAAATTTTCACCCTCGCCCCCACCTACGCCTTTTTTGATCGCACGGTCGATGTTATCATTCGGCATATTGACGGACTTGGCTTTGTCGATCGCAGTCTTGAGCGTGGCATTATACTCCGGATCGCCTCCTCCTTCTTTAGCAGCAACACTGATCAGTCTGGCATATTTTGTAAAGATCTGTGCTCTTTTTGAATCTTGTTTGTTTTTTCGGTTTACGATATTTCCTATTCTTCCCATAGATCCTCCAGTAAAACGATCTTGTCGTTTCATAAAATCCTATCTCATTCACAAAGCTCCTTTGATCGACCTTTGTTTTTTCGATCTTAACATAGTATCCGATCCTTATACTAATATCCTTTAGAGCTACCACTTAGAAACATTTTTTATTTTTTATAGCCTGTAAGGAATGGCTCTCCCACCGCTGCATCGTTCCATCGAAGCTGTATTGATGTGGCAATCTTATTGGATGATAGTATCAAGACCATCTCTCAAAATACAGCAAAAAATTCGACCTAGGTCTCATCCTCAAAAACGGACTTCACATCGATCGCCTCGATCAGCTTCATCTTATCATGCTTCTCGGCAAATCGGTCCAAAGTATATTGGTTTGCAAAAAGCATGACCGGTCTGTCAAAGTGATCAAATACCAATGTGCTCCTTGAATTTGAGAGTTTTTCAAGAGCTTCGGGATCTTCATCCTTGATCCATCTGGCAACACTATAATCCAATCGCTCGATATAGATGTCCGAGTTATATTCATTTTTTAATCGATATTCAAAAACCTCAAATTGCAGCTCTCCTACTGCTCCAAGGATGATGTCATTATATCTTGTGTGATAGACCTGTACCGCACCCTCCTGTGCCAACTGATCCACGCCTTTCCTAAAATGCTTTGACTTCATCGCATTGACAGGGCTTACCCTCACAAAAAGTTCAGGCGGAAAAGTCGGGAGCGGTTCAAAAAAAAGCTTTTCTTTTCCGGTCGTAAGAGTGTCTCCGACCTGATAAGTCCCAGAATCATAGATTCCAATGACATCACCTGCATAAGCGAAGTCGATCGTATCCCGCTCATTTGCCATCAATCGTGTCGATTGACTCAGCTTCTGTTGCTTTCCGGTCCGGGATAGAGTAACATTCATCCCTCGTTCAAAAACTCCGGAGCAGATCCTTAAAAACGCGATCCGATCGCGATGTGCCTGATTCATGTTGGCTTGTATCTTAAAGATAAAGCCGGAAAATCGATCTTCATAAGGCGAAACTTCTCCGTCAGTCGTTTTTCGATTTCCGGGCGATGGAGATAATTGTAAATAATGCTTCAAAAAGACGGTCACCCCAAAATCAGCAAGTGCTGAGCCGAAAAAAACCGGAGTCAGTATCCCGGACCGTATCTTCTCTTCATCATAAGGATTCCCTGCGCCTTCAAGCAATTCGATCTGATCTCGAATCTCCTTTAGATTTCCCGGATGCAGAAGATCGTTGAGCTCATCACCAAACACTCCTTTTTCGCCCAACTGAACATCGGTTTTCTTTTTATAAAGATGTACTCTGTTTTGGATCAGATCATACACTCCTTCAAACTGTAGACCGCTTCCGATCGGCCACGTGACCGGCGTGGAATACATTCCCAGAACCGTCTCCAATTCCTCGATAAGATCCAGCGGGTCCTTCGCTTGACGATCCAATTTATTGATAAAAGTAAAGATCGGGATCCCCCTCTGTTTACATATTTTAAATAATTTTTTTGTTTGGGCTTCGATCCCTTTTGCCGCATCGATGACCATCACTGCTGAATCTACTGCAGTCAAGACCCGGTAGGTATCTTCGCCAAAATCATTGTGTCCCGGCGTATCCATGATCGAGATCCTTTTTCCGTCGTATTCAAACTGCATCACCGAAGATGTAACGGAGATCCCTCTCTTTTTTTCGATCTCCATCCAATCCGATTTGGCAAATTTTGTATTTTTCTGCCCCGTTACGGTCCCCGCCTCACGGATCGCTCCTCCATGAAGCAAGAGCTTTTCTGTCAGTGTTGTCTTTCCCGCATCCGGATGCGAAATGATACCGAAGATCCTTCTTCTGTTTATCTCTTCAATAATTTTGTTTTCTAACATATGCCTCCTCTTATTTACCATCTCTCATTGTACTACAAATTCGTTGTTCAGCCAATGACTTTTGATCAATTCGCAATAAAAAAAGCCCATCGGGCTTTTTTTATTAAAGAGCTGCGACCATCACCGCTCCTTCTGCTGTATATGTTCCCATCAATGGACCGATCTCACTTATGATCACGCGATCAAAGTTTGATCTGCTCAAGATCTCATCCCTAATAAGGATCGCTTTATCATATGCGTTGGCATGTGCGATCCCGAGCAAAGAATATTTTTGACCCTTACTTTTAATATTATTAACGATAATATCCGTCAACTTCTTGAGTCCATTCTTGGTTCCTCTCGCTTTATCATAAGGCTTGACCAATCCATCCGAGATCTCGACGATCGGCTTCAGATTCAGTGCGTTTGCGATCATCCCTTTCGCCTTGCTCACTCTTCCTCCTTTTACCGCATTATCGAGAGTCTCTAAAAGTCCATAATGAATGATACGGTCACGGAGGTCATAGATATTCTTAACGACTTCTGCAAAGGAATTACCCGCCTTGATCATTTCACCTACCATAATGGCAAGCAAGCCCGAACCGATACATCCATTTGTGGTATCGACCACTTCGATCTCCTTGTGAGAATGATCGGCAAGATACATTTCTTTCGCTAAATTGGCATTGCTGTAAGATGAAGAAAGCTTCCGGGTCAAAGTCAGCATTACGATGTCAGCATCATACTTATATTGTTCCATGTACCGCTCCGGTGAAGAAGCAGATGTCTTTGGCAGTTCCAAAGAAGTACGCATCATCTCATAAAATTCTTTATTGCTTATCCCGGTATAGTCAACACCGCCAAATGCTACATTCAGCTCTACCTTCCTGATATGATACTCTCGAATGATATCCTCCGGCAGATCCGTAGCCGTATCTATTACTAATTCTATATTTTTCATCATACTTCCTTCCTCTCGGAACATTTTCATACTATTATCCGTTTGAAGTATTGGAGAGATCTTCTTGATCATAGTCGATACCGTTCTATGGATACCTATCGATCAAGTGATCGTACTTTACCTAAACCCTCCATATTCAAATCGTTCTTTCCGAATATCTTTTTCGATCTCTTTGATCACTTCCCGATTCGCTTGCTCCGCTTTGTCCAAATTATTTTGACAGTTTATCAAAAAAAGATCCAGACCGGTTTGATCCATACAAGTATTTTCCGTCTCAATGATCGCTTTCAAATTATTTTGGAGAAATCTTGTTTCAGATAAAACTTTTATATTTGCATCCGGATAGATCGGAGTCAACAGCTTTATATGACTCATCTCTTCCAAATAGATATCCAATACTTTATTGATCGATTCATACTCTTTTTGGATCGAGAAGACCCAATCGTAGATCTGGTTATAATTTTTTATTTCTGTTCTCTTTTGAGCAAACTCTTGAAATCCTTTCAGATCATTAGACCAATACCGATCAAACTCCATATTGAGCTCTTGGATCTTGCGATATTTATTCAGGATGTTCTCCTGAAGACCATAATTATTATTGATCGAGCTTCTAAGCGTAAGCTCATCCTCTCCGAAACGAAGCTTTACCTCTATCTCATCCGATCCGATCTTGCTCAACGAGCCATAAGGCAGCTCACTGATCATATAGATATAGGCTTGGCGACCTTTTTTGATCCGGTCTCCGTCGAGTGAAAATATTCGGCTTCCAAACCTATTTTCAGAATAAAGAACGACTTGATCAAAATAGGTGGAAACATCGATCGGCATATCATTTTTATTCAAAAACTCAACAACTGATATCAACAAGAGTGCATCTTCATCCGGGATCACTGTGATATACTCATTTTCAAAACTGTCGATCATTGCTGTCTCGTTCAAAATGATCCTATTCCCATCCGTGAGCTCTTTTTCTTTGTACAAATACACTCGATCCGAAAAGGTACAAGATGTCAATACGATCATCATCAACAGCAGACAAAAAACTTTCGTAGTTCTCATTTTATACTCCTAATACAATTTCTACATCAGATCGTTCATTAGGAATATCGACAGCCTACAACAAAAAGTAACTCTTTTCGATCATTTGAAGAACTTCAACCAAAATCCATACCCTTCTTCTGCTAATCGGTCTTTCGGTATAAATCTCAGCGCAGCACTGTTGATACAATATCTTAACCCCCCCAGTTCTTCCGGACCGTCCGGGAAGATATGTCCCAGGTGAGAATCTCCCAAAGTACTTTTTACTTCCGTTCTGCTCATCCCATGGGAATCGTCCTGATAATAAGATACGATCTCTTTGCTGATCGGCCTTGCAAAACTTGGCCAACCGCAACCTGATTCAAATTTATCATCTGACAAGAACAACGGCTCTCCCGTTGTGATATCCACATAGATCCCTTCTTCAAAATGGTCATGATACTCATTTCGGAAAGGCGGCTCCGTAAAAGCATTTTGCGTTACATTGAATTGGATTTCGGAAAGCTCTGCTTTTAGCTGTTCTTCCGTCTTTTTAGCAAATACCGGTGGTTCGATCAAGTCCTCTTCCGCAAGCCCAAGATCAACATGACAATAACCATGAGGATTCTTAACCAAATATTTTTGATGATATTCTTCTGCTCGGTAATAATTCTTCAGAGGGATCACTTCTGTTCTTATCTCGTCGGAATATTTGGTCGCCAGGATCTTGATCTCCTTTTGGATGATCTCAACATCCGAAGTATCGGTGTAATAGATCCCGGTACGGTACTGATTCCCGATGTCCGGTCCCTGTCGATCCAACAATGTGGGGTCGATGATGCGGAAAAATCGTTTCAAAAGATCTTGGAGAGGCAGCACTGTTTCATCGTACTTGATCCAAACCGCTTCAGCAAACCCGGTATTTTTTCTGCAAACTTCTTCATAGGTCGGGTCCTCAGTATTCCCGTTGGCATATCCCACCTCGGTCTCTAAAATACCTTCTATCCTTCTGAAATACTCTTCCACTCCCCAGAAACAGCCCCCTGCTAAATAAATCTCTCTCATTTTTCTCCTATCCTAATTTCAAAAAACTTGGTTGCATTTTATCATAAACCGTGTAATATTTAAATCCGATATCCATCAACAGCTTTTCAGCCAGATCAAAGTCTTGACCGACCGTACTTGCCACATGGGAATCCGACCCGATCGTTATGATCTCTCCGCCGAGCTCACGATAAAGAGAAATGATCTCTCTTGACGGATGTACATCTTTTAGATTATATCGCAGACC
>JAUMYO010000013.1:0-21294 GCA_030528605.1 Peptostreptococcaceae bacterium | reverse complement strand
CCGATAATAAGATCAAAGTCAAACTCTCGGATGCAGGCATTATATTGATCACAAAGCTCCGCCTCCAAATTGATCTCCGCGCCGAGTTTTATCTTGATCTGACCTGCATACTTCTGCTGAAGACGGTCTATTTCCTCAGTATACTCTTTGTAGTCGATCACTTCCCTGATCGGTTCATTTCTATTGAGGGTCTCCAGATGATCTGTAAAAATCATTTCTTTCAAACCTTTTTTTATCGCAACGCAAACAGACTCCTCCATCGGTTCGTCGGAGTCTATTGAATAGTTGCTATGGATATGATAGTCAGAAAGGATCATGTTTATTTATTCTCCCTCGATCCGGGATCGACAACTTCAGCTTCTATGATCTCTTCTTCTACTTTTTCTTTCAGGTCTTCAGCAGCATCCTTCGCTTCTTTCGCTTCTTTTTTTACAAAGTCCTTGATATCTTCCATCTTCCGCTCCGCTTTAGCCTTTGCTTTTTCGCCTTTTTTTCTTAAAAACTCCAGTCTTTCAGCGGTAACTTTATTCAAGTCGATCGTATTTCCGTTATGATCCAGGATCGACACATTCAGATTGGTTATGATCGCTGCACCCAGTCCCAGTAAAGCTGCTACCGGTCCTAATACGATCCCGATCGCACCGACCGTAACAGGGAGATTGAGCAAAGTATTCTCTCCATCCGAAACGATGATACGGGAAACATTTCCTCTTCGAATAAATTCTTTCAATGTATCGATGATATCCGATGCTCTGACGCCGGCGGAATGACGGGACTTGTTTTCTCGATTTTTTTCGATCCATATGATCGCATCCACTACATTCCCACCACATACTTCAAGTGCTTGTTTAGCTTCACTATAATCGGCACCCGTTCTTTCCACCACTTGATCGATCTTCTCTAAAGTTATCATTTTTCTTCCTCCTCCAATATTAACATTTTTCTCGTGCTCAGATCGATGTTATCAAAATGATAGTCGATATATCGGTCCATCATCCGATCGATCTCTTTCAAGATCATATAAGAGATCTTGGAGTCGAGTACTTTTTGAATATCATTATCAAATATATAACCCATCAGTCTGAATGATGTCGAATCCAAACGGAATAAATACATCTCTTCTCGAAGGCAATCGGCACATATGCGCCCACCTTCTTCAACACTAAAAAAATTTCCGTTATTTTCTCGTTTTGAACACATCACACATTGTTCGATAATAGGTTTATACCCAAAAATTCGTATCATTTTCAAATCGAATATTATTTTTTGAAGTAAAAGCTTATCACTTTGTTTAAGAACTTCCAACATCGATCTCAAGAGTTCAAACAATCGGATATTCGTCTGACCTTCCATCGCGACTTTTTCAGCAAATTGCAGAAAATAGTAACCCAGATAGGTTTTTTCATAAGAAGATGAGATCCGAAAATTGTTGTCGATCAGATCGGCATTCTTCAATCTATACTTGCCGTCAAAAGTGGATAGGATCATGTTGGAATGAGAAAAAATTTGGACCGAGCTCATCAAAGGACTCTTCAATCGACGGGCATTTTTGGCATAAACCCCGATCTTTCCGATCTTTTTGGTAAACACATTCAAGATCAGATCGGATTCGGAATATTTGGTAGCTCTCAAAACGATTCCTTCTGTTTGAATTTGCATTATACCTTCTCTCGATCATCAAATCCGAAGTTCTTTATAAATGATTCATTATCACGCCAATTTTCTTTTGTTTTTACCCACAGCTCCAAATTGACTCTGGCTTCAAATCTTTCTTCGAGCTCTTTTCGAGCCGCCATACCGATGCCTTTGATTTTTCTGCCGCCTTTCCCGATAATGATCTTTTTGTGATTCTCTCTTTCAACATAGATCAGCGCGCCGATATCGATCAGATCGTTTTTCTTCTCTTTCAGTCTCTCGATCTCTACCATTACCCCATGAGGGATCTCTTCTTCGGTATAATGAAGGATCTTCTCACGAATGATCTCCGATATCAGAACTTTTGTCGGCTGGTCCGTTGTGATATCTTCCGAAAAAAACTTCGGTCCTTCCGGCAAATAGTTTTTCAGCACCTTTATGATACGATCTTTATTTTTATTTTTTAACGCAGAAACCGGTATGATCTCTTTGAATATCTGCAGTTCATCATACATAACGATCCGTTTGATCAGTTCTTCATGATCCATAAGGTCTACTTTATTTATAATCAGAAGGACCGGTTCTTTTCTATTCTTTAGACGCTCAATGATATCTTTATCTTTTCGACCTATAAAATTTGAGTCATCCACAACGAACAAGATCACATCCGTATCACTCAAAGATCGCACGGAAGTTTTTTCCATATATCTCCCCAATTTGTTGCGCGGAGATTGGATCCCCGGTGTATCCGAAAAAACGATCTGAGCTTCTTCATCATTGTAGATCCCCCGAATAAGGTTTCTGGTCGTTTGAGGTTTGTCACTCATGATCGCGACCTTATCCTCTATCAATGAATTTAGTAAAGTTGATTTCCCTACATTCGGTCGTCCAACGATACTGACAAAACCGGACTTAAACATTCTATCCTTTGCCCTTTCTATATTTTAAAGAATTTAAAGATCAACACCATAACGATGATCCCCAGTATGCCCCCTATAACCGTTTCGCGAATACTGTGGATCCCTCCCTCGACTCTGGATTGCGAGATCATCAGTGCCAGAACCAATGCCATCGTTGCAACCAATGTATTATCTGAAAGCAGAATGATCGTTGTTGCTAAACCGAAGCCAAGCGCAGAATGACCGCTGACCTGTCCTCCCTGAAAGGGAGTCCCCGACTTCGTATAGGTCTTTAATCCGATCACCAGGATCACGATAAGCAATAATCCGACAAAACTCAAGTGGATATCCTGCCTTCTGATTTTAGTCAGGACTGCCAAGGTCGCGGGGTTCAAGCGATTATAAAACACAAGATAACCTACGACCAGTGCGTTAACAGCCGTCACGACCACTGCCCCGGCGGATACATCCTTAGCCACTTTTGCAAGCGGATGATACTCTTGGGTTACCAGATCCACCACGCTCTCGATCGCCGTATTGATAAGCTCGGCTGTAACGACAAGAGTGATCGAAACAAACACCAAAGCAAATTCGACTCTGGTCAGATCGAAAAAAAGCATTCCGATAATAACGACCACGGCAAAAACATAATGTGCTCGCATATTGTTTTGGGACATCAACGAATAGATGATCCCTTCCACCGCATAATTAAAACTCGAAATGAAATTTTTTTCTTTTTTAGGTTTTTCTTTTTTCACTTCTTTCCCACTCAAATCAAACACTCCTCGATCATCTTCCGATACCGGCTTTTTCCATGATCTCTTTTTGTCGAGACTCCATCCGAGACCTCTCATCATCCTCCAAATGATCATACCCTACCAAATGGAGCAATGAATGACATATCAGAAAACATATTTCTCGCCTCAGTGAATGCCCATATTCCAGCGCCTGTTCTTTGGCGCGAGGAAAAGAAATGATGATATCCCCTAACAGAGCAGGAATTCCTTTAATTTGGGACTCTTCATCTATTCGTTCCGGATCCAGCAACGGAAAGGACAGCACATCGGTAGAAGAATCTTTCCCTCTGTATTCTTTATTGATCATTCTCATCTCTTCATCATCCACAAAACTTAGAGAGACTTCATGATCCCCTTTCAGTTTTTGGTTTTCCAGAAAAATTTCTCCGATCCGAAAAATATCGGAAAGCATTCCTTCTATATCATTTTCAAAATCACCCGGATCCACATTAAATTCCAGCACTACTTTTCCTGCTTTCTAAAAAACTTCTTCGATGAACTTTTTACCGTCTTAAGATCTTTCGGCGATTTTTGTTCATATTTTTCATAAGCCTTGATGATCCTCTGGACCAATTCATGTCGAACCACATCGCGTTCATTCAACAGAGCGATCGCAACGCCTGAAACGCTCTTTAATACATCTGCGGCGATGACCAGTCCGCTTTTTTTACTTGCCGGAAGATCGATCTGTGTTATATCTCCCGTTACGACCGCTTTTGACCCATATCCCAAGCGAGTCAAAAACATTTTCATTTGCTCGGATGTCGTATTTTGAGCTTCGTCCAGGATAATAAAAGCATTATCTAATGTCCTTCCTCTCATATAGGCGAGAGGAGCCACTTCGATCGCCCCCTTCTCCATCAAACGCCCAAATTTTTCTGCTCCGAAGATATCAAACAGAGCATCATATAGCGGTCTTAAATATGGATCCACCTTGTCTTTCAAGTCTCCCGGCAAAAAACCCAGACTCTCTCCCGCTTCGACTGCCGGTCTTGTCAATATGATCCTGGACACTTCCTCTTTATTGAAAGCTTTAGCAGCCATCGCTACCGCTAAATAAGTCTTTCCGGTTCCTGCCGGTCCGATGCAAACCGTGATATCGTTATTTTTTATATTCTGAATATAGTTCTTCTGTCCCAATGTCTTCGCTTTGATCGAAGAACCTCTTGAGGTGATCAGTATAGATTCGGTGCTGATATCTTCTTCAGCACCGGAATGATCCCGAAACATTTCAAGCGCATAGTTCACCGCCTGCAGATCGATCTTTCCTCCTTGAGAGACCAAGACTTCCAATTTCTCTAATACTTTTAATGCGTTTGAAGCATTTTTTTCTTCCCCGATCAACACGATATTATCATCCCGAAGGACGATGTTGATCGAAAAAAAATTTTCCAATCGTTGAATATTTCGATCAAAATTTCCAAACAACTCCGATTGAAATTCCTGCGAACGGATCCTATAATATATATTTTGTTCCAAATGATCGCCTCCAATTATTATTCTTTCTATATTGTACACCATTCTTGAGCATAATAAAAGAGTTTGATACATTCCTTTAGCGGTATATTTTTCTTACCGCTCGAGATTAATTTGTGTAGAGAAAAACTTTTGAGGGTATAGGTAGAACGTAACACGATTTTTATATTTTGGATTTTGGAGGAAAAAAGTATGGCAATATCAAATTTCATTAAATCCGGAGACTGGAAAGCGGAAAAACATGTTCCGGTGATCACTATCCCACAAAATATTACAGCAAATGAATTCTTTGAGGTAAAACTTTCCGTAGGAGAAGAGATCGCACATCCAAATACTTTGGAGCATCATATTTCCTGGTACAAGCTTTTCTATGTTCAAGAAGGAAGCCAAGTGATCGTAGAGCTTGCATCAAATACTTTTGTTGCTCACGGTGAATTGGACAACTATAACGACTACTCTTTCACTACAAAGATCAAATTGCCTAAGCCGGGTAAACTGATCGCTCTTAGCTACTGTAACATCCACGGTCTATGGGAAAATGAAATGGAAGTAAAGTTTTAATATCCGGATCTTGATCTAATATCCAAAAAAACTCATCCGGATCTCGGTCGAGATCTTGATGAGTTTTTTAATGCCCTGAAAATAATACTATCCTCCAATAGAAAGCACAGAAATGTTTTTGCTATCTATTTCGATACGACCAATAGATCCATCTGACGAATGTTTGGAGATCACGCATAGAGATCGGATCGATCCTATGAGATAAAAAAGAGGTCCGTATAAGATCCTGTCAACCATTATTTTTATGCCTCTTTGCCAAAGTTGGTATTCTATTCGATACCGACCTTCACCCTTGGCGGTTTTGGTCCCGGCATGATATAGATATTGGAGCGTAAAGATCCGTTATACAGCTTTCTCTTCTTCTCGATCTTCATTCCCAAGAGTTTTTCCGCCTCCGGCAGACCTGTGATCAGATAGATACTCCAGGTTGGCAAAGATTTAAATGCCTTCCCCAGTTTTTTGTAAAGAAGTTCGATCTCCTCCTTTTTCCCCATTCGTTCGCCATAGGGCGGATTGCTTATAATAAATCCATACTCTTCCTCAGATCTGAATTTGGTTGCATCGCCAACAGAAAATCGGATCAAATGATCTACTCCGGCAAGAGCTGCATTCTCTTTTGCCAGTTCAATGACCCTCCTGTCTTTATCAAAAGCCCGGATCTGAAATTCAACATCTCTTTCTCCCTCGATCGCAGCCTTCCTTGCTTGGACCCATGCTTTTTTTGAAATAAAAGTTAACTCCTCTCCCGCAAAATTGCGATCGACCCCGGGCATGATATTAGCACCATACATCGCTGCTTCAATGGCGATCGTACCGGAACCGCACATCGGATCTACGAGGATACGATCATATCTCCAAGGAGACAGCATCACCATAAAGGCTGCGATCGTTTCCCGAAGAGGGGCTTCACCCGACAATTCCCGATATCCTCTTTTGTGAAGTGCCGGACCGGTCGTATCAAAACTGACTTCTACAATGTCCTTATTTATGAATAGATGGATCCGATGATCCCCTTCACTCTCCTCAAACCATTGCACATGATATATTTTTTTGAGTCTCTCCACGATAGCTTTTTTAGAGATCGACTGGATATCGGATGCCGAGACCAGTTTACTGTTGATCGAGCGTACCTTGGCGATCGAAAATCGGGATCTCACTTGCAAATATTTCTCAAAGGGAAGTTCGGCTAGACGATCAAAAAGCTCCTCAAAACTTTTTGCAGGAAATTCTCCTACCTTGACCAGCACTCTTTCCGCACAGCGAAGCGAGATATTAGCCTTAGCGATACCAAGCTCATCCGCGGAAAAAGTAACTCGTCCGTCACTCACTTTCAAAACCTGAAATCCCAGATTCTTTAATTCATAGGATATCGTACTCTCCATACCGAAAAGACATACCGCTATCGCTTCCATCATCATAGTTCCACCTCGATCGTCACCTTTGATAAGCCTATTTTTTTTAACTCAAGCATGATCGTTTGCGCATGAGCAAAAAACTGAATTTGCGCTTTTTCTCCGATCTTGATCAAAAGCTCTCGATCTTCCAGTTCCATTTTTTTGCATAAAATATTATATTTGAAAAAGATCTCTTGGATCGATCCAAAACGATTTTCCGTTTCGTCTTTATTTGAACTGTTCTTTCCGATTTTGGGAAGATCCATCTCGCTCTCCGGAAACCTGAGATCTCGAACGATCTTTTGATTTTGATCCAATGCCAGATTGACCAGACGATCCGCATCCTTGTTCAGCTCTCGACGAATATGATTCGCGCGGAAGCTCTCCAGTCCTTTTATCTCATTTTTGATTTCGGCATAAAAGGGCATCAATTCTTCACTTTTCACCTGATATGCTCCGTTAAGCTGCCTTTCGACCAGCTGGCTGTCCAAATTCAGCTCGACCTCTTTGAAGCCGAATCCTTTAGCGGTTTTTATAGCAGATAAAACTGCACGATACTCAGCAACATTATTCGTTGCGATCCCGATCGGCTCTCCATATTCATAGATCACCCCCTGCGTATCTTTAAGCACAAAACCGATCGCAGCCTCTCCGGGATTCCCTCGTGAGCCACCATCCGAATAGATCTGTATTCTCATCCGGCCTCCTTACTATATATACTGAAAAGGACTTCTCTCTTTTTGAGATCGTTCAATAGAAAGGTCTTTGAGTTGTGGGATATGTTTTTTTATATAGAACTCCATCGCTTCCGAAAATATCTTTTCCGTTTCAAAATGTCCCACATCTAAAACCGTCCTGTTCTTTGCGATAACATCCATCGCCTGATGATATTTCAGATCTCCCGTCACAAAAAGATCCGCGCCTTGAGCAAAGGCAATGTCGATATAGTCCGATCCCGCACCTGTTACGATCCCGACCTTACCGATCTGTTTTTCCGACTCTCCGATCAAGCGGATCACTTCAAGAGAAAAAACTTTCTTCAGCATCGAAACAAAATCTTTCAAAGGTTGCTTTTTTATTTCAAATAACCTAAGCAAGGCTTCCGAAGAATTTTCTTCCGGGATCGTCGTAATATTTTCCGCTCCGATCTGTTGAGCAAAATGATCATTCAGACCATCCGGTATCATATCAAAATTAGTATGTGTCGCATAAAGTGAAATATCCTTTTGGATAAGAGAATAGACCAGGTTATGTCCATTCTGTATCACCGATCTCAAGCCGGAGAAGATCAACGGGTGATGAACAATGATCATATCGCATTCTTTCTCTTCAGCTTCATCCAATACTTCTTGCGTAAGCTCCAAAGCCAAGAATATCTTCGATACTTCTTTGTTCTCCCGTCCCACCAAAAGTCCGACATTGTCCCAAGACATTGCGATCTCTTTTTTTAATGAAGCATCCAACAGTTTTGTGATCTCTTTTACATTCATCCGCCCTCTCCTTCTTTTTATGAGCCTTACGATCGAACAGGCATCTTATGATCCTAACTTACAAAGCATCTCCTCCAGCTCCAAAAGATCATTTTTATTTCTTAAATAAGCTTCGCTATCTTCACCCGAAGATCGAGAGATCTTGCTCAATATATTTTCCAGTTCTTTTTTCTTTTTTTTCAACGATCGAAGATAGAGTTCTCTTTGTTCCGCATCTTTATAGCTCTCAAGTCTGCCGAATACCAATTCCCAATAAGAATATCGTTGATCGCTGCTGCCGACTTTCGCATCGATGATCTGATAGATCCGTCCATCCTCTTCAGCTAAGGATCCTGCATCGATACAAAATCCATTTTGCAGTAAATATCGACGCAAAGCTTCCGGGTTTTGCATAGGCTGCAAAACCAGCCTCATATGGCTTTCAAAAATCAGATGCCGGGACTTTTCCAAAATGGCAGCGATCAAATTCCCTCCCATCCCGGCAATGATCGCAAGATCGACCCGATCTTCCGTATCGATGACTTCCAGTCCCGATCCGAGGCGCGCCTCGATCCTTTCATCCAGACCTTTTTCTTTGATCAGGATCTCCGCTTTACGCAAAGATCCCTTACTTACATCAGAAACGATGGCATATCTCACCTGCTCCGATCGAACCAGGAACACCGGTAAATGTCCATGGTCCGTACCGACATCGATGATCTTTTCCGTTTTTCCGATCACTTCCGCAATTTTTCTTAATCTGTTATCCATCTCTTTATTATACAAAATAGCAAACAAGATACTTAGACGATCTTGTTTGTCCAATCTTCGATGTTCCAAATCTCATCAACGATATCTTCATAGAAGTCCGGTTCATGAGAAACCAAAACCACAGTCCCCTTAAAATCTCTGATCGCCCTTTTCAGTTCATCCTTGGCTTCAACATCCAAGTGATTTGTCGGCTCATCTAAAACCAAAAAATTATTCTCCTTGAGGATGATCTTGCACAATCGGACCTTCGCATTTTCTCCACCGGACAAAACCATCATCTGGCTCGTGATATGTTCACTCGTCAATCCGCAACGAGCCAATTCCGTACGCACTTCATGATTGGTAAGATTGGGATATTTATTCCAAACTTCTTCCAATGCAGTGTTTCTGTTCTTCTTCGTGTCTTCCTGTTCAAAAAAACCGAATTCCACATGCTGCCCCAAAGAGACTTTGCCTTCCAGAGGTTTGATGATGCCCAACATCGTCTTCAACAAGGTGGATTTCCCGATCCCGTTGACACCTTTGATCGCGATCTTTTTATTGCGCTCAACAACAAAAGATATTTTTTTTGTAAGCGGTTCACCATAACCGATCACGATATCTTCCGCTTCCACAACGAATTTTGAGGGGGTCTTGCCTTCTTTGAAGGTGAATATCGGCTTGATCTTCTCTCTCGGCTTTTCGATCATATCCATTTTTTCAAGCTGTTTCATCCTACTTTTCGCACGACCGGTCGTTGAGATCCTCGCTTTATTTCTCGCAATAAAGTCCTCAAGACGCTCCACTTCCTTTTGTTGCTTTTCATAGGCCTGTTCGTGCTGCCTTTTTTTGAGATCATATAGCCTTTGAAATTCATCATAGTTCCCGACATATCTTGTCAGTGACCCGTCTTCCACATGATAGATGATATTTGTTACCGCATTGATAAAAGGAACATCGTGAGAGATCAGGATGAATGCGTTCTCATAACTGTTCAAGTATCGCTTCAGCCACTCGATATGTTCAAGATCAAGGTAATTGGTCGGCTCGTCCAACAAGAGGATCGTCGGATTTTTTAACAGCAGCTTTGTCAAAAGGACTTTCGTTCGCTGCCCTCCGCTGAGTTCATTGACCAGAGAATCCAGCCCGATCTCTCGAAGTCCCAATCCTCCGGCTACTTCTTCGATCTTTGGATCGATGATATAGAACCCGCTTTCATCTAAGATCATCTGGATCTCCGCCGCATCATTCATCAGTTTCTCGATCTGCTCTTCCGATGCATCAGACATTTTCTCATAGATCTCCAGCATTTCTTTTTCGAGTTCATACATATGTTCAAATGCGGAACGAAGATTCTCTCTGATCGTCGTGCCCTCTTTGAGCGAGGAATTCTGATCCAAATACCCTACCGTAACATGGTTTGACCAAGAGACCTCACCCTGATCCGGCATCAGATCTCCCGTGATAATATTCATAAAAGTTGATTTTCCTTCTCCGTTAGCTCCGATAAGAGCAACATGCTCCCCTTTTAACAAGCGAAAGGACACATCATCCAATATCCCGCGTGACCCAAATCCATGCGTCACATTTTTTACGATCAATACACTCATCTTTACTCCTAAAATATTTATTCAGTCATTTTTCATTTTGCCTTCAACCTATCGATCATTATTCCTCGACATATCCGATATACGGAAGGTTTCTGTATTTTTCACCGCAGTCGATCCCATATCCTACCACAAATTTGTTAGGGATCGTGAATCCTACAAAATCCGGCACGATATCACAGGTCCTTTTCTCGGCTTTATCCAGCAAGGTACAGATCTTAAACTCCTTGCATCCCCGGCGCTCAAAGTAATCTTTCAGATACTTGAGAGTCAACCCCGTATCGATGATATCTTCCACTACCAATACATTCTTGCCTTCCACAAAGACATCCACATCCTTTATGATCTTTACGATACCGGAGCTTTTTGTTTGCATCCCATAACTTGAAACGATCATAAAATCCAGGATCACATCGTTCTTGATCTCCCGGATAAGGTCCATCGTGAACATACTCGCACCTTTCAAAATACAGATGATCACGATATCTTCCGATCCGAAAAAACTCTCGATCTCTCCCGCCAATCGTTTCACTTTCTCAGCGATCTCTTCTTTTGACAACAACTCTCCTGCTATATTGATCAAACTAGTCCTCCTCTTTTTTATTAGAGATCATCATATTCATGATCCTGATATACATATCCAGCGGCTTTTGATTCCAATGTTCAATGATCTCTTCGCTCATTTTTTTTGTCGGGACCTCCATCGTCAAAGAAAAAAACGGTGTTTCCCGATCCATCAATCGTACATCCACTTGATATTTGGAATCCGCCCTCTTTTTATAATCCGTATAGATCTCCTTGTATCTCGTCAAGCTTTGGATATTCTCTTCTACATATCGATCGATAAGCTTTTTTTCACTTCCCATCATTTTGTTTGAAAAATATTCCAACGTGATCTTTCCTCGCTTGGTGATCCCATAGTATGTTTTTCCCAAAATATTTTGTTGTGCGATAAAATTTGCCGATTCCAGTTCGGCGATATACTGTTTATATGAAAAATATTCCATCAGGTCATTCTCGATCATAGCATGAGCGATCCCATATTCCTCGACGGGATCGCCGACTTTATTCAGTAAGAACAAAATATTCAGTTTGCTCTTCGCGACATCGACGCTCTTTCCCAGCATATACACCTCCTTAGTAACGAATATTTAATAAAAGTACGACCGTGAGCACGACATTGATCAGCAGATAATAATACTTTGAAAGCTTATCGTCCGTCTTATGATTCATAATGTCCGTCTTGAGGTCTCCAAGTTCCTGAACGGAATCCAGTCCGCTGATCTTTACAACGATAACTCTTTTAGAAAAAAGATTCATACTATGTGAAATACTTGCCTCGCCGTTCCCAAGATAGATCGTCGGCTTGCGGTAGTAGGTCTCGATCCCTTTTTTATGCAAGATCTCTTTCACGATCCCGTAAAATCTGTCCCAAGCCATATTATACATAAAGAAATTATTGTTGCGAAGGATCGCGATCACGATGATATATCCGATCATAGCAAAATAGAAAAGATCGATCACCTCATAACCATATTTTGTGTTAAACTTGATCGAAGCACTTATCGGTTCAACGATCAAAGCGGTAAAGTAGATCGCAAAGGTTATAAAAATATTGTCGTAATATACTTTTTTCTTTATCGAGGTATAGATGACATAAATAATATTACATATCAACAAAATTGCTGCCGCATAATTTAGCAACTTGCTGACGCCAAAACTCCATATTGAATCAAGCATAGTTTTCCCTCCCTACTATTTGGGATCTTTATCTGACGAGGAGCTCGCAGAAGGAAATTCTATAATGATCTCCGTCCCCGATCCTTCTTCCGATAAGATCGTCATCTTCCCATCATGCAGTTTTACGATCTCATCGACCAAAGCCAAGCCGATCCCGCTTCCGGATGAATTTAAATTCTCCTTAAAAAACTTTTCTCGCACTCGATGAAGATTTTCTTTGCATATCCCAATGCCATTGTCTTTGACGGAAAGTACCACATGATCTGAAAAACCTTCCAGTGTTAAGATGATCTTCGGATCATTCGGAGAAAATTTGATCGAATTGGTGATCAGATTGATCAAAACTTGTCTCAATCTGTTTGCATCCCCAAAGATCATCGTATCCTCTCCCTTGTATTCCGCCCGAAAATCGATCCCTATCGCCCGAGGAAGCATTTGATTGAATACGCTGACCACCACTTTTTTCAAGGATAATGTAGTCTTATATACTTTCATTCTGTGAGATTCCAGCCGGGAAAAATCCAGAAGCTCTTCCACCATATCTCTTAGACGATCCGCCTCTCCCGCAATGATCTTCAATCCGATCTCCAAACTCGAACCGGGTTCCACCTCCCCGTCAAGCAAAGTCTCTCCCCATCCCTTTATAGAGGTAAGCGGAGTTCTGAGTTCATGAGAAATAGAAGAGATGAAATCTTTTTTCAACTGATTGCTTTTCTCAATTTCTTCTGCCATATAATTCAAGGTATTGGACAGTTCGCCGATCTCATCATCGTAGACCGGTTTTGCGCGAACATACATATTCCCATTCGCCATTTCTCGAGCAACTATGATCAATCGTTCGATCGGAAAAACGATCGATCGGGATAATAAAGCAGAGATCATGATCAACAGGAAAATAAGTAACAATGAGATCGCGATACTTGTCGCATAGTACTGTTGGACCGCCTCGTCGATCCTCGACAAAGACACCGTATATCGAACTGCCCCATCGATAGTTGAATATCTTTTTAGCGGACGAGATGCCGACATGGTCCTTTCTTTCGTATTCGGATCAACATTGATCGAAATATTCATTTCATTTTCCAAAGCAGATCTCACATCTTCACTCTCGATCTTCTGCGCCTTCGTCACCCCGAAAGAGTCCATTACAACTACAGCTTCTTTGTCTAAGGTCTGGACCAAAAACTTTTTATCCGATTCTCCCAAAAAAGTATTGAATAGAAAGTTGGACTTCCCATCGATATCTGAGTATTCACCATACTTATTCAGAAATTCAGATGCGATACTGACCCTTTCCTTAAGGAGTTGCTCTACCCCTCCATAGTAGTAGTTGTTTAGAAATATCACCAAAAATATTTCTCCAACGATGATGATGACAGAAAGGATCGAGGCAAAACTGAAAATTATACGATTTCGGATCGAATTACGAAACCTGCTTTTCATAAAATGGACTTTGATACCATTTCTATTTTTACTCATTCTCATCCCACCTGTATCCAAAACCCCACACGGTCTTCAGATAGATCGGTTTTGCAGGATCTTTTTCGATCTTTTTACGAATGCGTCGAATATTGACATCGACCACTTTCAGATCGCCAAAGTAATTCTTCCCCCAGATCGCAGATAGGATATTATCTCGCGACAAAGAGACCCCTTTATTTTCCATAAAGATCTCCAATATCTCAAACTCTTTTGGTGTCAGCTCGATCTCAACATCATTCATAAAGAATTTTCTTTCTCCCAGGTCGATCTTAAAGATCCCGCTATAGATCACCTCTTCCTTAGGAACAGTGGTCGTGAGCCTTCTTACCAGCGATTTGATCCTTGCGATCAGTTCAGCCGGACTAAAAGGCTTGCTGATATAATCATCCGCACCGTATTCCAAGCCGGTGACCTTATCCTGATCCGATGTTCGGGCAGTCAACATGATGATCCCCACATCCGGACGCTCTTTTCTAATGATCTTCAGCACTTCAAATCCGTCCATTTTGGGCATCATCACGTCCAAAAGAACGATCCCGATATCTTTTATACTTTGGAAGATCTCGACTGCCGCTTCTCCATTGTCCGCCTCCAGTACCTCAAAACCTTCTTTTTTCAAATTTAACGCAATAAAACTTCTTATCGCAAATTCATCCTCAACGATCAATACTTTCATAGCCTCTCCTTACTCAATAAATCGTATGATATCCGAAAGATCCGTGATCGAGCTGTACATTTTTTCAAATTCATTTTTTTCAGATCCGCTCAAAACCGTATTCGATCTTAGACGAGCCAACACGACCTCATCATATCGGTCCGCGACCTGGATATGATTCTTTTCATCCTCTCCCAACGATTGTTTTGTCGTCTTAAGGATATCCAAAAACTCAATATCTCTTTTTAGTTTCTTGCTATGATAATAAAACTTAATGTGGTCATTCGTTTTTTTGACCGAGATATCCGCATTCGTTACCACAGGAAAAGAAATTTGAATGTTGGTCTCATAATCGGAATATACTTTGCTCAAAAGAACCAACTCCTCATTCGCCGTTATATTATAGCATAAACTTAACACCAGTGTCGCTACGCCTTGATCCTGTTTCAATATCTTGTTCTGTATCACTTCAACGATCCCGTCTCCATTGGTATCCGTACTCGCCATCGGTATCTCCTGCGTGATATCCGAAATATTGTTTTGACGGATCAAGCTGAAGAAATCCTGTTCTGTCAAAGAAACCACATCCGTCTTTCCCGTACTTTCGTTGTTATACATATCAACAAAATAAGCTCTTTGACTCGGATTCATCTTTCCATAGTAAAGTTTGTATATCTCCGCTCCCTCCGGATAGATCAACTCTCCGGTCTTCCTAATGATCCCTTCTTCGTAATTCAAAATAATAAACCGGTTATTACTTTTTGAGTTTCCTTCCGTCGACACTGCGATCTCCACCATATTATCTTTATTGACATCGTTTAGATCCAAGGCAAGATACTTCATTTGATGGATCTTTTGAAAAGAATCGTTTTGGCTCCCTAAGATCACCAATTCTTTATAAGGATCCTTGATACTGAAATATCCCAAAACGACCTCTTTGATACCATCATTATTCAAGTCTGTTATAATATGATCCGATATTTCAAAAGCATCGATCTTCGTATCGAATTTTTTACTCCATGCCCCTCCACTTTCATCTGCGATGACCATCCCTATCGTTCTTTCGTTTTTATCACGATAAAGAGCGATGATCTCTTCCTCTTCGTCCATGTCAAAATTCGCTTTGAATACCGAGTCTGAATTCCGGCTGTTTCGACCTTGAGGGATCACCAACAATTCAGCATTTGCAGGAATAAAGGACTGGATCGTATCATTGATCTTTTTTTTATCCAGATCGACCTCAGGCGGACCGATCAGCTCCTCCGGTGTTTTTAAATTATCACACGCCGCCAAAACGAGCAGCAACATACACCCTACGGCAAAACTTGTTATTTTCCGCTTCATTACCTTTTCTTTCCTGTTCTTTTCCCCAACATCCCTTTTTTCGCGCCGACCGATCTACTCTTAAATTTCTTTTTTTCTTTGATCTCAAAGTTTTTTAAGCCCTCCGCATCGATCCTGCTCCGCTCATATTCATTTCGGTCATATACTTTTTGTAACTTGATCTTTGCATAGCGTTCGATCTTCTCGATATATCGGTTTTCCGACTCATCCATCAGCGTGATCGCATAACCGTCTTCGCCCATACGCCCTGTCCGACCGATCCGATGGACATAATATTCAACATCCTTCGGCACATCAAAATTAAAAATATGGGTGATCCCTGTAACATCGATCCCTCTAGCTGAAATATCCGTTGAGACCAGATATTGGATCTTCATTTTTCTAAAATCTTTTAAGACTCGTTCCCTTTTACTCTGACTGAGGTCCCCGTGTAGCAACTCGATCGATCCGACCCCTCTGCGAACGAGCTCCTCATAGAGCTGCTTTGCTCTCTCTTTCGATCCGGCAAAAATGATCGATATAAACGGATCGTAGATCGACATGCTATAGAGCAAAGTATCCACTCTTCTTTCTTCCGTGGTGAGAAGAACGATCTGTTTGATCGCAGGGACGATCAGTTCATCTGAGTTAAGTTCGATATACCTGGAGTTTGGGATCATATCGCTGATCAATTTTTGAATGTTTTCCGGCATGGTAGCCGAAAAAAGAAGCATTTGCTGACCCTCCGGTACCCTTGAACGGATCAGGTAGATATCTTCCAAAAAACCATAGACGATCATCTGATCGGCTTCATCGATAACGACCTGTTTCAAGTACTTCAAATTGATCGTCCCTCTTCGCGAATGATCCAGTATCCTCCCGGGCGTTCCAACGATGATATGAGCATTGGAACGCATCTTGTCGATCTGATGATGGATCCGATGTCCTCCAAACACAGACACGATCGAAACACCCGTGTCTTTCGTCAATCGTTTCCCAACTTTAACGATCTGATCGGCAAGCTCTCTTGTCGGGGTCAATATCATCGCCTGTATATGCGGATCGTTCTCATCGATCATCGACAAGATCGGCAATAAGAAAGCCAAAGTCTTGCCCGTGCCGGTCTGCGCTCTTACTATCGTGTTCTTTTTTGAAAATATAATAGGTATCGAACTTCTTTGAACCTCCGTCGGTTCATAAATATACATTTTTCTAAGAGCTTCTAAATATTTTTTTTCTATTTTCAATTCTTTAAAATTCATTTTGATCTCCGCTTCCTGATTTCAGTTCCGATTCTCACTGTTATGATCCATTATAGCATAATTTATTCTATTATTGTAGTGTCAACATCGTTACAGAAGAGCATAAGATCCGATCGATGTAAAGATCATTACCCTTCTCAGATCCAAAACGTTACCGATCCGCAAAACGATCCTCTTTCATCTATCTCCGATCCTCCTAGAGCGGATGCTCTCAGATCCCGTTTTAATTTTTTATACCACAAAACTTTCATTTATCCAAATTCTCATTATATTATTTTTGATCCGGAACTCCCTTTATATACAATAGATCTCTTCCGGGTCGTTGATTTTATAGCATACGATAGATCTTTGATAAATATTGTATTTTTCAAAATAATACATCGTTTGAATGAAAAAATGTTGTACCATCGTTTTCCTTGTGATATAATCTAAATGTCTTTAATTAAAATTTATTTACATACGGAGGTACTTATGGAAGCTTTACATGCATTAGTAGGAAAGGTCAACTCATTAGTGTGGGGACCGCCAATGCTGATCCTACTCGTAGGAACACATTTATTCCTGACATTCAGACTCAGATTCATCCAATCCTATATGTTTAAAGCGATCAAACTTTCACTGACAAAAGATGTGAACAGTGAGGGTGACATCAGTCAATTCGGAGCACTGGCAACCGCGCTGGCTGCTACGATCGGTACGGGAAATATCGTAGGAGTTGCAACTGCAGTCGCTACCGGAGGACCCGGTGCGGTTCTTTGGTGCTGGCTTACGGGGCTTTTCGGTATCGCGACCAAGTATGCCGAAGGCTTGCTCGCAGTAAAATATCGCGTAAAAACATCCGACGGAACGATGCTTGGAGGTCCGATGTATGCACTCGAAAGAGGACTTGATATGAGATGGCTCGGTATTCTGTTTGCCGCTTTTACCGTGATCGCTTCCTTCGGTATCGGTAATATGACTCAAGCAAACTCGATCACCTCCATGTTGAGCAATTCTTTCGGGATCAAGCCTTTGTACTCGGGGATGGTGATCACGATCTGTGCAGCAGTCGTTATTATCGGCGGAGTACGGTCTATCGCAAAAGTGTGTGAGGCACTCGTTCCTTTGATGGCATTGTTCTACATCTTGGGATGTATCGTCGTTCTTGCTGCAAATGCGTCTTTCATCCCTGCAGCTATTAAAACGATATTCGTAGCTGCATTTACACCAAGAGCTGCAGCAGGCGGTTTTGTAGGTTCAACGATCATGCTTTCGATGAGATATGGTATTGCTCGAGGTCTATTCTCGAACGAATCCGGTCTCGGTTCAGCTCCGATCGCGGCAGCTGCCGCCCAAACTTCCAACCCGGTCCGTCAAGCACTCGTATCTATGACAGGTGTTTTCTGGGATACGATCATCGTTTGTGCTTTGACCGGTCTTGTTCTCACGACCAGTATCATGAAATATCCTAACTTATTGGGTGGGCTGACAGGAGCTGCTCTTACTTCTTCGGCTTTCGGTCAAGTAAGCGTATTCGGTAAATACATCCTGGCTGTCGGTCTTGTTACATTTGCTTTCTCTACGATCTTGGGTTGGTCGTACTACGGAGAAAAAGCATTTGAATATCTCTTCGGAAAACAACTTTCCAAGATCTATCGTTTCGTTTACTGTTTGATCGTAATGTTTGGGTCTGTTGTCGCAAACGCATTCGTCTGGGATGTTTCCGATACATTCAACGCTCTGATGGCGATCCCGAACCTTGTCAGTTTGATCCTTTTAAGCCCGATCATCGTTTCGGAAACGAAGAAGTATCTCTGGGAAAACAAATTGGATACTGTGGATGATTCACCGATCCCTTTGATCAGTGACAAGTAGATACAAAAAACTCCTGTGCTTTAAGTATAGGAGTTTTATTCATTTTATGATATAATTCTGAAGGAATGATTTCAAAAGGAGACATATATGAATATTCACTTTATCGGGATAGGCGGAATAAGCATGAGCGGATTGGCTTCAATATGTTTGGAACGCGGGGACATCGTGAGCGGTTCCGACAACAACGATACCGCTATAACAAAAGCACTTGAACGCCAAGGAGCGACTATCCATCTGGGACATCGCGCCGAAAATATAAACGAAGATATCGATCTGGTGATCTATACTGCCGCGATCCGGCACGATAATCCGGAGCTTGTTCGAGCCAATGAGCTTGGGATAAAAATTTTAAATCGGGCGATCTTTTTGGGTCAACTCATGGACAGGTACCCAAACGCTATAGCGGTCTCGGGAACGCATGGAAAAACTTCGACAACTTCAATGCTCTCCACGATCTATATGTATGCCGGATTGGATCCCACGATCTCAGTAGGTGGTAATTTGAGACAGATCGGCGGAAACTATCATGTTGGCGATGGACATTACTTTATTACTGAAGCTTGCGAATATGTAGATAGTTTTTTTTCTTTGAATCCCAAGTATGCCATCATTTTGAATATCGAGCACGAACACATCGACTACTTTAAAGACATCGATCAGGTGATCCGATCCTTCAAAAACTTTGCCGGACATGTCCCATCGGATGGCAAGATCATCGCAAACGGTGATGATGAGAATGTACGAAAAGCTTTAGACGGATCTTCCAATGTGATCTACTTCGGTTTTGGCGATCAAAATGATTGTGTCATCTCCAATGTTTCGGTTCTTTCTTTCGGAAGCTCATTCGATCTGACGCTTCACGGAAAAGATCTCGGATCATTCACGATCAATGTGATCGGGAATTTCAATATCCTTAATGCTACCGCTTCCATTCTTTGCGCCTATGCCAACGGCTTAACTGTCGAATCGATCCGACAAGGGATCCTGCAGTACCATGGAGTTGGAAGACGCTTTGAAAAAAAAGGGCAATTTTCCGGTGCGATAGTGTATGACGACTACGCGCATCACCCTTCTGAAGTGAAAGCCACACTTTCCGCGGCAAACAAACTTGAAAAAAATCGCTTGATCACGATCTTTCAGCCTCATACCTTCTCCAGAACATTTTCGCTGATGGATCAATTCGTCGAAAGCTTTGATGACACAGATATCCTGATATTGACGGATGTCTATCCTTCTCGAGAGATCGATACCGGATATGTCCACTCTACCGATCTGTTTGAAAAATTACACCATCGCAAAGATCAAGTTTATTATATCGGAGAAAAAAATGATGTGATCGATTTTCTGAGAAAAAATGTTCAGGACAACGACATCATATTGACTATGGGGGCCGGAGATATCTATAAAGTATCGGAGTATATTACTTCTGAAAAGTAGTGAGCTGCAATCTAAAAACTGAGATCCATTCTATACTACACTTATACTAAAGATCGTGCCGATCCGATCTCTATGGATGATACTTTCAAACATTCATCGGATCATCACATCGATCCCATCGAATAAAGAACGAACATCTCTCTATGACTTCTATCGGGTTTCAGCATTGAACATGATATTGATACCGATTTCCTTTAGAGGCACCACTTGTCAACATTTTTATTTTTTACAGCTTGTAGGGAATGCTGCCCTTATCGCTGTATCGTTTCATCGGAGCTGTATTTATCTGATGATCTTATTGGATGATAGCATAAGAGCAGAATAGATACAAAAATAGGGCTTTCGCCCTATTTTTGTCTTCAGTCTGTATCGTAGCTGATAACGTTGCTCTATCCGATCATGCGATAGATCACTTCCGCAACTTCCGCACGGGTCGTATGATCTTTCGGCGCAAAACGATCCTTTTCTTTTCCGCCTATCACGCCGGCTTTTTGCATCATCCATACGGATTCTTTCGCCCATGGACTGATCTTGTTCTGATCGGCAAATTCTTTTCCTTCCGATCTTTTATCCAGCTTGATCCGGATATTATATCTTGTGTAGTTGAGCAGCATGACCGCCATCTCTTCACGAGTGATCGGCGCATTCGGTTTGAATTCTTTGCCGTAGCCGTTCGCAATATTATTTGTGACCGCCCAAGCGATCGAATTATAATACCACGCACCTTTTTTGACATCTTTGAATCTCATTGCTTCTTGGTTGTCAATGTCGGCTCCGTCGATCCGTGCAAGGATCGAAACAAATTCCGCTCGCGTGATCTTCTGATCCGGGCGGTAGTAATTACCTTCCACTCCTTTCAGAAGTCCTTTTTTCGCCAAAGCATCGACCGCTTTTGCATACCATGCGGAATCCGCCACATCATTAAATCCTTTCCATCCTTCCGGCATTTCGCC
>JAUMYO010000012.1:13878-34991 GCA_030528605.1 Peptostreptococcaceae bacterium | reverse complement strand
TAAACTTTAAAAATAAAAATATTGTTATACTAAAACCTGTTTGAACGGATAGTATCGATCCGATCCCTGTGGATGATACTTCCAAAAATTTGTTGGATCAACGTATCGACCACGTTGAGTGAAATGATGGAAAGAATTTCTATGCTTTCTATGGGGTTTTAGTATTAAGTACCGGTTCAAAGGATAATAGCTTTATAAAGCATCCTTATAACACGGACAACATGAACAGACAAAAAAGGATGCAGGGAGTAGCATCCTTTTTTGTCTGTGTGATCATATAAGGTCTCTGTGTAGAGGTGTTTTCATCCATTCGCTCCGAGATCCGACTCTATCGGACCCGGATGATCGCCTAATGATCTTCCTCATATCGCGGTCCCTGCCCCATCGGGAAGATCAGGAAGTCCACCTCCTGCGCAACGCGAACGCTCTTTTGTCCGCTATACACATTGAGTTTGGTCGTTCCCTTCGCTTGATCCCGCTCCGTCAGATAGACGATCTTTCCGCTCGGAAGAAAGTGGGCTTCATGCACGTCATTTGCGATCAGCTTGCTCTCCCCGTCGGCAAATAATTTCAGCGTTCCTTGATCTTTATGTCGATCCCGATCGACAAAATACAAGAATTCTTTCGTTCCTTTATTATAGTTCAGCCGGGTCACATCCGCACCCTGATCGATCTGCTCTCCGTTGATATAGAGATCGCCGACAAACTCTCCTTTGTGTTTGAAATATACCGTCAGATCCTCATCCAATATCCTCGCCTGATAAAAAGATACCCCTTCATCGATAAGCTGCGGTTTGGAAACGACCAGATCCTTTACTTCGATCTGATACAGATCGCCGGCAATATATTCTTCATCCAGATCGGCAAAGTAGCAAAACCTTGTGCCGGATGGAGAGACCGATACCTCGTCGATCGGAATATCCGGAAGATCCAGCACATGTTCTCCGATCGCAAGTTTGTAGCTTGCGACCTTCTCATCCTGCCCGTAGATCTGCTCGATCAGATCATAGACATCGCTCAGCTCCGATAATCTGATCTTTTGGAAACGCTTTTCATCCAATTCGCGGAAGAACAGCTCCGCTTTACCCGGGACCCTGTACCCTGACAAAAAGGCACTCGGATGCTCCGCCCTCGCCCAAGAGAGATAATCGTCGCTCAGCTTCTTGGACTCTCCGTCCTTCATATACCACAGCGAATACTTGAGCAGAGCATTTTCCGCTTCTTCTTCCATAGAAGATAGAAGCTCCCGTTTCGCTTCGCTCTCCGGCAGATCGTCGATCGTAAGAGAAGCCCACGGTATCAGCTCCCGATCGGTCAGATAATATCCTTCCCGGCTGTTCAAAAAATGAAGCTCATACGCATCATCCGCGATCTTTTCTTCGCTCCCGTCGATGTAGCGATATAGACCGTCTTCCTTGCTGAGGACCATTTCATTCAGATCGTCATCGACATATCCGAGATAGAAGACATCCTCTGCGATCAGCTGTTTGTCTTTGCCTTTTTCTTTTATGTAACAGCCTCCCGCTTCGTCGATAAACAGCAACTTATCTCCGTTCTTTGAGAGCTTATAATCCCCGACCGCCTCCCCGATCCTCTCACTTTTTTTCGTCTCGATATCCCATTGGTACAGATCATGAGATCCCCACAGCATATAGGTCACCCGATCGCTGTCTTTGGTGACTTGGTAATCCTTCACATCTTCCGCGATCAGAAAACGATCTTCCTTTTGCAGCTCCTTGTAAAAAAGTCTCATCGACATCGACTCGGACGAAAGCTCGTCGGGAAATACCAGCGCATGATTCTTTTTGACAAAAGCGACCTCCGGATAAATATCATAAACTCCCCCATCGTCAACAAACTTGTACCATTTGTTGGTAAGTCGTTTCGGCTCGATGCTGTCGATATTGCTCAGATCGACATAATGGATCTCTCCGCCCTGCATATAAAAAGCATAGTCCGCCGATCCTTCCTGCACCTCCATACGCTTGCAAGACACCAGGAGCAACCCCATGATCATGATCAACAGCGGACCCGTCACGCGGAAAAAACGCTCATAGGAAAATCGTGCCTTCTCTTTTCCGGTCTTCTCTGTCACTCGATCCATTCGATCTCCCTCCCAAAACTTTCGATCTATTTTTTATCTGCAAAAATTTTTTCCATCTCTCCACAAGGTCCGATCCGATGTAAAATGCGACCGACCTTAAATTTTACACAAATTGTAACTAAAAATTTTTTCCGCGTCAATATCTCTTTGGCTTTTGTCAACTTTTTGTAACTATTCCCGCTCCAAAGGATTGAAGAATGTAGTCAAATCGCACTTTTGTAATAATTTGTCGCCCCCCTCCGGATCACAAGATCTTTTCGATCGCGATCCGGATCGGTCCGGACGCGGATCTTTTTTCAGCTCCAAAGCTAAGCTTTCCTTTTGTCAACCGATTAGAGCTTCCAAACTGGGGTATCTGTATAACAGTCTGACCTGTCGCGTTCGATCGCATCTTTTTCTAAGACGGATGACGATCGGATCTTACAGCCTGCCGACCAAAAAGCGCAGACTGATACGGTCAAAACATTGATAAGATCTGGGCACAAGATCTTTTTCCAAAGATCCGCCTGCCGCAAAACAAGATCTGAAACCCCAGAAAGGAGTCCTAATGATACAGCAACACAAAAACAAAAAACAGTATCTACTCAGTTGCCTGATGGCGGCACTCATCGTACTGAACATCTTCGTACCGATCAGTGCCCATGCCGACGGTACAAATTATGATCATGTCGCTACGAAGGCGATGATGAAGGATGTCCGGTCCACATTAAAGGTCCAGGGCACCCCGGTAATAGAAGGACAGGAGATCACCGCAGATCGGATGATCGAGTTCGGTCTCAACTTTACATTACCGATCAAAGAAGGTCAAGATCAAAAGATCACGACCGATGACAGCCTGACTTTTACGGTGGTCGAAGGCTTTAAGCTGGACTCTCCGAAAAAGTTGCCTATCTTTGTCGACGGAAGCGATCTGCGGATCGGAACATTGGACCTGATCAACGAAGGCGGCAATATCGTCGCGAAGATCAGCTTCGAGAAGTCCGAAGACGTCAAAGACGTCTTCAGCAAAGCGGATGATATCAAATTTGAGATCACCGGATCGATGCTTTACGGCGGTCTTGCATGGGATATCCCCGATACAGGGAAAAAAGTTGATTTTTGGGAAACAAACTTCACGCTCATGCCGGCTCCGCAAAACAATGCGTACGATGTGACAAAATCCGGTAAACTGATCGACCGAACGACAGCCGATCCAAAGATCGAATGGACCGTCGTACTCTCTGCAAAAGATAAAACGACAAACAAGCCGATCTCATTGGAAGGTTATAACTTTGTTGATGATCTTTCAGATGTGGGAAAATATGTACAAGGTTCACTAAAAGTAAACGGTACAGCGGTCGACCCTTCCGCTCACGACCCTAATCTCGTGTATGCTTTTACAAAAGCGGATACGCTTGAAAACGGTGAGCTGAGAGAGTCCATCACCGTGACCTTCCAAACGATCGTACCGAAGGAAAAATTCTATGGAAACGGCAAGATCGGCAATAAGGCGGATCTTTATCAAGGTCCGAATGTCGTTGCAAGCGGCGAAGCAAACGAAAAAAACAACAAAGCGATCGATCTGAAATCGCAGTGGATCAAAAAGAACGGTATGATCCTAAGCACTCTGATGGGCAACGGCGACATCAAAAGAGAAGCGATCTGGACGATCGAGGTCAACAAAGACAAAGCGCGTCTGGAGAATGTCGTCCTTACGGATGTTCTGTTGGACGGTCAGTTGAAAGCCAAAGACTCGGATACTCTGACCCCGACCTTCCCCGCTTCCAAACAGACCTTTAAAGAAGCTTATTTGGAAGTTCTCAAGAACGGAGAATGGGTAAAGGCGGAAGGCAGCCTGCAAAAAAGCTGGGCTGCAGAACCTGCCGGCGGAAAATATGAGCTCCCGACTCCGCTGAATGAATATGTTCGTCTAAAGATCGTAGCAGAGATCGCCGGAGCACCGCAAAATGTAACCGGCAGCGAAATCGCGACCGTAAGATATGAGAACCAAGCGGAAGTAACATGGGACGGTCTGAACGGTCCGATCCGATCGAACCGACTGTTTGCAGACTTTAAGTTCAACTCCATCCAAGAATCCTACGCGAAGCATATCTATCCAAACGGCAATATCGAATGGAATATCACCGTAGAAGAGAGAACACAGGAGATCCCCGATCTGAAATTCTTCAATATGGTGACCTTCGGAGATACTCCGCTGGATGTAACGAAACTAACAGTTGAGCCCGGCAAGACTCTTCCGGATGGATTCCTTCAAGGATATGGAGCAGGCAACGAAAAGTTGCAGGGACTCGGTCAACGATTTGTTCCCGGCACGTTACAAAGAACCACTCCGGGACATAGCGATCTTCTGCCGAATGAGATCATCGATCTTTACCAAGATGGTAAGAAGGTCGGACAGCTGCTTGTTGTAAAGAATATTACAGGCACAAACAGAGAGACTTTCAAGATCCAAACCGAGATCGTCTCGAAAAAACTGCAAAACAACAACAACAGCAGCTCAGCGGATGCCGATAAGATCAAGAACTCTTCGACTCTCTACTCCGGAAGTACGAAGCTGGATCACGCGACAGCACAGGCGGACCGCAAAAACGGATTGTTGCACAAGCAATTCCTAAAGCGCGGAGCATCTGCCGATCTTGAAAAAAATGTCACCATGGCATCAGGAATGGTCACCGAAGCAAAAGATCAAGCTTTTGACTATGACAGCAAGGAGATCATCTATCGTCTGAGCGTCAACGCTTTTGGACATAACTGGACAAAAAGAGAATACTTCGATCCGGCAGACAACAGTCTGAAAAAACATGGTCCGGTAACGATCGAAGACATTTTGCCGGACGGATGGGAATTCAAAAATTTTGAAGATGGCAAGCCATACAAACTTTTCAAGTCCGGAAAGATCTCCGATGGTGACGGTGACCTAATCGTTACTTTGACCGATGATAGCGGAAACGCTGTCAGCCGAGCTACAGAGGTTACGGCCCCTACGGAGCAGATGGGCTTGACCGTCACCGGACAAGCCGGCGGCAAGACCCTCCGATTCACTTTTGACAGTCTGGATCGTGCAGCAGTCATTCTGGTAAAAGCAGCTCCGACCGATGCAAAAGCCAAAGAGATCTTTAAAGTCAACGGCTCAACAGAGCTTACCAACACACTGAAATTCAAGACGGAAAGCGGGATCGACCAAGAGTCGACTCTGACCGATACGATCAAGAGCTCCGTTCTTGGAAAATCCATCAAGAAGAAATCGAATGGCGACTATGATCTTACCGAAGACGGTGCATTGCAGTGGAAACTCAACTATCATTCCTACGGCATCAAACAAGATCCAAACACCAAGATCAAAGTCGAGGACCAATTACCGGATAACCTGAACCTTCCGGTCGATATAGCAGGCAAACTGCTGCCGGGTGCCGTCATCATCAAAGAAAGGATCTTTGAAAACGGCATTTACAAAGACGGTGCGGATATGACCGCAGCTCTCCAAGACCGTATCGAATATGATCTTGAGACCAACCGATTGGTATTCAATGTTCCGGTCGAGCAAGACGGTACCGTACGATCTTACAGCGTCGAGTACAAGACCTATCTTGTAAAAGGTTCTGTCGGCGAAAAGATCAAAAACGATGCCTCCCTTTCTTCCGGTACGACAGGCAATACAGCTCTTTCTGCAAAAGCGAACGTGGAGTTCTTGTTGTCAGAGGCTACCGTCAAGGCAACGCTTGGAAAAAATGCGACTTTGGAGATCTTCAAGGTCGATGCGAGCGATGCCCGAAACAAATTGGCAGGAGCTCAGTTCGGACTGTATGCGAAAATAGGAAATGACTTTGCAGATAAACCATTTAAGGCAGGAAAGACCGATGCGAACGGAAAACTGATCTTTACAGGACTTCCGGTCGGAGAATATCAGTTGAAAGAGACCGAAGCACCGAAAGGTTTCGATCGGATAAGCACCGTATTGAATGTCAAGGTGACACGCGATGCGAGCGGACAAGGGATCGTCACGATCACTGCGCCGGATCCGAACCCGGACGATATCCGGATCGCTCAAGACAGCTCAAGTAAGATCACAAAGGTCACTTTCCCGAACAAAAGAAATGAAAAATATTCCGGATCGCTCAAAGTGACGAAGATCCTGACCGATGTACCGGTAGACCGGGACGAAGGATTCGAGTTTACGATGACTATCATCGATAACGGTGTGACCGATCTGCCGGAGTCCTACGACTATGTCATCTACAACAATGCTCTTGCCGGCACGACCCAAAAGATCAAGTCCGGTGGAAGCTTCACACTCAAGCATGGCGAATATGCACAGATCCAGGGTCTTCCACATGGCGTGTCTGTCGCGATCGAAGAAAACGCAGACGGATATGATGCGAAGATCGAGACCAAGGATGCGGCAAATGCAACCAAGACCGTTGCGGGCAAAAAAGCTCAGCTGGATGTAAAGATCGATGCGGAACTCGAAATGACTTTCAGCAATACGAAACAAGTCCCTGCGCCTCCGGGAGGCGGTGGCGGTGGTGGCATACAGCCGCCTGTTCACGATCCGAAGAAAGGAAAGCTCGAGATCTCGAAAAAAGTCCAAGGTCCAAATGCCGATCTTGACCGATCGTTCGCATTCCAAATATTCTTTGAAGGAACCGAGAAATATACCCTTTCCAAAGAAAAGCCGGGCTCGACACCGATCGTGGTCGAGATCACGAGCGGCAACATCTTTGAACTGAAGCATGGTGAGACGGCAACATTGCACGCTCTGCCTGAAGGCTTAAAGGTAACGGTAACGGAACTTGCCGCATCGATGGCAGGTTATACGGTCAACGCACCGAGCATCACGCAGACGATCGTAAAAGATGACACCGTCAAGGCGGAATTCATCAACACAAAAGTTGCCGATGCCCTCGGTAATCTCGAGGTCCAAAAGACCGTCCAAGGCGCGACAGGCGACCGAAACCAAAACTTTGAATTTACAGCGATCTTTGGCGACGGTAAAGACTACGAAGCGATCAAGACCGATGCCAAAGGCGTATCCACAAAGATCACGCTGAAGAACAAAGGCACATTCACACTAAAGCATGATGAAAAGCTGACGATCCAAAATCTGCCGAAAGATCTTGAAGTGACGATCACAGAAAGATCGTATCCGGATTATGATGTGACACCGAATATCACACAAAGCAAAAAGATCGTAGCAAATACGACAGTATATCTGAGCTTTACCAACACAGCAAGACCGCCGATCGGTGGAGGCAACAGCGGTGACGGAGGCGGCGGAAACACGCCTTCCCCTGTAAGACCGGACAGACCGGGCGATCCTGAGACTCCAAAAACTCCGGACCGACCAAATGTCCCTCCGACAACGATCCCGACACAGCCGGTCCCGACCGCTCCGGGCTCACCAAGCGATCCGAGCAGTCCGACACCGGAGGTCATCAAAGACCAGACGACACCACAAGCCGATCGGGACAAAAACGATCGACCGGGTCCGATCTCCGGAACACCGAAGACAGGGCTTGGGGTCCTGACCTCGGAGCCTCAAAGCTTCATCTACGGAGCATTCTTCTTCGTGATGATCGCAGTAGCGGCTAGATATGCTGCAAAGAAAAAACACTGATCTTATGACCTCAGTCATAGACCATAAATGATTACGGGACTATCGTTCCGATACCAAAGAAGGCAGACCATATTTTCAAAAGAAAATGCGGTCTGTCTTTTTTTGCGTCATCATCGCTCCGCTCTTCAGCGAGAACTTGCAGATCATTTATACTGAAGCCTGATAGAAAGCATAAAAATTATTTTCATTCTTTAAAAAATAATATTATCGTTAAATGCGAACTCTAAAAGATAATGCTCTTACCACGATCCGTTTGATACTATTTTTCGATAGATGTGGTCCTATCTGTTTTGCGACCGCTTCGTTGGATCTTTTACGGAGCACGGATCGTTCATATCCATAACTCAAAAGAATAATAGAGATCCCGGACCGATCTTTGCCATCGCGACAGCGATCGTTCGGGATATTCCCCCGGACAGCTCCTCCATCCGGAATATTCTCTCTTTGTCCCTCTTTTTCTCTTAGCAAATGTACCGTATATCCGATATAAACTACAAGGACTTCTCGATCGGAACGATACATGAGCTCCTCTGCTTTGCGCAGGATCTCTCAAAGTACATCGACTCTGCTCCGTCCGCCTTGAGGATGCGACAGATATCCCGTGATCTTGCCATGCTAACTATTCTGAGGAACTGCCGGTCGGGTCCTGTCCGATAAAGGTCCGAAAACCGTTTTATACTGTCATCCGATAAGATCGCCACATAAATACCGTTTTGATGAAACGATATGTCGGAGAGGGATCACCATCCCTTGCAAGCTATCAAAATGTTGCCGAGCGACGATCCCAAAGGATGACGGTATCGACGAGCGATCCGTTCGCGCGGGAGATCTTTGGACGGATCATTCAGATCAAAAATTTTTAATTTTGAAAGGAGCTACTATGCCGGAAAAAAATCATAGGATCCAAAAACAGATCCTCAGCTATCTTCTGACGATGATGCTCGTACTCAATATCTTTCTTCCATCGGGTGCACATGCCCAAGGGACAGAGTATGATCATGATCAGGCAACAGCTAGAATGACCGTGTCAAAAACACAATTGTTTGTTGATGCCAAAGAGGTCTCAGATGGAGAAGAGATCATTGCAGACAAAGATATTAAATTCGATCTTGCGTTTCAACTCGATCTCAAAACAGCACCCGCTTTGACGACAAACGATACTTTGACCTTCACGGTCATGAAGGGCTTCAATCTTCTCAACACGCTTACACGAGAGATCTACGCCAAAGCGGATGAAGACGATGCCTCAACCGGGACCAAGATCGGTTCTTTAGAGATGAGAAACAACGGGCAAGACATCATCGCTACGATAACATTTGACAAAGGTCCGGAAGCTTCTGCCGCACTTGACAGCGCAGACCATATCGACATCGTGATGGGAGCTTCCATGCACTATGCCGGCGTAGCGTGGCAAGTAGATCAAAACGGAGAAGCGAAAAATTTTTGGGGAAAATCCTTCCGATTGATGCCAAGTGATCCGGATATCCAATACAAGCTGACAAAAAGCGGAAAGCTTCTCGAAAATGATATCAGCAAACCGAAGATCGAATGGACAGTCAAAGTATCCGCTACCGGTGCAGGCAAGCCATTCTCTCTAAGAGGTCATTATCTAAAAGATGATCTGACCGAAGTAGGAAAATATGTTCCCGAATCATTTAAGATCGATGGAGTCGCTGTAGCTGACCAACCCGTCGTAAAAAATGACAATATTCTAACCTATCCCTTTACGGATGATCTTACAAAAGAAAAGACCATAACCTTTGAGACCGAGGTGCTGCCAAAACATCTGTTCACAGCCCCATCGGGAGATCTTTGGCTATCGACCTCCAGTGTCGACAATCGTATCGATCTCTATCGGGAAAATAATGCAGTTTCGCGAGTTCATTCGACAGCTAATGTATCATTTAAGTCCCAATGGATCAAAAAAGGCGGCTCGATCAAAAGCATCCAAAGCGCAGTCGGAACCGATCGAGAGATAACATGGGAGATCATCATCAATAATTTCAATGTCAAGACGGATAGTCAAGACAAGAAGATCCTCAGCACTCCAAAAGGAATGACCTTAACCAATGTAGTGATCACAGATCCACTAAAAAACGGACAACTTTATGACGAAAAGACAAAACGATTATTAGGAGAAACGGCTCCCGAGCCTTCTGCACAGACTTTCAAAGAAGCATATCTTCAGGAATATGACGGAAACGGAAAATGGAAAACGCAAAGAATAAAACAGTGGGGAAAAAATCAAGCTCCACAAGATGGATCATATGAGATCGGCACAATAACCGGTCCGGTCAAGCTTACGATCATAACCACTATCCCCGGATCCAAGTTGACACAGGACACCAATGATATCTCCGTCGTTCGTTATCTCAATGACGCAAAAGTCCGATGGGATGGTTCAGGCGAGATACCTTCTGAGACAGTCTTTGCAGATTTTCGATTTAACTCGATCAAAGAATCTTTCTCAAAATATCACTATCCAAAAGCCGATCCGGAATGGGAGATCACGGTCGAAGAGAGAACAAATGCGATCGATGATCTGAAGTTCTTCAATATGGTGACCTTTGGAGATGACCCGATCACGAATATCTCTTCTCTGACTGCTAAAAAGGATGATCGACCCGTCGCTTTACCGGAAGGCTTTGTCAATGCCTATACCGGAGATGGAACGGGCAAACTCCAAGGACTTGGACAAAGATTCCTAAAAGATACTTTTTTACGAACGACGCCGGGAGCACCGGGCAATGACCCGACCCATGAGATCCTCGATCTATATGATAGAGACAAGATGGTCGGAGAGCTACTCGTCGTAAAAGGTATCACCGGCACCCATCGTGAGACATTCAAGATCCGAACCGAGCTTGTATCAAAAAAGCTCCAGGACAATCTATCGATCACCTCTTCGACAAGTGATCCGGATGCAAACAATATCACCAATTCTTCGACACTGCTTACCGGTGCGACCAAGCTGGACTATTCTACGGCAAGAGCAGAACGACGGATCCGTATGCTATACAAGGATCATATAAGTCGAGATTTTATAAACGGTTTTGAAAGCAACGCAAACAAGGGATATACCGAAGATGCCTCTCTTGGTTTCGACTATACGAACAAAGAAGTCATATATCGATTGAGCATCAACCCTCTCGGTTACGATCATACCACAAGAGAATATTTTGACTTGGACACAAAGACTATGAAAAAACATGGTCCGGTGACCATAACGGATACCTTGCCGCCGGGATGGGAGCTCAAAAACTTTGATACGGGCTCGCCGTTTATGCTTTTCCGATCCGGAAAGATATCGGATTCGGATGGAGATGCACGCGTTACTCTGACCGATGATCAAGGAAGAACACTCTCTGTCACATCCCCTGTACAAGATCCCCTAAATGTTCCGGAAGGTATGGGGCTCTCTGTCAAGCACGGTACTGTCGAAGTATCCGGGGTAACTCGGAACACCATTGAATTTAAGTTCGATCGATTGGACCGGGCAGCCGTGATCTTTATCAAAGCCGGTCCGACCGCAACCGAACGAGAAAAACTCTTCTCGAAAAACGGAGAGACCACGGTAGTAAACTCCCTGACGTATAAAGCGGATAGCGGTCTTCGTTTCTCGGCTTCTCGGCAAGATACCTTCAGCAGCAAGGCGATCGAGAAAAAATTAAAGATGAAAAATGAAAAAGAGGCTGCGATCGATGCCAACGGTGCAGTAACTTGGGTGCTGGACTACTATTCATATAATTTACCGAAAGGTACACGTGCAAATATCAAAGTCGTCGATACATTACCTGCCGGACTGGAATTGCCGATGGATGCTGAAGGAAAATTACTATATGATGAGGCGATAAAGATCTATGAGATCCCATTTACCAACGGATCTTATCCGAGCATCGATACCGACATCTCAGGTCCCGATCTCGCAGGCGATCTAAGGGGTAACATCTCTTATGATCTCGCAAAGAACAAACTGACATTCACCGTTCCTCTACCTGGAAATGATCCCGATCCGGTAAAATCTTATCGCATCGAGTATAAGACCTATATCGTAGACCCTCCTGCCAAAACTGCTGACGGCTTTACCAATACGGCGCAGATCTTCAGCGGTGATACAGCACTGAAAGATTCTGCGGTGTCGAGCAAATTACAGTGGCAAGATGGTTATGTTCGTGCGATCCTTGGACAAAATGCGTTCATCGAGATCATCAAACAGGATGCTGCCCGACCCGGTACTAAATTGGCAGATGCGCGATTCGCTCTATATCCGGTCAGATCCGGAAAAGTCAGCAAGGATCCACTTCGCGCCGGATCGACGGATAGCAACGGTGTCGTAACACTGAATGCACTACGTGTTGGAAGCTACAAGCTCAAAGAAGTTCACCCGCCGAACGGTTATTTATCATCCGACTTGGATATCGATGTTGTCGTGACGACTCAAACCGGCAAAAAAGTCGTTACGGTCACAGACAACAAAGCAGCTGAAGGATCCGGCATCGTGATCGACAGTAACACCATCACGATCCCGAACAAACGTGAATCGAAGGCACCGCCTATTCTCAATAACGGCACACTCAAGGTGAAAAAGATCTTGAGTGGAGTTCCGGCAGATCCGAGCAAGACCTTCGGATTTACTTTTGAGACCCCTGCAAACAACGATCCGGCTGCACAAAAGGCATCCTACAGCTATACGATCTACAAAAACGATGTTGCCGGAACACCGCAACAGATCGGATCGGGCGGATCTTTCTCACTGGGACATGATGAATATGCTTTGATCGAAGGGCTTCCTCATGGAGCAGAAGTAACGATCACCGAAAATGCAGCGGGCTATCGCACGACGGTCGTGACCAAAGATGCACAAGGGACGCTATCACAGCCTGTCGAAGGCAAAACTGCAAGCCTGACCGCAAAAGATAACACCGCACTTGAAATGACCTTCACCAATACTCCAAGCGGTGGAGGAAACGGTGGCGGTGGTAACAGCGGCGGCGGTGGCGGCAACAGAGGAGATCATCCTTCTCCGGTGCGACCGGATAGCCCAAAAGATCCGCAGCGACCGCAAAGTCCGGACAAACCGAAGGACCCTGAGCGACCGCAGGATCCGGACAGATCAAAAACGCCGGAGCAGCCTAAGACCCCGGATGATCCGATCAAGCCGGAAGCTCCAAAAGTTCCCGATCCGCAACAGCCGTCCGCTTTGCCGAGAACGAATGATCCGAGCAACGGACGAAGTCATACCCGTCCATCCGGACCGAACAGCGAAGACATCTTAGACGATGATTCGGCAAAAGCGGGATTGGATAAGCAACGTAAAAACAAAGATATGAACAAACCGAGCAAAGTCGCCGGTGCTCCGAAGACCGGCATCATCGGATCCGGTAAGACGATCCGAAACTTCTTGACCTATGGTACCATCCTGATGCTGTCGATCCTGATAGCGGATGAATACCGACGTAGAAAATAAACGCTCGAACCACAAAAAAGACAAAGCTTCTTTTCGCTCTTGAAAAGTCGCTCTGTCTTTTTTTGCATCATTCTCGAAAATATACCGATACCCATCATCTCATCATGTCGATCCGATCCCTATGCGTGATCCTTTCGATCATGCTTTTCAAGATCGCTCCTTAGTTTCTCGATGCCTATTTCCCTAATTTATAAAAAATAATAAAATTAGCGATCCCTTGATATACAAAACCAAAACCTATCATATACGCAACCATAAGACTTGTAAACAACGGATGACCAAGCAGAAATACACCTGATAATTATCATAGCGTATCTCGTAAGCTCATAATCTTTAATAGATTTGCTTGCAGCACCTGCTTCCACGATTTTGCCGACCTCAGCAAAATCGTATTCTACTTCATGACCGCTGTTCTCACAAGCGATCATCGCTCTATCAATGACTTTTTGAAAATTTCTCCATTGAGAATAATCAAGGACAGCAGCAAGTTCTCTTGCACTCCAATACTCGCTTCCATCTTTCCGAACATATTTTATATCTTCAAATTTCCTATATTCTTTTGCTTTTAAATTTGCCATATTATCTCTCCCACAATACCAAACGTTCAGAAAGTAGTAATAGCTAATTTTACTTTTTAATACTTATCCGTTTTCTTTCCATTGCAATCTCTACACAGCATTTGACAGTTATCTGGAGTTGTATGACCGCCTTTGCTCCAAGGCTTAATGTGGTCACCCTCCATTTCTTCAAATTCAAAATGTTGTTTGCAAATTGGACAAATACCTTCTTGCTTACTATAAGCAGCCATTTTATCTCGCTTGTCAAATGCTCGTAAATTAAGCGATCTCCCCACAAAAGGATCTTTATCTTTGCACAAAAGATACTCATAGATCCCTTTTGGTTTTTGAACATCTTCATCTTCGTGAAGTGCTTTTACCTCTGCATTCATCGTTGATGAATTATATGAGTTTGAATGGTATTTATTGTAATAATGACACCGATCCAGTCCTTTCATATCTGAATAGTATTTAGCAAATATCTTTTGCACCCAACTGATGACATCTTGGAAATATTGCCATAATTCATCTGCATCATTATCCGATTTATGTACAGCCATATATTCTGTAATATCCTTTATGCCTTGAGATCCACTGATCCCTTTCAAAGCCTTTTCAAGAAGTTCCTGTCGGTTTGGATCTCCTGTAATATATTTATCTGATAAACCTTTAGCCACACGATTCCGCTTAGAAAAATATTTCTTCGCATCAGATAGCCATTCGCCTGTATAAACAGGGTTGCGTAGTTCTTGTTCCGTTAATTTTTCGCCAGCGATATCGACAACCTTAAACCGATCTAATTTTTCCGACTCGTTACCCTCACAAATGTAAACCATAAAATCGTAATTCATAATAGAATCAAGCTTGTCATCCGGTAATGCGTCCCAATAATACTTCTTTTCCTCAAGCGTAATAGGGAACCGGTGTTTTAGATACTGCATTACCGAAAGTGTTCTCTGCTGACCGTCAAGCACTTCGAACTGTTCATTGCCTACTTTTACCCAATACATAACATTCAATGGAAATCCTTATTTTTTATAACTACCTCAATGACATTACTTTCGATGTTTACTACTTTTGAACAATTCCAGCTCTATTTCTTCTCGGATCCTTCTCCTTATCCGCTCTTTAGCAATATCACTAAGATCTTCAAAATCTGCAAACTCGGTCATAAGCTCTTCTGAAGTTCTATTATTGACCAAAATTTTTGATATATTTCCGATCAGCACCCCGGTAATTCCGATCCCAAAGATCATTAAAAATATCGCTACTATTTTTCCAAGCCAAGTGACCGGGACGATATCACCATATCCTACAGTTGTTGTCGTAACGATCGTCCACCATAAAGCATCAAAATAATTTTTCATATTCGGTTCAAATAAGGTTAGCGGGATACTAACTGCCATTGAAGAGAAGATCAACCATCCGATAAGCAAACCAAAGTCATTTGCTCGAAAGATCTCAAAAACTCTCGGAAGTCTCTCTTTTATTTTTTCACCGATCTTCAATATCTTGAACAGTCGTAGCAACCGTATGACCCGGAAACTGCTTCCCACGGGCAACAGGATGACCAAGTCCAATGGATGGGATACGATAAAACGGATCTTATCTTCCGATCGATAGCATCTGACTACATACTCTATAAAAAAAAGTAAATATAATATATTGTTGGCAATACGATATTTTTCGATCGGAACAAATGTGATCCATAAAGATATGACCGCAAATATCATGTACAACCATTCCCAAAAACTACTCTTTATTTTCATTTTTCCTCCATATAAAAAAGAACTCGGAAAATAACGATCCCGCTATTCTATTTGTCTTTTGTTGTCTTATACTGTCATCCCATAAGATGACCATAGCTATTTTTGTTCCGATGGAAGAATGTAGCGATGAAGTTAAGGACCTGACTTGACTTTTGGGCGTAGCGATAAAAATCAGGTCAGGTCCTATGCAAGCGTCAGCAAGAGCAAGATATACAGTGACTGTAGAAAAATGGAGATATCCGCAACCTACTGCCACCATTCCCTATACAATAAGAATAAAGAGGTCGTTAAATGCCGATCCTAAAGGATCATGGGATCGGATAAAGAATGCCCGATCATGCTTTTTTCTTTATCTGGAGATCTACGACTTCGATATTGTATTTGTCTTTGAAAGCAGTCAGTCTTTCGCGCTCGATATCGTCTTTTCTTTTTTGGACCTCTACTACCTTCCCTTCGGAGAATACGACATCCAGTTTTCCGTCACGGATGATCGAGTCGTTGAAGGTCACTGCCAAATATCCTTTTTTCGCTTCGTCTTTGTCGCGCGGTTTGACCGTTGCTTCATAGAACAATGTCAACTGATTGATCGTCCATCCGTATCCGACGGAATCCGGATCTTTGGCGGTCAGCAGATTTGCTTTGTCAAACCGATAAGAGGTATCGTATCCCTGACTTCCCCAATAAAATCCTTCATTAAATTCATAATACACGCTGCTTGCATCTTTCACCAGATAAGCTTCTACGATGTCATTTGCTTCTTTGATGATCGCTTCTTTTGCCGCATCGTCGATCTGAGATGCACTCTTCAGATACTCATCCAGACCTTCTACCGCAAATTCTTTCGTGTCCGTTTCGATGATATACATCTTTTCGAGTGCCTGATCCTCGCTGTAGTTCGCCTTCACGGTCACCTTGTCGCCGAGTTTGAGGTCACGGGACGGCTCTACGGTAAAGTAGATCGTCTTTACGAATTCGTCTTCGCTCTTGTTGATAACTTCTGCCGATCCTTTCGGCGAAACGCCGCTGAATACGACCTCCACATCTTTGAACAGATCGATCTTCGTCCCCTCCGGCAGATCGCTGACCTTGATCTTTTTCGTACCGCCGATGATCTTGACCTTGTCCTGCTCATTCGGGGTAAATTGGATATTCAAAACCACTTCATCTCCATTTTTCAAACCCTCGGTCGGAGCAAGCTCGTAGGACAGACGATCCATATAGCTTCCGATCATAAAAAGCCCTTCCATCGAATCGATCGAGATCTTGCCTTTCTCCGAGATCTCCTTGACCAACATATCTTCATCCAGTCGTACAGTCGCTTTTCCGTAGCCGTCCATGCCTTTGATCTCCACATGATAATATGCGGTGGCATCGACTTTTTTGCCACAGCCTGTGAGCAGCAGTGCCAAAAGAAGTATCAGCCCCGCCCATTGCAATTTTTTTGATCTTTTCATCCTCTACCTCCAAAATCTTGTATCGATCCCCTCTCATCCCCTCATCACTCAAGACGGACAAGAAGATACTTGACCACATATTAGCACATATTCGTTTCGTTAACAACTATTATCCGTTCATTCGATCAGATTTTTGTTGTGCAAGCTTCCCAAAAGAACGAAGGAAGCTTCGGAAAGCTTGCGACAGCGATATCCCTATTCCGATCCATGCTTTCCTTGGCGGTCGGAAGAGGATAGATCTTCGCACACAAAAAAAGGATGTCGATCGGACATCCCTTCTTCCTTCAAATTATTCCGGCTGCGGTGCATCTACCGGGCAAACGGAAGCGCAAGCTCCGCAATCGATGCAAGCACCTGCGTCGATCACATATTTGTCGTCTCCTGCAGAGATCGCACTCACAGGGCACTCGCTCTCGCAAGCTCCACAACTGATACATGTATCATGGATCACATAAGCCATAGTAATACCTCCTATATAAAATCTAACTTTATCAGGATTATACCAAATAGAAGTTCAGATGTAAACAGTTTTGGTAAATTATTTTCTTTTTTTACAATTTGTTAGTTCAAGCGAACTAACTATTTGCAACCGTTCCACGTTTTCGGACTCAAACATTCTTAATTTATCATAAGCTTAATAAACTGATAATTTTTTTCTGTATAAAAAATGGTTGAACTTATTTCGTTTATGTTCTATAATCATAAGTAGGAAACGTATTCCAATTATTTATCAAAACCATAAGGAGTGTTGAAATGGAAGTTAAAAACGTAAAAGAGTCACTAAACCCATTTGAGATTGCTCAAAGACAGGTAAAAAATGCCTGCGACAAGCTGGGAGCAGATCCGGCAGTGTATGAAATACTTAAAAACCCAATGAGAGTGCATGAGGTCTCTTTCCCTGTCAAACTGGATAACGGGACGGTAAAAACTTTTGTTGGTTACCGTTCACAGCATAACAATGCCTGTGGTCCATACAAGGGAGGGATCCGATTCCATCCTGCAGTCAATCTTGATGAGGTCAAGGCGCTGTCTACTTGGATGACGTTCAAATGTTCCGTTACCGGCGTTCCGTACGGCGGTGGAAAAGGCGGGATCGCGATCGATCCGAAAGATTATTCCGAGAGAGAGCTTGAGGCGATCTCCAGAGGTTTTGCCGCTGCGATCGCTCCATTCATCGGAGAAAAAGTGGACATCCCCGCTCCGGACGTCAATACGAACGGAAAGATCATGGCTTGGATGGTCGATGAGTATGAAAAAGTGACAGGACAATATGCTCCGGGCGTATTCACCGGAAAACCGGTAGAGTTCGGCGGATCGTTGGCTAGAACGGAAGCTACGGGATATGGTGTTGCGATCATGGCAAAAGCTGCTCTTGAAAGATCGAACATCGACTTCAAAAACGCTACGGTAGCCGTTCAGGGCTTCGGTAACGTAGGTAGCTACGCTGCACTTTATGCTCACCGATTGGGCGCAAAAGTCGTTGCGATCTCCGATATCAATGTATCCATCTACAATGAGAACGGTATCGACATCGAAAAGATGTTCGTCGATCCGGTCCGCCCTGTAGCAAACAACGGATACGGCAAAGAGATCACAAAGGACGAGTTCTTCGCTCTAAAAGTAGATGCGATCCTTCCATGTGCTCTTGAAAACCAGATCACTTCCGCTAATGCAGGTTCTATCGTTGCTAAAGTCGTTTGTGAGGGTGCAAACGGTCCTACCACTCCGGAAGCGGACGAGATCCTTGCGAAGAACGGTGTTCTTCTGGTCCCTGATATCTTGGCAAACTCCGGCGGAGTCACCGTGTCTTACTTCGAGTGGGTACAAAATCTTCAAAGATTCAGCTGGTCCTTCGAGGATGTACAGAAGAAGCAGGAAGATCTGATGTACAAAGCATTCGATGATATCTGGAATTTGATGCATGAGTTCAAAGTGGATATGAGAACGGCAGCATACATGATGTCGATCCGAAGGATCCAAGTTGCAATGAAACTAAGAGGATGGTATTGATCCTCTCCGTTATAACGAAAAGCGTGGCGAAAAGCCACGCTTTTTTTTGCACTGAAAAGCCCTCGAGCATCCGCTATAGGCGAATGGTCGAAGGCTGACTTTGTAATAAAACTATTTTTTCTTTGCTGCGATATCCGCCAGATAGTATTTGCCCGGCGTATTGAAGAATTCGTTGGTCAGTTTTCTCGCCTTGCCTGCAAGGATCAATACCGCGATCATATTCGGGATAACGATCATCGCAAGGAAGAAGTCGGTAAGCTGATACAAGAATTCCAGTCCGCCGAATACTCCGCCAAGGATCGCCAATACATAGACATATTTCCAAATACGGGCAAAACCTGTTCCGAATAAGAACTCCGCCTGTTTTTCGCCATAGAATACCAAGACGATGATCGTTGAAAGAACGAACAGGAATACGGAGATCGTCACAAGATAATCTCCGGCAACACCGAATACGGATGAGAATGCGATCGAAGGCATGGATGCCGCCTTCTCGGAACCTACTTGTTGCCATACACCCGATGTCAATACCGCCAGTGCGGTCACCGTACAGACGATCAATGTATCGACCGTCACTTCAAAAACGCCCCACATCCCCTGACGGACCGGATGGTCTACTGTTGCGGTCGCATGAGCCATCGGTGCAGTACCCATACCGGCTTCGTTGGAATAAACACCTCGCGCCGCTCCCCAGCGCAATGCCAATGCCACGGTAGAGCCGGCAAATCCGCCCACTGCCGCTTTCGGTGCAAATGCGTGGATGAAGATGCTCGCCAAAGCCCCCGGAAGATGCGTGATATTCAGGATGATCACGACGATCGCCGCCAAGAGATAGATCCCTGCCATAAAAGGCACCAGCTTGTCGGTAACGCTTGCGATACGTTTGAATCCGCCCATGACGACAAGACCGACAAGGACCGCTATGACAACACCCGTTGCGATCGGCGGAAGATTCAATGTTTCCGCATTTTGGACCGCAGAAACGGACTGTGTCGCGATCGACGGGATGATCTCGATCATCAGGAAAAAAGCAAACCATGCTCCCATAAATTTGCCGATCGGTGCCAGACCATACTCCGTAAGACCTTTGGAACAATAGTAGAAAGGTCCTCCGGTGTATTCGCCATGATCGTTTTTCTCACGATATGCCATCCCCAAAACGATCTCGACATACTTGGTCGCACAGCCGAGGATCGCAAGGATCCACATCCAGAAGATCGCTCCCGGACCGCCAAATGCGATCGCCACCGGTACCCCGACGATATTCGATGCCCCGATGCTCGATGCCAATGCGGCAACGGCTGCTGAAAAAGGCGAAACGGCATTCGGATCGCTTGGATCCGGCTTGGAAAACATCTTGCCGAAAGTCTGGGTGCAGATGTAACCGAAGTGACGGATCTGAACGAACCCCGTCGCTAAAGTACAATACAGCCCTCCTACCCCGATCAGGATCAAGATCGGCGGTCCCCAGAACCAGTTCGCGAAGTTAACAAAAATTTGAATGATCCCTTCCATAAGTTGACCTCCCATATTAAATTGTCCGTGCCTTATTTGAAAGCACTTTATTGAAAATGTATGATCGTCGGCATCCATCGTCCGCCGATCGATACATATCCAACCAATAAGGTGTCGCGTCCCCTCGGACGACGATCCGTATCTCAAGCTGTCCTTCTGCACATTCGGACCTTGCCGGCTTGAGATCCCTTTATTGATGACTCCTTGTTTGCCGCTCCGCTCTCCTCACGGACCGGCATGGATAAAACGGTCTTCCCCCGATCGGACATCGCGATATCCGTCTTTTTTAGGCATGGATCATCGCGATCTTCTCCTCCTCCCGATCAAAGGAGATCTCCTCTTAACTATACCACAATTTTCCCATATTTTCAACGACAAGCCCGAAGCCCGAGCATCAAAATACCGACTTCCAAACGTCGGTCTTTGCCGTACGCTCGAAGGTCGGTATCCTTCCTTTAGAACTATCACTTGGTGACATTTTTATTTTTTATAGCTTGTAATACTATTATCCTTTAGAACTAGCACTTAACAACATTTTTATTTTTGATAGCTTGTAAGGAATGGTAATTCGACCGCTGCATCGTTCTATCGGAGCGGAAAGATATCTATGGGATGATCTTATT
>JAUMYO010000012.1:0-13778 GCA_030528605.1 Peptostreptococcaceae bacterium | reverse complement strand
TCGACCGCTGCATCGTTCTATCGGAGCGGAAAGATATCTATGGGATGATCTTATTGGATCATCGTATTATACCAAAACCCATTTGAGCCTATCGTATCGATCCGCTCTCTATGGATGATCCCGATATTTATCGGACCACCGGATCGAGTAAATGATGGAAAGGATCTCTATGCTTTCGATCGGGTTTCAGTATTACGCCATCTTGTCGGAAAGATGCTCGCTTTTTATCAAATGACGGATCCGCCATAACGAAGCTTGCGCCGGATCTCCTGCAACCGGTCATCCATCGCTTCCAATTCTTTCAGTTTTTCCTTCTCTTCTTTTGACGTTTCCAGCACCTTTCCGATCCCTCCGTTGGAGATGACGATCCTTCGGTCCGCCATCAGTGCCAGCAGCGGATCATGTGTCGCCATCAGAACGATCTTGTCTTCGGATACGAGAAGGTCCAGTGCTTTTTTACGGTCGATCCCCGCATTCTCGATCTCATCGATCAGCACGATCGGCGAGGTGCTCAGGATCGCCGTATCCGCGATCATCAGCGCACGGGACTGCCCTCCGCTGAGGGAAGTGATCTGGGTGTCGGTCGTGAACTGTTCGCCCGCCAATTTGTTTGCCGCTTCGACGATCCGCGCGACCACATCCGGGATATCCTGCACCATCCTGCTCTGCGCATGGAGCTCCAAAAACTCCCGGACGGTAAGGTCCATAACGAAGTTCATATTCTGCGAAAGCTGTGCGACGAGCTTGTTGTTGGATGAAAAACGCCATTTCTTATCCGGGATCTCGTTGTTGATCAGGATCTCTCTGTCGGTCGGCGTATCGCGCTGCGCCGTCCACTCGATGTCGGCAAGCAATCTCGATTTGCCGGAGCCGGTCGGTCCGACGATCGCCACGATCTCGGATCTTCGGATCTCCAGCCGGTCGAATCCTTCTTCATTCCCGGACTTATCCCGACCGGGCAGTATCGTCAGGCTACGCACGGGATCGTCCTCATCCATCCCGAGAAAAGCCTGCATCTGCGTGATATGATCGAAGAAGTCCGCCTCAAGCTGCGCGATGTCCATCGCATCATCTTCGATCTCTTCCAAAGAAAAATGTCCCAAAAATTCCGCATAGGTCTTGTCTTCATAGCCCGTGATGTCCAATCGGTTGTCCTCCAGATAGGTCGTGATGAAGGGGTACAGTTCCAGAAGTTCGTTGATCGTCTTATTTCGCATGTTCCGCCTCCATCTTCTTCAGCATATCCATCTTTCGTACATTGCCCATCTGATAATCATCGCCGATGCGTCGCTCGCCCAAACAATAGGAGCAAAGTGCTGACGGCATCGGGAATCGAAGCTCCATTCCCTGAACGGTCTCGATATGTTTTTCTTCATCATACAGCAGCGTGCTCAGCTCGTAGGCTCCCTGTCCCGTCAGTCCGTTGACATGCATCGTGATCGCGCGCGGATTGACCGAGCTGACCTTTGCCGCAAACACTTCGCGCTCCGCCTGAGAGACGATGTCGCCCTTGGTGATCACGACGATATCCGCAGCACGAAGCATCGGACCTATCTTTTTCGGCGTATTGATACCGGAGAGATTGTCGATCACGCAGATCCCTTTGACCTCTTTCAGATAAGGCGAACAGCGATTGCACAGTCCTGCCGATTCGGTGATCAAAAGATCCAGGTCGTTTTTGCGTCCCCATTGCACGACTTCTTCGACATTGGATGCGAAGAAATGATCGGGGCAAAGTGCGCCCGAGAGTCCTTTTTGGACCAAGATCCCCGCCTTTTCATACAATATATCGTCATCGGTGTAAAGGCAGTCGAACTTCACGACGCCGACCGAGATATTTCTTTGTTTTAATGCTTCCGCAGTCTTTAGGATCAGACCGGTCTTTCCCGAAGACGGCGGTCCCGAAACCACTACAAAATTCATACTTCCTCCTTATGTCGCAAAACAACATCTGTCGAATGCTGTTTTACCGGATCATTCTTTCTATCGCTATGGGCAGCCTTTTGCCGCTCCCTTTTTATACTCCGACGATCTCTTTGAAGATCCCTTCACATTTTTCCAAGATCGCCCCGACATCATTATTATGGATAAAGTCCCAACCGACCCAAACGAAGCCTTGATCTTCGGTCAATCCGTTATCGACATTCGGATTGGTCGAAGGGAATTTTCCTCCGCCGGAGAAGATCGTGCCGACTTCTTTTGACATAAAGTATTTCAAAAACGGCGCAACTTCCGGCGTATCTCTCTTGGCTAACAGGAAGATCGGGCTGACGATCGCGCCTTCTTTCGGCCATATCGGCTTGATCGGTCCGTTCTCCGGCAACATCTGCGTGAAGAAATATGGCGAGATGCTGATGACCGGATCGACCGTATCGCCCAAAAGACCTTTGGCTTTGACCATCTGTGCCGGGTGCAGGCTCTTCTTGAACGATCTGCCCAGTTTCCGGATCCCTTCTTCGCCATACATCTTGTAGATGTGGAGGATCACCGCATTGAACAGATCCAGATCCTGCATCGGCAACGCCATCGTGTTTTCAAACTCCGGCTTCAGGATATCTTCCCAGCTCGTAGGCATCGGTCGGTCACCCAACAGCTGCTCGTTGACCATGATGATCGCCGGCACGATACCGATGATCGCATATTGCTCTTTCGGATCGCGAAGATCGATCCGATCGTTCGCAAGATCTTTGTTAAAGCCATCCATCGCAGTGTGAAAAACATTTTGATCCTTGAAGCGACCCATATATTTTTTGTCGAAGAAGAGGTCGAATCCTGCCGAAAGCATCACATCCGGCAATTTGTCCACATCGCCTGTTACGACTTGCTCCTTGATCCGATCAAGCCCCATGCTCGCCGAACGCAGGTCGTATCCGATACTTTTCCCCGTTGTCTTCCGGAGGTCTTTCAGCTCTTCGGTAAAGTTCTCGAGCAGCGGGATACGGATCGGACATGGCAGCACGCCCTCGATCCGGATATCTCCTTCCGCAAAACTCCCTTCCTCCCGAAGCGTCTGATCGATGCCTTCCCTGCTCTGCATGATCGCATCATGGAGCTTGTCACAGAACACAGTTTCATTGATCTTCTTCATCTTGAGTGCCATCTCCAGCGTGACCGAATTTGCCATCTTTTGGCGCATCGCCGGATCCTTGAGCTGTTCAAAGCCGTTGATCAAAAAAACTTCCAGAGTCTCCGGATATCGCTCCAAGATCGCACCGATCTTATCCTTTGTGCTAAAATATGTTGACATAACTGCTCCTTTCGATCGACGGATCGTGCCCTTCGTAACGATCGACTCGGGAGCTGTCGTTCCCTCATTTGGTCGATCGGCTCAAGAACGAAGAACGCTCCGATCCTACATTTTCTATATCCTATGATACCTCTTCCGATAAAATGACCCTTTATCCCCGTTCCGACGAAATGACCGACATCGGGACATCCTTCTCTACGCTCCGTAAAAATAACGATGCTCTTATATTTCTCTTCTAAAAGATATCGGTATCACCTGCTTTGATATGGTTAGCCATTGCTTTTTTTAACAACTTTATCATAACATATTTTTAGCAGTCATGGTGTAACATATGATACAAAAAAAGAGATCCGTGATCTTGGATCTCTCCTCCTGATGTGCGACCCCATCTTAAGATCCGTATTCCAAGATCTCGAGGATCGTTTTATTTCTTCCGTTTTTCTTCGCCCGGTAGAGTGCCTCGTCCGCCAGACGGGCGATCTGGGATTTTTGGAGCTCTCCCGGCTCCTCTACGAAACAGATCCCTATGCTGATCGATATCCTCTTCAGCGGTGCCGACTCATTTTCGATCGCCAGCTCAAACACTTCCGACCGGATCCGCTCCGCCAGTTCCATACTCTCTTGCGGATCGTTTCCGATGCAGGCACCCACAAATTCTTCTCCGCCAAAACGACCGGCGATGCCTTTGGATCGTTCAAAATGTTTGCGCACGACGGCAGCGATCGTCCGCAGCACTTCGTCGCCCTCCAGATGACCATAGGTGTCATTGTAGGTCTTGAAATTATCGATATCCATCATAAAGATCGAGATGCTTCTGCCTTTGTATTGTGCTTCCGTCATCATCTCATCCAGTTTGAGCCCGAAAGTCCTTCGATTGTCGATCCCGGTCAAGCCGTCGATCGAAGAGATCTCTTCCAGTCGTCGGTATGCCGCCTTGAGCTCTTCCTGTGTTTCCAGGTGCAGCTTGATCTCCTGTTCCAAACTTTGCGATCGGATCGCATTGTTCAGGGCGATCGACAGATACGGCAGCAGTTCCTCCAAAAATTCGATATGCTTTTGCGTGTAGGCTTTCTTTTCGATATCTTGGATCGAACATACACCGATCACGTCATCGCCGACTTCCAGCGGCATAAACGCAACGGACTGGACCAATCTTCCTTCGCCCAATCGAACGAATCGCCTTTCTTTGAAACGCTCATCTTTGTCCAAGTCATCGGAGAAAATGATCTTTCGCGTGTTCATACATTCGATCAACATACTGTTCGTATTATCCAGCGAGATCGTAAATTCCGGCTGCAGGACATCCCCGTGATAGTAGGCGATCGATCGAAGCTGCTCCTCATTTCGTTCCACGACCATCAACATAAATACGGTGATCGGCATATTCGCGACAAGATTTTGATAGATCTGGTCGATCACCTTGGACAGATCCAGCGAAGAGGTGACATCTTTCCCGAGCTGATTGATGATCTCGATTCGGGAATAGGCTTCCTGAAGCGCGTTTTTGTTGCGTACCGCCTCATCCGCCAATCTGGTGAGTTCCATATTCTTGGACTGCATGATATCCATACTTTCGCTGTTCGTGATCAGATGATCGATCAGATCCAGCGAATCCACTTGGCGATCGCGCAGCTCTTTCTGATAGCGTGATATGGCATCGATATATTTTAATCCGATGCGAAAATATCCCTCTTCATCCCCGATCTGTTCGTAATATTCTTTGAGCAGACCGTACAACTCGCCGTCCCTCTGCGGCACATCCGAATCTCCCGCCCCTTCCATCTCCTTCAGCTCTTCGACATAAAAAGATGGCGGCAATTTGAAGATCTGACACAAACGCACAAAACTGATCAACGATCTCAGTTCTTCGTTCGTATCTCCCTCCAAGATCTGTCTTCGGACCTCCGCATACGACTCTTTTGCTCCGTCAAAATCTTTGGCATGGAATTGATATACCATCCTATTGTAATGATAGGCATATTTTGCTCGTTGATTCGGCGAGATCCGGACGAGTTCTTTCATCTCCTCCAATTTTTTTGCCGCCTCATCCACCCTCTCGGTAAAACAGAGCGTGATCAAGAGTTCTCCGAGATATTTCAGTTTTTTCGACTCATATCGGGGTTGGTCTTTGCCCAGTTCTTCCAGACTGTCCATCGCGCGCTGAGCATAGTGATAGGCTTTTTCAAACTGTTCCAAGATGATGTAGATGACCGCCAGATTGTTGTAGGCGATCGAAGTCATGGTCTTCAGATCGTATCTCGACTCCACCTTGATCACATTGCGATAACATTCCATCGCACGTTCCAGGTTTTCAATTCCGAGATATGCCGAGCCCATGAGATTCCAGCACATCGACACGAGTTTCCACAGACCGAATGCCGTCAGTCGCTCCAGCAGCTCGGAATTGGAGGTGAGGATCTTGTTGACCTCGCCATAGAGCGACCAGATCAGCATCTGCAAAGTGTCGATGATCGCCCGAAAAATAAAATCCTCGTCATATCTTGCGCTCGCCTTTGACTCCTCCAAGAGAGCTTTTCCGTTCAACGGATCACTCATGATCTTTGTCAACAGATCTTCGTAAAGCTCATCCAGCTCCGTTCCCAAGTGATTTTCCTGTTTCATATTCTATCCCCAATCCATCCGATCGATCCGGATATTCAAGTCCTCTTTATATTTTCCTTCATCTTATATATCGTCCGGTCTTCGCTGTCATATAATGATCCGATCTGCTTGACGAAAGATCGACTGTCCTGTACAAGATCCTACCGTGATCCGATCCGCATACCCGGACCTTCTCCACACAAAAAGTCCCCAAAGTCATCCGTCTTGCTGACCTTTGGGAACCTGTTACGACCGCAGCGTTCACATGATCTTTCCGATCCCGCCTCGACCTCTTCTCTCCACGGATCAAAGGATCGATACGCTTCGTCCGGATCAGCTTTTCGTCTGTTCAGACCTTGCCTGTGCCTCTCTCAGCTTCTGCGGTGTCACATCATTGCCGTCCGGATCCTTGACGGTCGAATGCAGCAAGATCTCTCTTGCCGAACCGCGCACCGCCTCCAAATATTTTTTCCGAAGCTCGGCCTGCTCCGCTTTCTCTTCCATCGTCAGCTCTCTTTCCTTCGAGAGCCTTGCCAGTTCATTGATCCGAGGGATCTCTTTTATCAACATACCTTCTCCTCCAATAGTGTATCCTATTGAATTCAGTATATCATATTCTCATGATTTAATCATCAAATTTTTGCGAAAAAAGACATTTCTTTCGACGATCTTTTCATTGACAACTATATCGGCAGGCGTTATAATTATATCGTAAGCCGATATATCACCATCAGATATATTTTGGCAAAAGAAATGTTTCGGACGACCCGATGGACCGCGGACTCGGGCAAAGTCTGTCAAAAACGGAAGGCAGGTGTCTATGTCAAAACCGAATATCGCACTGACCGAAGCGGTCTTTTATACCTTGCTCTCCCTGCTCACACCTCTGCATGGCTACGGCATCATGCAAAATGCCGAGAGCTGGTCAAACGGAAGAGTCAAGCTCGCAGCAGGGACATTGTACGGCGCACTCAACACGATGCTCGACCGGGAATGGATCATCGCGCTCCCCGAGGATGAGAACAGCCGAAAAAAAGAATATGTCATCACACCGAAAGGACGAGAGATCCTCGAGCAGGAATTACAAAGACTGGAAGAACTCGTTACGAACGGAAAAAAGATCTTGAAGGAGGCAAACGATGGAAAAGAACTTCTATAAATTTTTTGCATGGTGGGAGTCCGAAAAAGAAGAGCTTTGGCTCAACGAAATGGCGGATCGGGGATGGGAACTCCTCTCCTGCGGAATTTTCAAATACACTTTCCGAGAAGATCCCGACGAGCTGTACTATGTGCGGACGCAAAGCCTTTCCTATCCTTATGGAAGCGAAAAAAGACGGGAGTATATCCGGTTTATGGAAGAGACCGGCGCAGAGGTGATCGAAGACAACAGCTCCAAGATCTATTTCAAAAGAAAGCGATCGCTTGGAGAATTCGAGATCTTCTCCGATCACAAGAACAGGATCCGACAGCTCCGAAATTACATCCTCTATATTCTCCCGATCATGCTTTCAAACGCGGTAGCCGCATTTCTCAATTACGGTATTTATTTCAACTCCCATAACCCTCGAAAGTATACATTCTATGGCGCAAGTATCAATGCGCTCATCGCTTTATGGCTGCTCTATGCCATGATCAAAATGTTCATCAAGCGGCATAAACTTGTTCAAGAGTTAAAAGAACAGAGGATCTTTGAGGAATGATCCGAAGGAGGTGATGTTATGAAAAAAATAAAGATTTTTTTAGATCCGATCCACAAACTTTCTCCTTGGCTCGAACAACAAAATTCCAAAGGATATCGCTTGAAAAAGATCCTCGGTCCGATCTACGAATTTGAGCCTTGCGACACAAAATATCATTACAGCATCGAGTATCTCGGCGCACGCTCCCACAAGGATGTCGATAAGTACATCGCTTTTTTGAAAGAACTCGGCTATCGGATCTTTTTCGCGCCGATCGATCAGGGCAGCATCGCATTTTGTAAAATGCGCTTTCGCCCTTATAAAAAAGATCTGATCGCGACCACTTTTACCAACAGCTTCAACAAAGAGATCCTGATCATCGAAAGCACGGAGGCTCCGGATGGACCGCCGCTCTCCTCCCCTTATGATCTCAAAGAATACTATCGTCAGATCAAACATACTTATCTCTACGTCAGCATGATCCTGTTGTTTTTTCTTTGTTCGTTGCTTTACAAAGGATACCGCGATCCAACGGTCGATCGGACGTTGCTCTTCGCCGGATCGCTGGTTCTTGGATCCTTATTCTTGGCATTCGGCAAGATCGGTCTTCGCGCTGCCAAAAAAGAACATCATTATGAGCAGGAGTCCAAGCTCCGCACTTGATCCGCCGGTCTTATGATCGCAAAAGACCGCATCTACCGAAAAATATTATACCGAAAACCTGATAGACAGCATAGAAAGATCGTTGTTCCTTATTTGATATGATCGCAGATCGACCTAACAGATATTTAGGAATATCACTCATAGAAGCTCGGATCGATCCTATTGTTCAAATAGATCTTAGTATTGCAACAAGTTCTTTACGGATGGAAATGCAAGATGTTTGTCCAAAAAGATCTTTTCTTTTTCTCCGACAAAATAATAGAAAAAATCAAATGGCATAGTAACTATCTTCGTACTATGCCATTTAATGAACATATTCAGTTTTCATTTACATTCCTCTACAATAATCCAACACTTCTTGTGCATGACCTTTTACCTTTACATTGATAAATTCTTTGACAAGATCGGATCCTGCATCGATCACAAAAGTGCTTCGCACTATTCCCATATACTTTTTACCATACATGCTTTTCTCTTTGTACACCCCGTAAGCGTCGCTTACTTTGGTCTCTACATCACTCAATAAAAGAAATGGCAAATCGTATTTTTCTTTGAAGTTTTTGTTCGCCTTGATACTATCTTTACTGATCCCCACAACTTCGACTCCGATCTTCCTGAAGTCTTCATACAACTCCTTAAAGTCGAGTGCTTCGGTCGTACAGCCGGCTGTATTTGCCTTGGGATAAAAGAACACAACGAGCTTTTTTCCTTCAAAATCTTTGAGAGATCGGATCTCTCCGTCCGTATCCGGTATGGATAATTCTAAAGTTTTTGGTGGACTCACCCCTTTCCCAAAGAATACGCATAAAGTCATAAATCACTTTGGACCTTTCGCCCAAAACAAACCATCGACCGCCGCTTGGCGCACCATCTCGAGTATCGCTTCCGGTATCCGTAAAGCTTTTAGATCCTCACGAGTCCCAAAATGATGATGAACATATCTATGTCAACTTTACTTATCCTTATTATACCACGCTAAGAAGAATAATAAACAGAAAATTTATTTTTTTATAAAAGATTTTTCCGCTCCCGTTTTTCCGAAAACTCGTTCTTCCGATCGGGCGGATCATCCGCAAAGGCACAAAAAAGCCGATCGAAAGATCTTCATCCTTCATCGGCTCATTCTTTATTTTATTTTGAGCAACAGATCGACGATCCTTTTGTCGCTGACCTTTACCGCTTTCAGTTCGATATTGCCGAATACGGCTGATGTTTTGTCTTTGTCGCTCTTCGGCAGCTTGCCCAGCTCGCCGAGGAGCAATGCCCCGACGGTCTCGGTGATATCTGTCGGCAGTTCGATGTCAAGATCTTCGTTGAGTTCGTCGATACTCACCAGTCCATCGATACGATAGGTCGTTTCGGATATTTTTTGGATCGATCGGGTCTCTTCCGGTTCGTCATCTTCGTCGTCGATATCTCCGACGATCTCCTCCAGGATGTCCTCGATGGTCAGCAATCCGCTGAAACCACCGTATTCATCGATGACCAGACCCATGTGTACCCTGTCGCGCTGCATCTCGACCAATAGCTTATCGACCGCTTTGAACTCATGAACAAAATAGGCTTCCCGAAGCAAGCCGCGAAGATTGACCTGTTCGAGCGTTCCTTTTCGCACCTGGGCAAAAAGGTCTTTGACATGGATCACACCGATGATATTATCGATATCCTTGTCATAAACCGGCACTCTTGAATAGCGTTCTTCGATGATCTTGTCCAATATCTCCGTGATCTCATCATTGATATCCACCGCAAAGGATGATGTCCTCGGGACCATGATGTCTTTTGCTTTGACTTCGCCCAGCTGCAGGATGTTCGTGATCGCATTGCGTTCAAACTCGTTAACGATCGCACAGACCTCTTCGTTTTCCTCCCAAGCCGCGATCAGCTCTTCCTTCGGGGTCAGTTCTTCCTCGTCATCCTTTTGTCGGCGCGGGAGCCATCCTCCTCCTGCAACGATCCCCATTCTCGTATCAAAAATATATTCTAAAAATCTCTTAAAGTATGGACTGTCCTCGTCTTCCATCTTATCCTCCATTCCATCGATCTCATGATCTTCATTTATCGGGATCTCGGTCCTCTTTCATCGGGATCGCTCATTCGAGCGAGCGACAAAAGATCCGGATCCCTTGATGATCTTTCTGTGATCCCTCTTCTTCTATATGTTCTTGAAACAACGACATGACCGGCATCACCGGCTCTTCTCGCCAAATAAGATCCTTGCCAGGAAAGGCACATGGATCCGGATCGCATCGACCGGACAAAGCTCATGACAGCAAAAACAGCTGATACATTTCTTCAGCTCCGGCTTTGCTTTCCGATCCTTCAGCACGATGATCTGCGCCGGGCAGCTTTGAACACATTTGCCGCAGCCGATACATTTATCTTCTATAAATATCGGCTTGGACTTGCTTTGCTTTATCAAAAATTCTTCCAAAAACCTCGGGACATTTCCGTGCAAAAAGTTCACGCTCATCGGTTTGGGTCTTTTGAACGGCTCGATGCCCATCGCTTTGACCTTTGCTTTGAATCCGTCGATCGAGTAGCTTTCTCCCGAAAAACAGATCTCGATCTTCTCCGGCGAGAGGATCCCTCTTTTGATCGCTTCCACATGGGTGGCGACCAGGCCCGGTTCGATGCCTGCCAAGGTACAGGCTGCATAGTCCAGCTCATAAGGATCGACGCTGCCCAGGATGAATCCGAATTCGCGGATCGTCCCGTTGCTCGGTCCGTCCCCTTCCATCGCATGAACTCCGTCGATGATGCTGATGCTCGGCTTGACATGCTGACAGATGTCGATCAGGTGATCGGCAAAAGGCTGCGGTTCTTGCAATTTCATATGATAAGCCGCCTTGGTCAATCCGGGGATCGTTCCGTAGAGATTTTTGACCGCACCGGTGTAAGTCATCATCACATGGGTCTTCAGCTTTGCCAGATCAAAGACGATGTCCGCATCCAGGATCGCCTTGACCATCTCGATACGCTCCAACGCCTTGTGCTCTTCCAAACGAACCTCGACCGCGCTCGTGTCGTAGTTGAGCTCTGCACCCGTAAGGACGGACACCTCGTGCATGCCGGTCGATCCGTAGATCCCTCGCAAAGCGGATCCCGTAAAAGGTCCGCCCGGAGAATCTCCGATGATGGCTTTTGCCCCGCAGGCGATGACATATTCCGCGACGGCACGGACGATCGCCGGATGGGTCGTCACGCAATCCTCAGGCAGTTTTTTGGACAGGAGATTGACTTTGAGAAAGACCTTCGCTCCCTCAAACAGGATCTCTTTTGCCCCCAGATCGTCGAGCAGTCGATCGATCGTCGGTTTGATCTTGTCATGATCGTAGTCGGTATTTCTATAGATATATGTTTTTGACATCTTATTTGATCAGCTCTTGGATCTCTTCGGAAAAATATACCTTGCCATCCATTACAAGGACAGGGATCCCGATCGATCCGTTCTCCCGCATCGGATCGAATTCCTTGCGTGAATCGCGCAGCTTCAAAAATGCTTTCAGATCGGCGATCGAAGCGGTGATATCGACATACTCATATCCAAATCCTTTGGAATCCAGATATTCCACCATCGGCGGACAGTCCGGACAAAGCGGCGTGCCATATAAGATCGGTTTGCTCATATTCTACTCCTTTTCCTCATCGACAACATTTGCCGATGTTTTGTATCATTTTATCACAAGAACACCAAAAAGACAAAAGATTTGTCCGCAAAACGAAAAAAGGACAAGACGGTCAGGTCCTGCCCTTTAGATCATATTATCGTCTTTTTGCCAAGCTCGCTTGGATCGCATCGACCTTGTTCGTCTTCTCCCACGGTGCATCGATGTCCTCACGTCCGAAATGTCCGTAAGCCGCTGTCGCCTTGTAGATCGGTCTTCTAAGATCCAGATCGCGGATGATCGCACCCGGTCTGAGATCAAAGTTTTCTTTTACGATCTCGGCGATCACATCATCGCCAACTGCTCCTGTGCCGAAAGTATCGACAAGGATCGAGACCGGCTGAGCAACTCCGATCGCATATGCAAGCTGGATCTCACATTTTTTAGCAAGTCCTGCCGCTACGATATTTTTTGCCGCCCATCTTGCCGCATAAGCTGCCGAACGGTCAACTTTTGTCGGATCTTTTCCGGAGAACGCGCCACCGCCGTGACGAGAGTATCCGCCATACGTGTCTACGATGATCTTTCTTCCGGTAAGCCCTGCATCTCCGTGCGGTCCGCCGATAACGAATCGCCCGGTCGGATTCACAAGATATCTTGTCTCGTCATCGATCAGTTTTGGATCGATGATCGGCTTGATCACATGCTCCATCAGATCTTTTTTGATCGTTTCGATGTCTGCGCTTTCCGCATGCTGTGTCGAGATCAGGATCGTATCGATGCGTTTTGGACCATTGTCATCATATTCCACCGTCACCTGAGTTTTGCCGTCCGGTCTCAGATAATCGACGATCTTGCGCTTACGAACTTCCGACAATCTTCTTGCGAGTTTGTGCGCCAGCGAGATCGGAAGCGGCATCAGTTCAGGCGTCTCATCACAGGCAAATCCGAACATGATCCCCTGGTCTCCCGCGCCGACTTTCTCGATATCTGCATCCTCCATCTCGCCCATCTTGTTCTCCAGTGCGTTGTCAACACCCATCGCGATGTCGGCACTCTGCTCGTGGATCGCGTTGAGCACATTGCAGGTATCGGCATCAAAACCGAATTTCCCACGGTTGTAACCGATCTCGTCCACCATCTTTCTGACGATCGATTGGATATCGACATAGGTCGTTGTCGAAACTTCGCCCATTACCAATACCATTCCCGTAGTTACGGCTGTTTCGCAAGCAACACGAGCATTCGGATCTTGCGCGAAGATCGCATCCAGGATCGCATCGGACACCTGATCGCAGATCTTATCCGGATGTCCTTCCGTTACTGATTCAGAAGTAAAAAGTCTTTTCAATTCATTCCTCCTATAAAATAAAAAATCGGACCGGCTTGAATAAGCACAAAAAATCCTCTTTACATAGCGCAAAGAGGATCATTTTTTACAAAATCACCTCATCTGCCAAAGTAAAAACTTCGCAGGAATTAGCACCATACATTAAATGCGGTTGCCGGGTATCATCGGGCCAGTCCCTCCACCTCTCTTGATAAGGCATCAAGAATATTTAGTTTACAGTAAGATTCTATATCAAGCGATCCCAAATGTCAATATCATTTAGGGATTTATACCAAGTTTTTTTCAAGTCCGGCAAAGCCCATTCAAAATGCAGCTTTGCCCGATCATCCGAGAAGATCTTGCTGATGACATCGATCGCTCCGACGAGATCCTTTGTATGTGCTGCGATCGCTATGACTTTCTAATACTATTATTCTTTAGAAGCGACACTTAACAACATTTTTGTTTTTTATAGCTTACTTATATGGAACGATGTTCCGCCCGTTTCGTCGTTTCATTAGAACGGAATGTTGATATGCTTATTTTATTGGATAATAGTATAATATGTTATCCGTTCTCTTCTCGGGATCAAGGTAGCCTGAAAGCAATTCAAAAGGCACCGGTCCTTACGCAAAGACCGGTGCCTTTCT
>JAUMYO010000105.1 GCA_030528605.1 Peptostreptococcaceae bacterium | reverse complement strand
ATTCGGCGAGCGATTATCGTGCGCGACGATGTTTGACTCCTACTACTATTCTTTTGAGCTATGGATATCAATGATCCATACTCCGCAAAAGATCCAACGAAGTGGTTGCAAAACAGATAGGACTATACTTTTATCGCAGAATGGTATCACAATTCGCGAGAAGAAATTTTGCAGATGAAAAACATTTTAGGATAATAGATCAGAGAGGAAATTATGGGAGAAATATTAAGAGCAACGAATAAAAATCTGACCATGAGGATCTTTGCGATCAATTCGACCGATATGGTCGAAAAAGCGCGATCGATCCATCATACGACACCTGTCGCTTCGGCAGCGCTCGGCAGGATGATCTCTGCCGCATCGATGATGGGCGTTATGATGAAGGGGGATGATGATAAACTCACCGTTCAGATCAAAGGCGACGGACCGCTGGGCGGTGTTGTGGCGGTCGTAAATTCTAAAGGAGATGTCAAAGCGTATCCTCTGGATCCGATGGTCGATCTACCGCTGCGATCTGACGGAAAGCTCGATGTGTCCGGTGCGCTTGGGAAAAGCGGAAAACTCACCGTCATCAAAGATCTCGGCCTGAAAGAGCCCTATATCGGACAGACGGACCTTGTTACCGGAGAGATCGCGGAAGATATCACCGCATATTATGCTTATTCAGAGCAACAGCCTTCCGCAGTGGCGCTCGGCGTGCTCGTAGCACCGGATCAAAGCATTCAGGCGGCAGGAGGTTTTATCGTTCAGCTGATGCCCGACGCTCTTGACAGCGAGATCGATCAGCTGGAAAAAAATCTCCGCAAATTGTCCTCTGTTTCCCATCTGATCGACGAAGGAAAATCACTTAAGCAGATCGTTGAGCTTGTGATGGAAGGGCTTGAACCGATATTCAACGACAAAGTACAGGTCGGATTCCGCTGCGACTGCTCTCGAGAGCGAATGGAAGCGGCGCTTGTCAGCATCGGGCTTGAAGAACTGGAAGATATTTTGGCAAATGAAAAAGAAACCGAGCTGCAATGCCACTTCTGTAACACAAAATATAAATTCAGCGAGCAGGACATTCGTGATCTGATCCAAGGCGCACAGGGTTGATCTGTCTGCAAGAATCGTAATCGAAGAACCGAAGGTATTATAAATCCCTCTGATAAGATCGGGAGAAGACAACTCCTCTTAATTTGAAATGATCGGTATCTTCGCGTAAGGGTGGAAAGGCAGTTGTCGCTTTCGGAATAAGAGGGAAAAAAAGATCTCTTTGCAGGAAATTTATTACAGAAAAACGCAGTGCTATATTGTGCTAAAAATCTCAAGGAAGAGCAACCTCTTTCGATTTGTAGTGATCGGTATCTTCGCGTAAGGGGAAAGATCTTTGTCGCTTTTGGAATAAGCGAGTATAAAAGATTTCTTTGCAGGAAATTTATTACAGAAAAACGCAGTACTATATTGTGCTAAAAATCTCAAGAACAAGCAACTTCTTTTGATTTATAGTGATCGGTATCTTCGCATAAGAGTGGGAAGGTAGTTGTCGCTTTCGGCATGGAGCTGCTTTTTCAAACAAAGTTTTTCAAAAATAATAAATCGGGATCCGAATACATCTAAAATTACTTCTAAATAAAGAAGGCATTTGACATAAACGGTTCCGGAATAATGCGAGTTTTGGTCGATGTTGAGTTGTAAGAGAATGGTCAAGCTAAATTTAGAGCTTATACTGAAACCTGATAGACAGTATAGAAAAATTTTCGTTCCTTATTGGATATGATCGTAGATCGACCGAACAGATTTAGGGATATCACTCATAGAGATCGGATCGATCCTATATGTTCAGATAGGCTTTGGTATTATGTTCGGTCCGATATCTCCGGATCGATAAGAAAGAAAAGTTTTTACAAAATGAGGTCATGGTGTTAAAAGAGAATACAATCTATGAGATCGAGATCGTCGATATCGGGCACAAAGGAGAGGCGATCGGAAAATATGAAGGATTTACAGTTTTTGTCGATGGCGCGATCAAAGGCGATATCGTGCGGGCAAAAATCAGTAAATCAAAGAAAAACTATGCCGTCGGCGAATTGATCGAGATCATTCGACCGAGCGCGGACCGAGTCGAACCGCGTTGTGCGCTCACCGGGATCTGCGGCGGCTGCACGATGATGAATTTGGACTACAAAAAACAATTGGAGCTCAAACAATCCATCATCCTTGAAAACTTGATCCGGATCGGAAAACAGGAACATCCGAACTTAAGACCGATCATCGGGATGGACGATCCATACAATTATCGGAACAAAGCGCAGTTCCCCGTTGGACTTGATGAGCAGGGAGAAGTCGAGATCGGATTTTACAAAAAACGAAGCCACGACATCATCGCTTTTGACGAATGCCATATCCAGCATCCGTCCAATACAAAAATACTCGACATCATCAAAGCTTTTGTAAAAGAGAATAAGATCTCCGTCTATGATGAAATGACCGGAAAAGGTGCTCTGCGCAAGATCGTAACGCGCGTTGCGTACCAAACCGGCGAGATCATGGTCGTGCTCGTCACTTCCGATGCGAAAAACTACGGATTGGATGAATTGGCGGAGCAGCTTCATCATACCGATCCCAATATCAAGAGCGTCATTCAAAATATCAACGACAGCCGAGGGAATGCTGTGCTTGGCAAAGAAAACAAAGTCCTCTTCGGAAAAGAAAAGATCGTCGACTATCTGCACGATTTCAGGTTTGAAATATCGCCCCATTCCTTCTATCAGGTCAATCCTGTCCAGACCGATGTGATGTACTCCAAAGCTCTTGAATACGCAGGGCTGACAGGAGATGAAACCGTGTTTGACCTCTATTGCGGGATCGGAACGATCTCTCTTTTCCTTTCGCAAAAAGCAAAAAAAGTGTATGGGATCGAGATCGTGCCGCAAGCCATTGAGGACGCCAAACGAAATGCACAGATCAGTGAGGTCGAGAATGCCGAATTCATCGTCGGCAAAGCCGAGATCGAAGTGCCCAAACTCTATAAACAGGGGATTCGTGCCGATGTCATCGTCGTCGACCCGCCGCGCAAAGGCATCGAAGAGATCGTGCTTCAAACCATTGCCGATATGCAAGTTCCCCGCATCGTTTACGTTTCCTGCAACCCTTCCACCATGGCGAGAGATATCGACATCCTCACACGATTTGGATATCAGATGAGAGAATGCACCGGGATCGACAATTTTTGCCATAGTATGCATGTAGAATGTGTTTGCTATTTAACCGGAAGCGAAGACAGCAAATATAAAAACTGTTAAAAGAACTTGTAAAAGCTTGATTTGGCAGGGCTAAGGAATCAATTTGCATGGAAAGGAACTTAAAACTATTCTCTTCAACGATCGGAATATATGGTTTCTATTGTTTACTTTACTATGGATCATTGGAAGAAGAGTCAAAAAGTATGTGGTATTTGTCGATTTAAATAATCTAGAATATAAGATTTCGTGTTTTCCAATTAAAAATAAAAGGATAATGGCTCTTTTTAAAATATAAAAGAATTTGTAGGATCAACATAAGAGGAATTGGAGGTTATAGGATCCAAAAGAATTAAAGGACCTGATTCAGGGTGGAGAAAAAGTTGATGTTGAATTTAAAGAGTCGAAGAAGGCTTTACCTAAGGATATTTATGATACGGTTTGTGCTTTTAATAATAGAAAGGGCGGTCATATCATATTAGGGGTTAATGACAACAGGGAAATCGTTGGAGTTCATCCGGATCAGGTTGACAAGATAATAAAGGAATTTACAACAGCTATTAACAATTCGCAAAAGCTATATCCTCCACTATATCTGACCCCGATCTCGCTAAAAATTGATGGGAAGAAGGTTGTTTATATAAGAGTACCGGAAGGCTATCAAGTGTGTCGACATAATGGAAGGATCTTTGATCGATCTTATGAAGGAGATATCAACATTACCGATAATGCAGAACTTGTTTATAAACTTTATGCAAGAAAACAAAGCAATTACTTTGTAAATAAGGTATACCCTAATCTCGGTATAAGTTGTTTGGATACATCTGTTATTGACAAAGCTCGAAGAATGGCGACTTCGAGAAATCAAAATCATTTGTGGAAGAATATGAGTGATGACGAGCTGCTTAGAAGTGCTAATTTGATCCTGATCGATCCCGATACAAACAAAGAAGGCATTACATTAGCCTCGATACTATTGTTCGGGAAAGATAATACGATCATGTCTGTACTCTCCCGGCATAAGACGGATGCCATATTTA
>JAUMYO010000104.1 GCA_030528605.1 Peptostreptococcaceae bacterium | reverse complement strand
GTTATTAAAAATGCGGATAAAAAATGGTCCTTTTAGACCATATACGAAAAGGAGATCTTTTGCTATAATGAAAGCAAGCAAAAGCTATGATAAAGAATACAGAACAAATGAAACTTTTTCATACAAATTGTTTGTGTTCTCCTTTCTCGAGATCGATGGATGTGGCGATAAAAGGCGGTGGGGGAGACTTTTATCGTCACAGCTCACGATATTGGAAGAAGGTCATACATAAGACAAGACAAAAATCGGCGGCAAAAAAGAAGTGCTTATGATCCGCTTTGTCATTGAGCAAAAAGAAAGGTTTTGCGATGGGGGCGATGGAGCGGAAGTTGTGATAGTTTTGCAAGGGATATTTTTCGATAGAGCAGTCGGAGCGTTCGGCTGCTTTTTTTATGCAGGTGATACGGATACCTATTTGGATCGTATCGACCCGAGCTCCTATGAGTGATACTATCATTCTTTAGAAGCGGCACTTAATAATAATTTTTATTTTTTATGGCTTGGAGGTAATGTTGCATCCACTGCTACATTCTTCCATCAAAACAGAAATACATTTATGTGATGATTTTATTGGATAACAGTTTCGGTATGAGATCCTTGTGCATGAGATGGAGCTCGGTGCGGATCCTTGCTGCTTTTGTCAAGGATCTTGGATCATGATATTTTTGTGCAAAAGTCTGTCTGCACGATCTTGGACGGATCGATGAAAAAGCTTTGTTTTGGGAATGGAAATCCGGGGGATCATCTGATATAATGGATCTTATCGGCGAGAGAGGATCTTTTTCTTGCCGAGAGTCCGGCAAAAGAGCGACGATGACAGGAGATCGAGAAGGAAGCTCGTTCGCGTGAGGGGCGGTCTTTATATTGAAAAAATGTGCGGACGAGTGTGTATGAGGAAGGGTGAAGGGTATATGTGGAGTGAGATAAAAAAATTGGGCTGGTTTATAAAGGAGCGTCGGGTGCATTATCTGATCGGGATCATTTGCTTGCAGATAGTGAATCTATTGGTCGTATTTCCGCCGATCCTGATCGGTCGCGCGCTGGATGCGATCGCGAAGGGCGGATTGACTGCGAGCAAGCTGTTCTGGTTTGTAGGACTGATGCTTCTGATCGTGACGACGGAGTATCTGCTCAGCTGCGTGTGGGCATACAAGATATTCCAAAATTCGATCTTAGTGGATCGGACTTTGCGCGGGCGGATGATGAGCAAGATCTTGAGGATGCCGCGTACTTTTTTTGAACGATTCAGTTCCGGCGACCTGATGGCGCGAGCAACGAGTGATATCGATGCGATCAGCGAGTTATTCGGCTTCGGCGTGTTTGCCCTCAGTGACGGGATCGGCTATCTGGGAACGAATCTGTTGGCGATGGGATTTTTGATCTCGTGGAAGCTGACGATCGTCAGTGTATTGCCGTTGCCGATATTGGCGATCCTGACAAATCATATCGGCAAATACATCCATCGTCTGTTCACCGAGCAGCAGAAAGCATTTAGTGAGATGAATGACGAGGTGTTGGAACAGGTGAACGGGATCCGTGTCGTGCGCTCTTATGTCTTGGAGGAGCAGAGTGTTGCGCATTTTGAAAAGACGACGGAAAAATTGTTCAAAAGATCGCTCAAGACGGAGCTGGTATCGGGGTCTTTTTGGCCTGCAACGAAGATCTTTACATCGATCAGCTATGCGATCGCGATCATCTACGGGACGGGGATGGTCGTCGGCGGAGAGATCACATTGGGGCAGCTGATCTCTTTTAACGTATATTTGAACTATCTGATCTGGCCGATGTTTGCGCTGGGTGAGTTTATGAATGTGGCACAGCGTGGGACAACATCGATCGAGAGGATCTATGAAGTGCTTCGGGCAAGAGATAATGAACATGAGAAAGGCACGGTGGCTTTAGACGGAAGTATCGAGAGTATCCGTTTTCAAAACTACAGTTTCCGATATCCGACCTCGACAACGCCTGCTCTCAAAAACATCGACCTTCAAACAAAAAAAGGGCAGACGATCGGGATCGTCGGCAAGACGGGAAGCGGAAAATCGACTTTGATCAAACAGCTGCTCAAAGAATATCCGGTCGGCGAAGGGGAGCTGTGTATCTCGGAAGATCCGATCGGTGCGATCGAGCGATCGAGCCTGATGGAGCGGATCGGTTATGTATCGCAGGACAATGTATTGTTTTCTAAAAGTATTCGGGAGAATATCCTGATGGGCAAAGAGGATGCGGAAGAAGAGCAGCTTCGGGCGATCATCCGCCTGTCGGATCTGTCCAGGGACATCGAGCAGTTTGCAGATGGTATGGACACGCTCGTCGGCGAGCGCGGGATCGCGATCTCGGGCGGGCAAAAACAGCGGATCTCGATCGCCAGAGCATTGATCAAAGACCCGGAGATCCTGCTGATGGATGACTCCTTGTCGGCAGTCGATTCCAGGACCGAAGCGAGGATCATCAAAAATATTCGGGAGGACCGCAAAGGGAAGACGACATGGATCGCGACCCACCGGCTCTCGGCGGTCTCTCATGCCGATGAGATCATCGTATTGGAAGACGGCATGATCCGTGAGCGCGGTACGCATGAAGAACTTATCGCTCTCGGCGGATGGTATGAAGAACAATACAAAATACAGCAGATGGAGGAGGCAGATGATGACGAACGATAGACCCAAAGATCAGCAGAAGATCGCAAAACAGGATATCCGTCGATTGTCGGGCTATGCGCTTGGATTTCCGAAAAATCTTGCTCTCGGGATGTTGTTGCTTTTGATCGCAGTGGGATTTGAATTGCTCGCGCCTTTTGTGGTACGCAAGATCTTTGACGAAGAGCTCAAAAGATCGGTCATCGATCAGGGCGCGATCCTTCGATTGATCGGGCTCTATCTGTTGGCAAATCTGGCGGGAGTGATCTTCAAATACGGCAGCAGTTTGCAATTGCAGATCATGGCGATGCGTATCGTGCAAAAGATGAGGATGCAGATCTACAGAAATCTTCAGCGTATCCATATCTCCTTTTTCGACAATATGCCGGCGGGCAGCATCGTATCGAAGATCACCAATGATACCGGTGCGGTACAGGGGCTCTATGTCCGAGTGCTTGGCAAGATCGTGACGAGTATGCTCTATGTAGTCGGCGTGTATGTAGTGCTGTTTACGATCCAGCCGGGCTTTGCGGCATGGTTTTTGTTATTGTTGCCTGTGGTGTACGCGGTGATCGTGATCTATAACAAAAAAGCCCGCAAATTCAACCATGTGATCCGTACGAAAGTCAGCGAACTCAACGGTGCGCTCAACGAAGCGGTACAGGGCATCAGCATTATCCAAGCATTTAACAGTCAGGACAAGATACAAGACAGTTTCGGCAAAACGAACCGGGAACGCTATGACGAACGTGTGAAAATGCTCACGCTCAATGTAATGACATCGTATAATGCGATCGGCGCGATGCGAAATCTCGTCTTTGTTCTTTTCATCTATTACTTCGGCTCTCGAGTGGTCAAGACGGGGACCGTTACGAGCGTGGGGATGCTCTATGTCTATGTGGATTATATCATGTTGCTTTTCCACCATATCCATGAGATCATGGAACAAATGAACGAAATGTCCAAATCGAGCGTTGCCTCTTCGCATGTGTTCGAGATGATCGACAAGGAAGGCAAAGATCTCAGCGAAGAAAGGATGCCACCGATCGAGGGGAAGGTAGAGTTTCGCGATGTCAGCTTTGCCTACAAAGAAGACGGATATGTGCTGAAAAATATCGATATCCGAGCGGAGAAAGGTCAGACGATCGCTCTGGTCGGTCATACGGGATCGGGCAAAAGCTCGATCATGAACCTCTTGCTCAAATTCTATGAGCCTCAGAAAGGAACGATCTTTGTTGATGGCAAAGATCTGTCAAAATTGCCGGATCAGGCGATCCGCGATCAGATGGGGATCGTGCTTCAGGAGCCGTACCTTTTTACCGGAACGGTGCTGAGCAATATCACGCTGGGCAAGCCGGATATCACGCGAGAGATCGCAGAGAAGGCACTCGAGATGGTCGGCGGAGAGGTCGTAACGCGCAATCTGAAGGACGGGATCGACGAGAAGGTCGTGGAAAGAGGAGCGACCCTATCGTCCGGACAACGGCAGCTCATTTCGTTTGCGCGCGCGCTCGCACAGGATCCGCGCATCCTGATCCTCGATGAAGCAACAAGCTCGGTCGATTCCGAAACCGAGCAGATCATCCAAAAGGCGATGACTGTGCTGATGCAGGGACGAACGACCTTTGTCATCGCGCATCGACTGTCCACGATCAAAAATGCGGATAAGATCTACCTGCTCGAAAAAGGGCG
>JAUMYO010000103.1 GCA_030528605.1 Peptostreptococcaceae bacterium | reverse complement strand
TAACGGGAGATCCGGACTACGGTCTATTCCCTCTATTCCACTCTTCGACATTCGGAGACGCGGGCAACAGAACATTCTACACGACTCCGAAAGTTGACGAGCTTCTTGAAAAAGGAAGATTCTCTGTGGATCCGAAAGAGCGTGAAGCGGCTTATATGGAAGTTCAGCAGATCGTAAGAGATGATGCTCCATGGGTATTTATGAACTATGGTGAGAATATCTCCGGAACATCTTCAAAAGTTAAAGGATTCAAGCAACATCCGGCAGGTCACTACCGATTATATCCGGTTTATTTTGAATAAGATCCGATCATAATTGAATTTACTTTTGATATGGAATGTAGGGGGCACTCTCCCTACATTCTTTTTAACAAACGCCTCTTACTATTTTTATACACAGAGGATCTGTTAAGTTTTTGGAGGAAATATGCATAAGTATATACTACGCAGGTTTCTGCTGCTGATACCCGTTATCGTTGGCGTGACCTTTATCATTTTTACGATGATGTATCTGACTCCGGGCGATCCGGCGAAGATCATGCTGGGGGAATCTGCGAAAGCGGAAGACGTGGCAAGACTTCGTGCGGAGCTCGGACTGGATAAGCCTTACTTAGTACAGTTTGGAAATTACGTGAAGAACGCGGTGCTCCATCAGGACATCGGTCGTTCCTATACCACGAAGCGAGCGGTGACGGAAGAAGTCATGACGCGCTTCCCGGTCACGTTGAAGCTGGCTGCGTTCTCGATCCTGATCGCAGTGGCGATCGGTATCCCGGTCGGGATCGTATCCGCAACAAAACAATATTCTTTATTTGACAATGTTTCGATGGTGGTCGCTCTCTTGGGGGTATCCATGCCGAACTTCTGGCAGGGGCTGTTGCTCATCCTGCTCTTCTCGGTCAAGCTCAAATTGCTTCCGGCATCCGGCTTTTCGAGTTTCAAACATATGATCCTTCCGGCGGTCACGATCGGAACGAGTACGGCGGCGGTCATCACACGTATGACAAGGTCCAGTATGCTCGAGGTCATTCGACAGGATTATATCCGTACTGCAAGAGCAAAAGGACAGGTCGAGTCCAAGGTCGTCAATCGCCATGCGCTCAAAAATGCTTTGATCCCGATCATTACGGTCGTGGGGCTTCAGTTCGGTTATCTGTTGGGCGGAGCGGTGCTTACGGAATCCATCTTTGCGGTCCCGGGCGTCGGTCGTCTGATGGTAGATTCGATCAAGACGAGGGATTTCCCGGTCGTACAGGGAGCGGTACTCTTTATCGCGGTAACCTTCAGTATCGTGAATCTATTTGTAGATATCATGTATGCGTATGTCGATCCGAGGATCCGTTCGCAGTATAAATAGAGGAGGCAGCATGAGCGAAACAAAAAAAGTAAAGAACAAAAAACGTAGCCAATGGTTGGATGTTTGGCTACGGTTAAGAAAGAATAAATCGGCGATGTTCGGTCTGTTCATCATATTCGTATTGTTTTTCTGTGCGATCTTCGCCGACTTTATCGCACCATACGGTATCGATGATCAGGATCTTTCCAAGAGTTTGATCAAGCCGGGGGCGGAGTATTGGTTCGGAACGGACAACTTCGGTCGCGATATCTTCAGCCGTATCGTTTACGGATCCAGGATCTCTCTGAGAGTCGGCTTCATCGCGGTATCGATCTCGATGATCACGGGAGGGACCTTGGGCGCGATCGCCGGATTTTTTGGCGGACGTACGGATAATATCATCATGAGAGCGATGGATATCCTGCTCGCGATCCCTTCGATCCTGCTTGCGATCTCGATCGTATCCGCGCTTGGACCGGGTCTGATCAACGTAATGATCGCGGTAGGGATCTCTTCGATCCCGTCCTATGCGCGTATCGTCAGAGCATCCGTGATCACGCTGAAAGATCAGGAATTTGTAGAAGCTGCCCGAGCGGTAGGTACGAGCAACTTCCGCATCATTACAAAACATATCATCCCGAACTCATTGGCACCGATCATCGTTCAAGCGACACTTGGTGTTGCGGGCGCGATCCTGTCGGCTGCCGGACTGAGCTTTATCGGACTGGGGATCCAGCCGCCGACTCCGGAGTGGGGGTCTATGTTATCGGCAGGGAGACAGTTTATTCGAGACTATCCGCATATCTCGATGTTTCCGGGCCTTGTGATCATGATCACGATTTTTGGATTGAATCTATTTGGGGACGGATTGCGTGATGCGCTTGACCCAAGACTAAGGAACTGATCGGGGAGGAGTTATGTCGCAACATTTATTACAGATCAAAGGGCTTGATATTCATTACAATACGGAGGAAGGTATCGTCCGTGCGGTCAACAAGATGAATCTCGAGCTGGATAAAGGCGAGACCCTCGGGCTCGTCGGAGAGACCGGTGCCGGTAAGACTACGACGGCTCTGGGCATCATGCGCCTGGTTGCAAACCCTCCCGGAAAGATCGTTGGAGGAGAAATTTTTTACGATGGCAAGGATCTTCTGAAAAATAGCGAAGCGGAGATGCGAAAGATCCGGGGAAACAAGATCTCGATGATCTACAAAGATCCGATGACTTCGCTAAACCCCGTGATGACCGTGGGGGAACAGATCGCGGAAGTGATCCTGCTGCACCAGCAAGTGAGCAAGTCGGAATCGATCAAAAAAGCGCAGGAGATGCTGGAGACCGTAGGGATCCCGGGCGACCGATACAAGGATTATCCGCACCAATTTTCCGGCGGTATGAAGCAAAGGGTCGTCATCGCGATCGCGCTTGCCTGCAATCCGCAGCTGTTGATCGCCGACGAACCGACGACCGCTCTGGACGTTACGATCCAGGCACAGGTGCTCGCGCTGATGAACAAACTGAAAAAAGACTTTGATACCTCGATGATCATGATCACCCACGACCTCGGGATCGTAGCTGAAGTCTGTGACAAGGTGGCGATCATGTATGCCGGCTCCGTTGTGGAATATACCAACAAAGAAAATCTGTACACCGAGCCGATGCACCCATATACCGTGGGACTGTTCAACTCGATACCGGATCTTGACAGTGACGAGGATCGATTAAAACCGATCAAGGGATTGATGCCCGATCCGACCGATCTTCCGAAGGGCTGTCCTTTCCACCCGCGCTGTCCGAAAGTAATGGACATCTGCAAGGAGAAAGAACCTGCGGAGATCCATGTCAAGCCGGATCATATGGTAAAATGCTTCCTTTATGAGCAGAAATAGTTGAGGTAGAAGATGGCAGAAAAACTAATAGAAGTTAAAAATGTAAAAAAGTATTTTAATACAAAAAAAGGACTTCTGCACGCGGTGGATGACGTCAGCTTTGACATCAACAAAGGTGAAACGCTCGGCGTGGTAGGAGAGTCCGGCTGCGGAAAGTCCACGACCGGTCGGGTGGTCCTCAGGCTGCTCGAAGCGACCGAAGGACAGGTCATTTTTGAGGGAGAAGACATTCTGAGATATTCGCCTCAGAAAATGCGCGAGATGCGAAAACAGATGCAGATCGTATTCCAAGATCCGTTCGCATCGCTCAACCCGCGCCTGTCGGTGTCGGAGATCATTGCGGAGCCATTGATCGTGCACAAACAATTTTCAAGCAAAACAGATATGCTCAAACGCATCAAAGAGCTGATGGATACGGTAGGTCTGGCAGAGCGTCTGGTCAACACCTATCCGCATGAGCTTGACGGTGGACGAAGACAGCGTATCGGTATCGCGCGAGCATTGGCACTCAATCCGAAATTCATCGTACAGGACGAGCCGGTATCGGCGCTGGACGTTTCGATCCAGGCTCAGATCCTGAATCTGATGGCGGATCTTCAAGATGAGCTCGGGCTGACCTATATGTTCATCTCCCATGACCTGAGCGTCGTAAAACATGTGAGCGACAACATTGCGGTCATGTACCTCGGCAAGATCGTCGAGCTGACCGACTACAAAACGATCTTTGCAAGACCGATGCATCCGTATTCTCAGGCATTGCTTTCCGCGATCCCTATACCGAAGCTCCATTCTACGCAGAATCGGATCATCTTGGAAGGCGATGTGCCTTCACCGATCAATCCGCCGGATGGATGCCGTTTTTACGGACGATGCCGATATCGTCAAGATGTCTGCAAGGAAAGATCGCCGGAACTTCGTGAGATCGAGCCGGGACATCAGGTGGCATGCCACTTTGCAGGTCAGGTGGGCTAGACGAAACTTCGGAAAGACGTCGTATAGAGGGATCGCAAGATCCCTTTTTTGATGCGAAACGAGCCGGATCATGATACAATGAGATCGGATCAAATAGATCTTATACTATTATACAATAAAATAAGCCTATCAACTTTTCGTTCTAATGAAAAGACGAAACGGGTGGGGTATCGTTCTGTATAAGCTATAAAAATAAAAATGTTGT
>JAUMYO010000102.1 GCA_030528605.1 Peptostreptococcaceae bacterium | reverse complement strand
AAATCGCCGGAGGTAGCGAATATGCAGGACCTGCTTGTATATGTCACAAAAGCGATCTCCGAAGTTACGACACAGCTGAGAGCGGAAGGCAAGACCATCGACAAAGAGATCGACCACATGATCACATTGAACCTGTTCACGACTATCACGAACGCAAACTTTGACGAAGCAGTTTTCGTTGCAAAAGTCCGTGAGACCCTTGCACGCAAAAAAGAATTGTTGAGGCAGGTGCAAAATACATCCAAACTCTCGCCGGCAGCATTCTGGGAGAGCGACGATCTGCAAGAAATGAAAGAAAAAGCAAAAACGGTCGGCGTGCTTGCGACCGAAAACGAAGATGTACGAAGCCTACGAGAGCTTATCATCTATGGACTCAAAGGACTGTCCGCATACAGCAAACATGCGAATGTGCTCGGCTACGATGACGAAAATGTCGATTCCTTCCTACAGATGGCATTGGCAAAAACACTCAACGACAAATTGAGCGTGGATGAACTCGTACAGCTCGTACTTTACACAGGAAATGCCGGCGTACAGGGAATGGAACTGCTTGATAAAGCAAATACATCCACCTACGGCGATCCGGAAATGACAAAGGTAAACCTCGGCGTTCGCAAAAACCCGGGCATCCTCGTATCCGGACATGACCTCAGAGACTTTGAGATGCTGCTCGAGCAGACCGAAGGAACAGGCGTGGATGTCTACACCCACTCCGAGATGCTCCCGGCAAACTACTATCCGGCATTCAAAAAATATGACCACTTCGTCGGCAACTACGGAAACGCATGGTGGCAACAAAAAGAGGAATTCGACTCCTTCAACGGACCGATCCTCATGACCACAAACTGCATCGTTCCGCCAAAAGACAGCTACAAACATCGCGTATTCACGACAGGCTCCGCAGGCTTCCCCGGCTGCAAACATATTCCGGGCGAGATCGGCGAGACCAAAGACTTTAGCGAGATCATCGCCTTGGCGAAAACCTGCCAAAGCCCGACCGAGATCGAGACCGGCGAGATCATCGGCGGATTTGCGCACCATCAGGTCATGCAGCTCGCAGACAAAGTCGTAGACGCGGTAAAGAGCGGCGCGATCAAAAAATTCGTCGTCATGGGCGGCTGCGACGGACGAAGCAAAGCAAGAAACTACTACACCGACTTTGCCAAAGCACTTCCGCAAGACACCGTCATCCTGACCGCAGGATGTGCGAAATACAAATACAACAAACTGCAGCTCGGCGACATCGGCGGCATCCCGAGAGTGCTGGACGCAGGACAGTGCAACGACTCCTACTCATTGGCAGTCATCGCACTCAAACTCAAAGAAGTATTCGGACTCGACGATATCAACAAACTGCCGATCATCTACAATATCGCATGGTATGAGCAAAAAGCGGTCATCGTCCTTCTTGCACTGCTTGCGCTCGGTGTGAAAAATATCCACCTCGGACCGACGATCCCCGGATTCCTTTCACCGAATGTAGTCAATGTCCTTGTTGAAAAATTCGGCATCGCCGGCATCAGCTCTGTAGAAGAAGATATGAAACTGTTCTTTGAGCAATAAGATCCTCTCGGAAAGATTGCCACAGATCCGCCACAAAAAATATCCAAAATTACAACAAAAAAGGGTTGACATCATACATCTAAATTTTGTATCATAGTGCTTGCCGAATCAAAAGCATATTAGTCTACCCTAATGATGCTTTGTAAAAAGTAAACAACATCCCTCCTGACGAGCGGGTCATCTGCGATCCGGTCCATGGGAGGGATGTGCTTTGCTTACGGATATTTTTATGGAGGAACGATAAGAGATGAAGAGATCCAAAAAATTTTTGACCATCCTGACGGTATTCGTCATGCTCGTCACGACGGTCAGCACCACCAATGTTCACACATTCGCAGATGCCGATATGTCACAGCAGGCAGGGATCGGGATCCTGAAGATCCTGGATGAAGATCCGTCACCGAATGGAGCGGGAGAAGGCTCGAAGGAACGCCCCTTCCAATACAAGCTGGATATCGCCAACCGCATCGACCGCATCGCAAGAGATAAGATCATTACGACCGGCGATCCCGTGATGACGATCAAAACAGGCAGTTTCGATAATGGCAAAGTGGTAAGCGGCGATCTGATGTTGACAGGCGATACCGCGACCTTCTATATCATATTGGAAAAACAAGATCCGTCTTCAAAAAAATACTATCAACTGAAGATCGACCGCCTGAGCGAATTCACTTCATTCAGCAGCGAGAAGATATTCGATCAGAATCGGCTCGCACCGCTCACGGGCGGAAAATATATGATCGCCAATATGACGGTAAAAGGCAAGGAAAACGCACAAGATCAGGAAAAACGTATAAACGAAGTCAAGTGGGAACTGCTCGCCGTTGACAAAGAGAGCGAAAAGTTTGAGCAGTTCGGACCGAGCATAAAAGTCCGAGCCGGAAAAGAGATCGGTGCAGGAACGTATCGGTTCACCGTCCAAGCGACCAAAGCGGGCTTTCTTCCCAAAAAACATACTTTTGAAGTAGCCGTTCTGCAGCCGGTACGATTTTTGAGTGTAACGGCAAACGGTCAGCCGGACCAAGAAACGACGACCGAGCTGATCTTAGGATTTGACCAAGATCCGGGAGAGCTTGATATGGATAAGATCGTGATAGCGGGACCGGGGACCGGCGATCCGAATGAAAGACCGAGAAAGGCGGATGTGATATCACTCGAGTCGATAGAGGGCAGTCCGGAAAAAAGAAGACTGGGGATCGCCTACGTCACCGCCGACAAAGGAGAGCCGGTATCCGTCATGATCACCGGAAACCCTCAAGGCAAATTCATCAAAGAAGCAACACAAAATGTAGAACTTTACCGAAAGGCTTTTGAAGAGATCGGGCTCACATTGCCGAACGCATCCAAAATCAAAGTAGCCGATCTTCCAAAAACAGAAGGAAGCCACGGCTTCAAGGTCGATGGAAACAAAGTGACCCATGTAGCGATTCGAGACGGCAAAGCGATGCTCACGCTATCATCACCGGTCTACGAGAACGCCTCCGTCATGATAAAATACGAGCCGACCGATGCCCCGAATGAACAGATCCGTTTTGAAGGTCTGCCGGAAGAGGCTTTTGAGGTCGAATTTGTAGGACGGATCGATCGCACGATCCCGACCGATGCCCATGTCCCTTCCAAACCGATCGCAAATGGCGGAGAAAAAGACATCATGGTGCTCGACACCGGACATCTGCTCCAAGAAAAAGATCATGTCCAAGGCATCCGGCTGTTACAATATGACGGAAAAGCCTATACACTGAACATCGATAAGATCCGGGTCTCGGTCGCAGCCGACGGATCGATCCGGATCAAAATGATCGACGCGATCGTGCCGATCGGAGCGAAACTCAAAGCGATATATTCTCCTACAGGAAACTCTGAAGAGGGATTGATGAAGCGAGGAGAAAAGGTAGGACCATCGAATATTTTGCCGATCTACGGTGTGATAACGCAAGACGGTGAAGTCCGAGAGGCTCTACGACCGCCACAACCGCCACCGGTACCGCCGGCACCGCCATCATCACCGCCATCCGGAGGGGGAAGCGGCGGCGGAGGATCGAGCTCATCCGACACCAAGAACAGACCGGATCCGAAACAAGAGACCCAAAAAGAAGAGCAAAAGACCGCGACAGAAAAGATCTCGGCAAAACTGACGATCGGCTCGACAAACTACACGGTAGTGATCGATGGCAAAGCGATGCAAAAGACCATGGACATTGCGCCTAAGATCCATCAGGGAAGGACCGTGCTCCCGGCAAGGATGATCGCCGAGCTGCTCGGGGTAGAAGTTAAATACACACCGGCTACCAAGACAGCAAATTTTGTATTCGGCAAAGAGACCATGCAGCTCACATTGGGACAAAAAACGATGTTTCTGAACGGCAAAGAGATGCCGCTCACCGCAGACATCCTCAATGTCAACGGAAGGATCCTTCTTCCATTGACTGATATCCAAAAAGCATTTGCAGGGCTCGGACTGGAGGCAAAGGTGGACTGGGATGCCGGTACCAAGTCCGTGACCGTCGAAAGATAAGAACACGAATAGCATCAAAACCATCAAAAGATCAGCGCACAGACCATCCGTCGATGCGCCGATCTTTTTTTATCCCCAAAGCTCTGTGATCCGATCCGAAACGACCGTTGCCTCGCCCAAGATCCCGAAACAAAAATATCAAAAACAGTTAAAGTTCTTCCACTAACGGACGATATAAAAAATGTACAGGGATCAAAGCGCGCCCCTCTGTCCACAACAGTCGGAGCAAGCAAAAGATCCTAAAAAAACGTCCCGCGAAGGAGCGAGGACAGATGATTTTCAAGGAGGAAAATGAAATGAAGAAACTCAAAAAAGCATTATCCGTCCTGACGGCATTCTTGATGGTCGTCACGATGGTCAATGTGGGGAGTATCCACGCTTTTGCGGA
>JAUMYO010000101.1 GCA_030528605.1 Peptostreptococcaceae bacterium | reverse complement strand
TTATCTCCGGCGATCTGTCGAACGAAGTTTTCATATACGGCATCCAAACTCAAGCCTTCCATTCTCAACGGCAATTCATTTTCATCACACCATCCGGTATGATAATAGCTGTTTACTTTGAAGGTTTTTTTCCCAAACTCGCTGCTCTCTTTGTAGCCGATCCAAGCCTGATATCGCCCCTGATGTTCCATCAGAAAAAGGATATGATATGGAATTTTTTCATCGATCCGCCTAAGCAGATCTTCATCAAACTGCGGATGATCCAGTCGGATCTCAAATATTTCGATCTCCTGTACATTATTACCCGGTGCAAGGGTCGTCGTGTCGGCAGCGATCTTATTTTTCCAATAGATCAGCTTGACCTGCTCGACAAAAATTTTCTTGATCGAGGAAGTGATCTCTATATTTTCATAGAATTTCTGTTTTGGGATCCTTTTGTTAAATTCAGTAGTCTTTGGCAATCCTATCATTGTTCTTCTCCATCCGGACGAACGACCAGGAAACAGATCAGCTCAAAATCATCCAAGCCCGATATAGCAGATCTCAATGCGGAAGTTCCGCCGGCGGAAAACAGACTGTCGATATCGCTCTCTTCTTTGACATCGATGATGGAGTTGATCGCTTCTCTGAGCAGTTCGGACATCTCACTCATATTTTTGCCATCGTCGGTCTCTATATTGAATTTTTGGCAAAGTTCTTTGATCGGTTCTTTCTTCCCACGGCAAAGAAGCCGGATATTGTCGAGCATTTTTTTAGGGCTGAGATGATCGCAAATGACTTCTCCATCGATCCCGATATAGACCAGATAAAACGGATGGATCCTGTTTTGATCATCTATGTTGATATTCTGATTTATATTTTTCAGTACGAATACGACGCCTTGGGGAAGCTCGGGAGTTGCGGCGGTAACCGCATGCATGCCCTTCGGTTTTTTGTCCATATCGCCGTTGGTTTTCATATATTCGAGCAGATCCAGTCGGAATTCGTTGAGCCCGAGGTCCATGATGGAGATCCCTGAGGACATATCTTCGATGTCCACGACTTCATCTTGTAGTCGTTTGAGCTGTTGTTTGCGATATTCCAGATCGCCTTTTTCTTCCGCGTTGATGAGGTCATCATCACCGGTCGACGTCATGACGGAGATCTTCATGCGAGTCTCGACGCGTCCTTTGAGGTTGATATATTCGTCCAGATCCAGATCCGGCCAGAAATTTACCAATTGGATATATTCATTTTTACTTCCGATCCGGTCGATCCGTCCGAACCGCTGGATGATACGCACAGGATTCCAGTGGATATCGTAATTCACGAGATAGTCGCAGTCTTGCAGATTCTGACCTTCGGAGATACAGTCCGTTGCGATGAGCACATCGATCTTTGTTTTGCTATTCGGCATCAGGATATCTCGCCCTTTGGAGAGTGGCGAAAAGCAAGTCAGTACATTGTTGAGCGATGCTGTAAATCCTTTGATGGTCGTTTTGCCGTCGATCGTTCCGGTAATGAGTGCCGTGTCCAGATCGTATTTTTGTTTGATATATTTGCTCACATGTTGGTACAAATACTCTGCGGTATCGGAATATGCCGAAAAGATCAGGATCTTTTTGTTGTCGTTGTTGATCGGGTTTTCGATCTTTTGCGATATGAGGCGAAGAAGTTCTTGCAGCTTCACATCATGCTCCGGAGTAATATCCGCGACCATCAGTGTCAACAGTTCTAATGTTTCGGCGTCTTTTTTCAGTTCCGCGCGCCATGATTTGTAGTCCATATCCGCAAAATCGATCCTGACCTTCTTCCCTACGGCAAAGTATTCGGTGTTGGAATCATCCATGTCAAAGTCCGAGTCGGATGCTTCGTACATATCGATCGAGGCGTTTCCGGATCTTTCGTAACGATCGATCGCTTCGATCGTTGTGTCGATCAGCTTTTTGATCTTCTGTAGGGTAAGTTGGAAAGAATGCACGGAGCTTTCCAAACGTTTGAGCAGATTGATGCTCATCAGTCTTCGGATCCCTTGTTCCCGTCCTTTCTGGGTGAGGTTGAGATCTTTGTTGTGTGTAAGGTCGATATATTTTTCTAATTTGCTGTCGAAGATGTAGTCGGACGGTGTGTAAATGCACAGCGACAACATCATCAGATTTTCGTAGATCTCATTGTAGTTTATTGCCGAGGTAAGGTCGGTAAGTTTCGGGCGAAGCGATATCGGTTTTTTGCGCTCCGGGAATTTTCCGATCTCGGCGGTATCATAGTATTTTTCGATATGTTTTCTGGAGCGAGCGATCGTCACGCTGTCCAAGAGCTCAAAAAAATCATAGTCCAAGGTTTTGAGCAGGGCATTTGTCGTTCGCTCATTCGCCTCGAGTTTGCTCCAGGCATTAAATGATCTTTGGGCATGTCTGAAGATCTCATCGATCGTTTTTCCGGTCGCCAATTTTCTATTTATCTGAGAAGAGTCTCCCTCATAAGCGATCGCCAATTGGTTTTTCAGATCGATAAATCGGTTGTTGACCGGAGTTGCCGAGAGCATGAGCACTTTAGTTTTTACGCCGGCTCGGATGACTTTGTTCATCAATCGGAGGTAGCGGTTTTCTTTTTGTTCTTCACCGGAAAGTTCTCCACCGTTACGGAAGTTGTGCGATTCGTCGATCACGACAAGATCGTAGTTCCCCCAGTTTAGGCGATCCAGATCCAGTCCGTTGGATCGACCTTTTGTTCTGGATAGGTCGGTGTGGTATAAGACATCATAATTGAGTCTGTCGGATGCGATTGGATTGTTGATATAGTTATCTTTGTAAGTATTCCAGTTGTCGGATAATTTTTTGGGACAAAGCACCAGTACGCTTTTGTTTCGGTTCTCATAGTATTTGATGACGGCAAGTGCCGTAAAAGTTTTTCCAAGACCCACACTGTCTGCAAGGATACATCCGTTGTATCGCTCGAGTTTGTTGATGATGGCGAGGACGGCATCGCGCTGAAAGTCGTAGAGCATGTTCCAGATCTTGCTTTGTTTAAAGCCGGTCGCTTCGTTGGGCAGTTCGTCTTCGGAAATATCATCCAAAAACTCGCTGAATACATGGTACAGTGTCATGAAGTAGATGAATTCCGGAGAATTTTCATTATATGCGGTACTGATGTTCTCGATCACCATGTCGGTAACATCCTGAAGTTTTTCTTTGTCATTCCATAGCGATCCAAAAAGTTGGATATAAGTGGAGGAAGCCGGCGCTGCCATTCGATTCACGATATTGTAGCTATTGTTCCCTCGCTCGCAGCCAATATCCACTGTCGTGAATCCGCTCAACGGAATATACGCTACTTGCTCGGATCCTCCATCCACCGTCGCAAACCCTCCCATATTTTCTCCGGTGGTGTTGGATCTGAACTTCGCTTTTCTTCGGATCCAATCCGCACATTCTTTGGCGATCGCTTTTTGCGTCATTTCATTACGAAGTTTTATCTCAAATTCCGTACCGTATAGGCTGCTCTCGCGATTTAAGCGCGGAATGTAGAATTCGCGCTTTTGCTTTTCGGTCTTTTCCATAACAAAAGTTGGAGACGTGAAAATAAAGCGAAACTCATCCACCGTCTCCAACTGATTTTTCAATTCTTTGTAGGCATACATCGAAAAGCAGGCAGCAGCGATCGAGACCTTGCTCCCCTCCTTGATCGTGGATACCATATCATCACGAACTATGTTCGAGATGTTGTCAAATATTTTTACTTCCATGACTTTTCTCCCCTAAAACAGATCTTCTGCGACCCCGATCTTCGATCTTTTATAAAAATTATTTTGTTCCTTAGGCTTTCATAGCGCAAAAAGGTGATCTGAGATAAGGGTCGTAATTTAGACGACCTCGCCTCCTACACAAACCGGATCTTGTAGCTCTTCGATATCTCGGGAGCCAACATCAAAAGTTCCGTGATCGCCTCTTGCGTATTCTTTTTTGCAGTCTCAAGCATTCCGTTTGCGATCACTTTGTCTTCCATCACTTTCTTCTGATCGGAAGAAAAATCGGTATAGTCTCCGATCTCGATCGGATTGAAGATCGAAGTTTGTTCATCAAAGATCGTGATACTGTCCTCTTTGATCTCGTGGGATAGGATCTGTGCATCCGGCAGATCGATAATGATCTCTTCTTTTTCGATCCGGATATCCGCTTTATCAAGGTCCGTTCCCATATGGATCACCCCTTCATACGAAATGATAAAAGATTTTTGGGTAAACGGGACCTTCCATCCGTAAAACTCGCTCTGATCCTTCATCGCACCCATATTGGTGTAGTGATATTCCGTTGTGATCAGCTTTTTCACCGAAGCGATCCGACTTGCGATCAGATCCACGGTCACCTCGGTTTTTGATAATAACCCCTGTGTTCGCAAGAAAAACGCCGTTCCCAAAACAACGATGACCGCTGCTGCGATGATCATCAGCTTCAATGATCCCGATCTTGATCCTTTTCCTCTCATCTCTTTTTCCCCTTTCAAACTATCTCATAACGA
>JAUMYO010000100.1 GCA_030528605.1 Peptostreptococcaceae bacterium | reverse complement strand
TGTATCGATACTTTCTGTTTCATATTGGATAAGAATGGCTTTCTCGTTTTCACCCGGCTCTGTTTTTTCAAAGGAGTTGGTGCGGGAAAGTATTTTTTCAGTTTCAATAAAACATAGTTGTACAACATCCGGTGCCATATCTATTTTCCCTTGGCTGATATCTTTCTCACCAAAATGTTCCCATATGATATCGATATCACGACACACAGTACTATCGATAATATCGAATCGTCAAATTTTAACACTTTCAGTATAAGTAATGATATTATCAACAGTGCTTGTATTATAAGAGTGATCTTTTGAGGCTTACTATCTTTCAAAAGAAGATTAGACAGTATGAAGCCTATCGTTAATAAAGAATATGACAGATAGCCGTATTCTCTGTTATAAAGAGAGTACATCCCTATGATCATAAATAGACCTACACACAGAGTCCAAATACTATTTTTCCCTAATATCACAACAACCTCCACCTTGTCTTTGTAAAAAACCGATCGATAAACTCTTCGCATAGAATTTAAAGATCTCACTTACTTCCATATCTATAAACCTCCATTACGATATCTCTAAGGATCCATATACTCCACGATCTGACACATCCTCAAGAATATATTGTTGCCAAGATATGCTCAGCCCATTGCCGAATATCCCGTGCTTCTATAGATGATCTCTTCTCGATCCAAATCAAATAATATGGATATGTCCGGTCTCAAAGTCGATTTTTTCAACTCGAAGTGAATATCTGATACTATTATCCCATAAAATAAGCATATAAACACAGTTCCGATGGAATACTGCAGCGGTACGCTCGCCGCTTCCTACAGGCTATAAAAATAAAAATGTTGTTAAGTGATAGATATAAAGGATAATAGTATAAAATGTTTGATCTGTGGACTGCATCATTCGTAGATCTATCCACGTTTTTGTGATCTCCCTCGTTTTGCCAAGAAAGCCTTGTAGTCGATATTGGTGTTCATGACCAAAATGGACAGCATGATCAGCACCGCACCGAAAAACTTCCCGAAGCCGGCTTCTTCTTTGAGGATGAATGCGGCGATCAGGATCGACACGACCAGCTCGACCGAGGTGATCACACCCAGTCTGGAGATCTGGATATTATGCAGCGACGGGATATACAGTCCGTACGGGATCGTCGAAGCGATCAGTCCGAACAGCAGGATCACAAGATATACCGAAATTTCTTTGGGCTCGGCAAGCCGGATCCAAGGTTTGGCAAAAGGCACCAAAAACAAAGCTCCAAACAGAAAGCTATACACGATAATGGTAAAAGGATCATACTTTGCCGCCGTTTTTTTGCTGATCGCCGGCATCAGCGAGTACGCCAAAGAAGCCAGGATCCCCATGATGATCCCGAGAGTATTCGCCTGAAGCGATGACAGATCACCGCCGGTCGCTCCCAGGATCGAACCGATCAGACAGATGATGACTGCCACGACCTTCTTGCGAGAGGGCTTCTCCTTATAAAAGACCGTGCCGAACACGAACATGATGACGATCGAAAAATAGAGCAGCACCACCGCAGTAAAGGCACCGACCAAACGGATCGAAGAAAAATACGCCAGATTGAAAAATCCTTGAGAGATCACGCCGATGATCGCACATTCAAACAGACCTCTCGCATCGATCTTAAGCACTGACGGTTTTTTGAACATAAAAAACAGCACCAGTATCATAAAACCGGATGACAAACGGGCAAAAGAGATCATCTCCGGACTCAGCCCATAACTCTCCAAAGTCTTGCCGAAGAGTCCGAGCGTTCCCCAAAACACCCCCGCCAATGCGATCTTCAAATAATTTTTCGTTGATGTATCCATTCCCATCTCCTTCTTGTGCTAAAACCTCTTTGAACATATCGCTCCGAGTTCCTATGAGATATTCCTAAATATCTGTTAGGGGAATTTGCTGATCATATCAAAAGGCGAAAAATTTTTTCTATGTGCTCTATCAGGTTTCGGTATTATATCGACCGTACCGATCGGATATACTTTCTATGATACAGCATACATATCGCACACTCTCCGAGAAATTGCGCCAAAGCCACCGCTTCGAGAGACCGACCCGCCTTTTGCGTCAGGTACAGGATCAACAGCGCCGACACCAGGTTGACCGGAGCAGTCGCATAAAGCACGAATCGATATTCCTCCATCGACTGCAAAGCACATCGGTAGATATAGCTCCCCTGAGAAAAGAGGTACGCCAAAAGAAAATACGGCAGATACCGGCTCGCCGCTTGTTGCGCCAACAGGTCATCGCTGATGATCGCCGGCACCTTTTGCCGAAATATCAGCAATAACAGCCCCGCTCCGATATATAGTGCCGTCGTTACCCATGTTGCGATCTTCGGATGATCCAGCAGCTCCTCCCGATCTCTTTTTCCACGACCGATACTGGTAAGGCTCAACACTGCCGAACCGTAGATGTATTTGAACAAAAATAGAAAGCCCAATGATTCCATGATGATCGAATAGCCGGCAAACTCCTTCTCTCCGATACGGATGATCAGCGCATTGAGCGCAAGTACCATCAGCGTTCCGTCCAGAACTTCCTGCATCATGATCGCCAGCGACATTTTCAAATGGAGCATCGCATTCTTGAAATATTCTCGATAACGCCCCAGACAGAAGCGGATCTCCTTGCGCAAGATAAAGATATAATAACCGAGATTCAGTGCCATCGCAAAGATCGTAGACCATCCGACCACCTTGACTCCCAGTCTCGGCAGACCGAAAGAGCCCAAAGCAAAGAGATAGTCGATCCCCACATTGATCAGCGACGATGCGGTCGCACCGACCAGGATCCGTTTCGTCTGCCCGTGCAGTTTGAAATAGGTCGTAAACGCAAAGATCAGCAACTGCAGCAAAACATAGAGACTCATCGGCGTAAAAAAGAGGATCCCCTGTTCGAGCGGATCGCCTTCCAGCGCATAAAATACGGATAAGATCCATCGCTGAGAAAAAAGGATCACGACAAAGGCGAAAAGACCGATCAAAATACTCAAAAAGATCGATGTTTCAAATTCGAGATCAAAGCCTTCCCGATCTTCTTCGCCCAGCTTCTTTCCACCACGAACATTCAGAATGATCGTGATCGCCCCGAGCACTCCGGCAACCACAAACAAAGTGGATGAAGCCAGATTTACGGCGTTAAATGCCGGTGTCGAGATCCTTCCGACGATCGCCTTGTCCGTCAGGCGGATCAGATAGGTCGCAACGAATTGGATCAAAAGAGGCGCGACAAAACGGTCCAGATCCCTCAGCCTGTTTTTTAGCGTTCGTTCATTCTGATCCATTATGTACTCCTTCTTATATGCTCCCATTACGATATCATCAAATCGGGATCTATGCAAGAGTCACTTGCTCCATTCTAACTTGCTTGACCATTTTCTGATCATCACTGTTGTTCGAATAGAAATGGATCAAACCAAAAGAGTCGCTCCCTCGATCCTTTCTTTGAGTTGGAGATCTGTTCCTTATTTTACCTCTTCCTCCTTATCTTTTGACAATAAAAAAGCAAGATCCGGCTATTACTTTTACTTCCCCTTCATGATCCTATTTAATGGTTTTACTCCGACAAGCCAAGATCTACGATTTATGATTTTGGGAGCTTTCAATAAAACGATTGGCTTCCTCCTCAGTAATTTGTCGCAATTCGTCCATAATATCAATATTCCCAATACCATAAACACTGTCTTCAAATGGATCAAATCCCATTATTCTATCATTTATCTCATTCGGATTTATCTCCTGCCAAATGCCATCTCTAAAAGCAAATGTCCTTTGAACGAATCCTAATGCATTTGATTCATTAAAGGTTTCACCTTTAACAAGGATTTTATTGTTTATTAAGTAGTATTTGATCATTGCTTATCACCCCGAATTCCACTTTCTTTTTGATCCTGTTCACACCGCGGTAGTTAGTCAATTTCCAGTCTCATTTGCGAATAGCTTCCTCTATATCGATTGAAGTGTAAAGACATTGAAACACTATACATTATTTCAGAAGATCATCGATACAATGTGATCTGCATCTGCGTTATAGATCTTTTACCATCTGCATTTCTCTAAAGTGTTTACCGCAAAATGTATACTCTACTTCTTTGATCTCCCTAAAACCGAGAGAACTATACATTTTATATGCAACCATATTTTCCAAAGATACACTTATATACAGTTTATCTGTTTTGTGTTTTTTTCTAAAATAATCAAAGAATGCGGCTACAGCCTGTTTACCATATCCTTTGCCTTGAAATTGCTTTCCGATCATAAAACGACTCATAGACCAGCCTGGAAAAGTTTCATCGTGATCATACAAAATAAAACCCACCATTGTATCTTTGTGGTATATTCCTAAAGTATATAGTCCATCCTCATAAGATGCTTCCACTAATGACTGTTTGTTGTCCGCAACAAATCCTTCTTGACTGTCATCAACTGTCAATGCCATACAGTCCCAATAGTTTGATTTATCAATTTCTCTAAAAATCATTATTATTTTCTCCAACAGATTCTAATTTATTTCTTTATCAGTAGCAATATATTATGCTCACTCTTGCCATTTTCAACAAATCCTAAAGATTTCGATATTGGATCGAATTTTCTTTTTGTTTATTAAACTCATAATATCGAG
>JAUMYO010000011.1:26967-38876 GCA_030528605.1 Peptostreptococcaceae bacterium | reverse complement strand
GATCCGACCAACACGAATATCCCGAAGTGGACGACGCATGCGATCCGAGGACTCAAACCGGGAACGGTCCGAGTGACCGGTACGCCGATCGACCAAACGAAGGGTGCAAAGCCGATCGAGTTTACCGTCGCAGTCAAAGCATCGAGCGGAGAGTCGGTCCAAGATATCGCGGCGATCAACGCCTGGGCAGTGCAGAAGATGGACGGCATCGCCGGAGAATTCGGCTCAAGAGCATCCAAAGATCGATGGATGATCTCTGAACTGGGCAAGCTGAAGCAACAGATCACACCACAGGAGATCGAAGCGATCTATAACAAAACGATCATAGACGGAAAAGTCACGACAAGTATCGGTGAATTGTCCAAGTCGATCCTTGCGCTTCGTGCGGCGGGCATCGATCCGGAGAGATACCATGGTCACAACTTGGTCGCAAAACTCAGCACGATGGATCCGTCGGCGAATGTTTATGAGATCACGCCATATCTGTGGGCATTGTCTTCGGATAGATACCATACACCGAATGTAAGTCATGCGATCGATGCGACACTGGGCAGGCTGTTGTCCATGCGCAATGCGGAAGGTCTGTGGACCGATGCGTATGGGGGCTGGACGGATGCGACGGGCTTCGCGCTCTATGCTCTGGCTCCGTATTATGATCGCAAAGAGGTCAAGGATGCTGTGGAGATGGCGGTGGACGCGATCTCCGAGAAGCAGTATCCGGACGGCGATGTGGATGACAACTCCAACAGCTTGGCGATGGTAGCCGGCGGTCTGTGGAGCAATGACCGATCGTATCTGACTGATGCACGACTTGTGAAAAGCGGCAAGACCATGCTCCATGCGCTCAAAGGATATGAGCTGACTTCCGGCGGTTTTGTATGGAAAAAAGGCGAAAAGAACTCAAATCTGATGGCTACGGAGCAGGCATTCCGTGCGCTGATCGCTTATAACGACGGCTATGTGTTCGACTACAGAGGAACGGACAAAAAAGCCCTTGGAAATAATGATCAGGCGATATCGGTCGATGCGCTGATCGCTCAGATCAAAAAAGCGGAAGAGATCCTCAAAGATCCGGCGAGATATGATCAAAAGCAGATCGAGGCACTCAGAAAATTGGTGCAGGAAGCAAATGATCTGATCGCTTCTCCGAATGTGGATCGATCTTCGATAGATAAGAAGACCAAAGAATTATCCGATGCGTTGGCGGCACTGAAACCGTCGGGTCAAGGCGGCGGCAATGGCGGAAGCGGCGGCGGAGGCTCGTCCTCATCCGACATTACGGTCAGCTTTACGCTCGAAGGGATGAAGCGCAACAGCGATGAAAAACAGACATGGGTGAACAAGAAGAGCTACACGATGCCGAAAGACAGTACAGTAGAATCATTGTTCAAAAAAGTGTTGGATGGAAACGGTATCAAGTATGTCGATACCGGAAATTATATCAAGTCGATCCGATCGCCTTTTGACAACGAGATGCTGAGCGAGTTCACCAACGGACAAAACAGTGGCTGGATGTATAAAGTGAACGAGGTCCGACCGAATGTCGGATTCAGCCACTATAAACTGAATAACAATGATGATGTCGTATGGTTCTACACCAATGACTACACCAAAGAACCGGGTCACGATGCAGGCAACAGCGGCGGAGGTGCTCCGGGAGCTTCGGGAACTCCGGCTGCTCCGGGCACTCCTGCCGTGATCGGCGACGATACGACCCCTAAGGCGCAAGCACCGTCGGACGGAGCGAAAGTTCTGTTTGAAGATGTGCCAAAAGACAAGTGGTATGCAAAAGCGGTGCAGGCGATGGTAAACAAAGGACTGGCTAAAGGACGATCCAATGATCGCTTCGAGCCGGAAGCGAAGATCACCCGTGCGGAATTTATCGCGATCCTTGCTAGGATCGACGGCAAGAGCATCGAAGGTGAAACGGCAGCGAAGTTTAAGGATGTCAAAGCATCGGATTGGTACTATACTTCGATCGCTTGGGCAAGCAAGAACCGTATCGCAGCCGGAGATGGCGACAACTTCCATCCGAACCGTCCGATCACGAGAGAAGAGATGGCGACGATGCTGTCGAGCTATATGCGATACAATACTGCGATCAAGCTGCAGAACAAAGCGGAGACAAAAGCTTTTGCCGATCAGGATAAGATCAGCGGATGGGCGAAAGGATCCGTACAGGCGATGCAGGCGGCAGGCATCATCGGAGGAAGATCCAACGATCTTTTTGAACCGAAAGCGCATGCGACGAGAGCGGAAACGATGGAGATGCTGTATCGTTTGTTAGGTGAATAGTTTATAAAACAGAATCTCTGTTAATAACAAAAGCCTTGGTTTTGAATTCCCGAAACCAAGGCTTTGTTGTATGTGCACAAATTTTGGATAGATGCTATTATCCATAATATTAGGGTGTGAGTGATATTCCTGAATATCTGTTAGGTCGATCGGCTGATCGTATCCAATAAGGAACGAAATTTTTTATGCTGTCTATCAGGTTTTGGCATTATTTGTGATGCGGATTTTCTTTGACTTTGACGCATGCCTTGATCAGTTCGGTCTGGACCGCGGTGGCGTATTTGCTGCTGTAGTAGCTGAGCAGTGGGAATATGGCATCCTTGTCCGCTACGATACATTTTGCCGGAAGGCTGGTCACGGTCAGTGCAACGACATCGACGATACATCGGTCGCAGGTGCAGACGCCGAATTTTTGCATCGCATCGAGCACTTTGCTCCGAACGATCTCTTCAAAAACATTGACGAATTTGTAATCGAGTTCATCCGATTCGGATCCGTCCGAAGTTTTGATCTTGACTTTTCCGCTGGAGGCATCATGGGTAACAAAAGGTTGGACTTCCTGCTCTTCAATATGTTGTTTTTTTTCTTTCATCATTTTACTTCCTATTCCGACGGCATCCGTCATCGATTCTTCCGCTTGCAGCTGATCTCGTATCAGATCCGATAGGGGGTCATGATCGTTGAAGAGGATCTCGACGATCGGAGCGGAGTGTTTTTCCCGGATCGTATTTGCCATCCGCTCGGACATAAATTTTTTGAACTGCCCGATCGGTTCATCTGCGGGATCTTTCGCAGGCTCATCATCTGTCGGTGCGCCCGCCGGATTGGGATCTGCCGGTGCATCCGTTTTAGACAAAGGAGCCGGATGAGCAGCGGTACCCTGTGCCGGACCTTCGTCTCCCCGGGCATGATCTGAAGGACCTTCGGACGCCGGAGTTTCTTGGGCTGACGCGAGCGGCTCCGATACGGTTTGAGAGAGATCTTTGGAAATGTCACGCATAGTTTCGGTGTGATCTTTAGCAAGCGGCTCCTTTGCAGGACGATCCCGGTCCGATGTCGCCAAAGAGTCTTTGCCGTCATCCGAAGCGGAGATCTCCGCGCTTTCGGAAGAGTCGATCTCTTGGGGATCGGGTCCCTTGCCGCCCGTGATCAGATGGAGGACTCTTGCGGTTTTGTTGGTGCGTCTGGACATGCTATCTCTCCTTTAACAACTCGATCAGCTCAAGCGCGAACTGGCGATAATCTCTGGCGGTGGTCGAATCCGGCGCATATTCGAGGATGCTCATGCCGTGAGCCGGGGATTCGGCGGCGGAGATCGCAGCACGGATCTTGTTTCGGAACACCCGGGAGTCTAATTGGTCTGCGATCTGGCTTGCCATCTCTTCGACTTCACGAGTCAGGATCATGCGCGGATTGTACTTGGTCAAGAGAACGCCGAGCACGCTCAGGTCCGGATTGTAAAACCGCGTGACCGCATCGATCGTTTCCTTGAGCTGGCTGATGCCCAACAAACTGAGGATCTCGGGTACCATCGGGATGATCAGATAGTCTGAACATACATAAGCATTGACGGTCAACACATTGAGCGATGGAGGGGTGTCGAGGATGATAAAGTCATAATGATCTTTTACTCGTGCGATCAGATCTTTGACCATAAACTCTCGACCGGATCGATTGAACTCGAGCTCTGCGCCGCTGAGCAAAATATTTGACGCAACGATATCGACTTTTCCAAAGGAGTGGATGACTTTGTCGAAAGAGACATTTCCTTTCATCGCATCATAGATCGTCATTGAATTTTCGATATCGATACCGAAATAGAAGCCTAAATTACCTTGCGGATCGAGGTCGATCCCCAATACTTTATAGCCTTTGTTCGATAATGCAGAAATAATTGCACTTGAACTGGTCGTCTTTCCGACGCCGCCTTTCTGATTTGTAAAAGTGATCACCGTTGCCATCAAAAAGCTACCTCCATAAACGATTTATACTTATTATATATTATTTTGCGCCGATAAACAAATAAGATTTATAAAATCAGAAGAAATTATTTAAGGAACTTTTCGGTATAGAATTTATAATGGGAGGCAATCATGGCGGTAAACTCAGTCAATACAACAAGCACCGGCGGACTTCTGGGAAGAGGGAGAAGAGGGTTGTCCGGACTTGCCAGCGGAATGGATACGGATGAGATCGTAAAAGGGATGACCGTTGCGACACGAAGCAAGATCGCAAAGCATAAACAAAATAAGCAGACGATCACATGGCAGGGCGAGGCGATGCGCAATATCACGGATAAGCTACATTCTTTGGCTAAGAGCTATACTTCCTTTACTTCGCCGACCAATCTGCTCAGTCAGCGTTTTTTTGAACGCACGGACATCCAAGCTGTCGGATCGAATGCCGGGAAGGTATCCGTCAGCGGAGTGGGATCGGATCAGATCGAGATCACGCGGATCAAGCAGCTGTCGGTCGATGCTTCCTCGACAACGGCTTCGGTCTCTTCCGGAGCGATCCTCAGCAAAGAGATCGATCTGAATGCAAATGTGGAAGTTTCCAACTTGGAAGGCAAGAGCATCCAGATCAAGTATGGGGGAAAGGAACACACGATCTTGATGGAGAGCGGCAAAGACTACAGTACGCCTGAAAAGATCGCAAATTCTCTCAATGAACTGATGAAAGATGCCCGTGTCAGTGCGACTGCAAGCCTTGCAGACAAGGTCGGATTTGAAGTCGATACAACGGGCGGAACGAATAAATTGAAATTATCCTATCGATCGATCAATGACGGGAATACCGTCGAGATCAAGGGAGGAGATCGTGCCGCGCTTCGATCGCTCGGATTGGGTGTGGGCGACAAGCTGACTTCAGGATCCGACGGTATAGTCGGTAGAGAGATGAAGGACTACAACAGTACCAAGACGGCGGCGGACATCATCGGAGGGACCGCGATGACTTTTAATCTCAACGGGATCCTTAAGACCGTCAAATTGCCTACAAGCGGTGAATTGAAAGAGCCGACCTATACGATCGACAAGTTGGCAAAACAGATCCAGGCTTCGTTGGATACGGTGTATGGAGCCGGCAAAATAAAAGTAGGAACGTCGGCAGGAAGCGGCGGTCAGATGAACAAGCTTGAATTTCATGCGACCGATCCGAAAAAGCCGATCGCCGGAGGATTTGACAAAGATCCGACCGCAACGCTCAAGATCAGCGACGGGAGCAAAGGATTGTTCAGCGGACCGGGATCATCCAAGGGCGCGAGCAATCGGATCGATCCGGATGCCCGGATCAAAGATGCCGGATTTATAGGTCTGGATCTTACGCAGGCTGAAAAGGATGCGGACGGCGATCTGGTCTTTGAGATCAACGGAGCAAAGATAAAAGGGATCAAAGAGGATACAACAGTACGCGATCTGATCGACAAGATCAATTCTTCGGAAGGGGCGAATGTACGCGTCCACTATCTGGAGATGGCGGATAAATTCGTCATCACCTCAAAGATCAATGGAGCAGGCGGCAAAGTCGAGATCAACGATGATCTGGCGAGCGGAAAACAAAATCTCGCTTCGATGATCTTCGGAAGGCAGAGCACGAGAAATAATGTACAAGGTCGGGATGCGGAATTATCCGTTCGATATAAAGGTACGAATGAAGAGATCAACATCAGCCGATCCGGGAATCATTTTTCACTGGAAGGGATGAGCATAAATTTGAAAGGAACTTTCGGTTATACTTCTGCCGGAACGGTCGATAATAATACGGAAGCGATCACGTTTAATGCTTCAGCGGATAGCAAGAAGATCGTGGACAGTGTAAAAAAGATGGTCGACAGCTACAATGAGATCGTGGATCTCGTGCACAAGGAATTGACCACCAAGAAAGATCGAGGATTTGCACCGCTCACCGATGAACAGCGCAAGGAGATGAGTGAAAAAGAGATCGAAAACTGGGAGAAGAAAGCAAAGCAAGGGCTTTTGTTCAACAACTCGGAGCTTCGATCGCTATCTTCCGAACTGCAGTCGATCTTCGGCTTGGGGATGGACTCGATCGGAGTCAGCGTCTCTTCCAATTTTGCAGATCATGGCAAATTGAAGATCGATGAGGAAAAACTGAAAGAAGCGATCGGGTCGGATCCGGAAAAAGTCCGAGATTTCTTTGCAAAAGCTCCGGAGAACGGAAAGCCCGGAGTGATGCACAAAATGAAAGCGACGCTGGATAAATATGCCAAGGCGAGCGGCTCGGACCGCGGGATCCTGGTCAACCGGGCAGGGACTACTTTTTCTCCGCTTTCGATGAGCGACAACTCTTACAGCAAACAGATGAGTACGATCGACAAGATGATCGCACAGCTGGAAGGGAGATTGAAGGTCGAAGAAACAAGATACTACAAGCAATTTACCAATTTGGAAAAACTCGTGTCCAAGATGAATGCGCAAAGCGGATATTTGATGCAGCAATTTGGGCAATAGGAGGATAGATGTCATACGCACAGAACTATAAAGAGCAATCCGTTTATACGATGACAAGAGGCGAGATGCTGATCCTTCTCTATGATGAAACGATCAAAAGGCTAGCGAGAGCGGAATTTGCGGTCCAAAATAGGGACTTCGATACTTTTGAGCAGTCGATCCGACGTTCCTCGGAGATCATCCGATATTTGAATGATACTTTGGATCGAAAATATGAGATCAGTCGAGAGCTTTCAAGAATGTATGAATTCTTTCAATTTCAGCTGGCGAGGATCTCGGCAAGTCGTAATGTTCAAAACATCGTAGAGCTTAAAGAACTTGTATCGGAAATGAGAGACAGCTTCAAAGAAGCAAATAAGATCGCGAGGATATGATGAATAGAGAGATCGAACAAATACTGGATCATGTACGAAAGAAGCAGCTCGCGCTGACAAATATTTTTCGCATTACGAAAGAAGTGGAAGAGTGTTTCAGAAACAACGACACCGTGGGCGCAGATCACGCATTGGATCTTCGGATGGAAGAGATCCTCAGCGCACAGGAATGTGATGAGGAGATCGAGCAGATATTCGATCGGATGGATACGACCGAAGCCTTGAGACTGACAAAGATCATGCGTTTGCAAGCATGGGATATCCATCTTAAGGCGGAAGAAAAAACTTTATTTGAGATCTATACCAATATCAAAACGATCGTGGATAAAACGATCGAGATCGACAGAAAGATGAGCCGAAGGATCGGCGGATATGCTTCGGTCTATCATAAGAGCGAAGAAGTGAATTAGCAAGCACCGAATCAAATAAACTACCCAAAAAAACGACCTCGGATCTTATTCGAGGTCGTTTTTTTGGACTAATACTATTATTTTTAGAACACACTTAACAACATTTTTTTCTACAGTTTGTAGGAAATGGTATCCTCATCACTGCATTGCTTCACCGGAACGGAAATGTATTTCTATGCTTATTTCATTGGATAATAGTATTAACAACATTTTTATTTTTTATAGCTTATATGGAGCGATGCTGCTGTCCGTTTCGCCGTTTCATTAGAACGGAAATGTGTTTCTATGCCTATTTCATTGGATGATAGTATAAAACTTTTTTTATCTCTTCGTATCGATCCGATCTCTATGAGTGATATTCCTAAACATTGGTTAAGGAGATCTATCGATCATATCGAATAAGGAATGAGAAAATATTGCTATGCTTCCTATCGGGCTTTAGGATCCGTTTGGATCGGATATACACCGATGGATCTTGTAGGACATAAAAAAGCGTAGCAGTCATACAACTGCTACGCAAAAAATCAAACTGAGGGGTCCGCTATGATCGGACCCTCTTTTATCATTTTCTTATCATCCGCTTGTCGGATGCGATCTTTAGCGGACCGAAGTTTCTAAAGTTTGCTGCAAAAGATCTTAATAACGCTTTTTGAATGCGTATTCATCGACCAATGCCATCAACAGCAGAAGCATCGTTCCGTAGATCAAGAAGTTTTTGAACATGATATTGAAGTTTCCTACACCGCTCGTTTTCGGTGCTCCCGAGATCCTTGTATTTTTTGTATTTGATTTTGTTTTCGAGTCGGAATCTACTTGAGATTTTGGTGTCGAGTAATCTTCAAGCGTACTTGAGTCAACAAGACTATCGAATCCTCCATCGGATGAAGGGGACGGATCCGGTGTCGATGATGAAGGCGGAGCTAATGGAGTAGGCGGTGGTACCAGCGTTTCAGGTTTTGCCGGATCCGGTCTTACCGGTGACTGAGGAGTACCGGACCCCGGATTTCCACTACCCGGACTTCCGCCGCCCGGGTTGCCGCCACCGGCAGGAGCGATCGTATTGACGAATGGCATATAGATCATATGATCTGCTATGATCTTATCCGCTCTTGAGAGTCCCGGCGTCGTTGTATAGGAGACCTCACCGTTTTGTGTTACAGTCACATCCAGATCGGCAGGCATTCCTTTGATAGTAAAGGTCTGACCATGTGTCAATGTGAAAGTACCGCCGCTGGAGATCTTTCCGCTTGTACCGTCACTCTTGGTATAGTCATACTGCTGGATACCGTTGAATGTGACGGTGTAAGTGAACGGCTTGTTGAGATCTGCGCCGACTCCGCCGACCGTATTGCTGATCTGAACATCCCCTACAGGAAGTTCTTTTGTGTTTTTGAACGGTGCAAGAACGGTTTCGTTTGCAATGATGGTCTTGACGATCTCTTTGTTTAGAGGATCGACTTCATAGCCATCCGCAACAACGGCATCTTCTACGATCGTAACGACGAGGTCCTTCGGCATATCGGTCACAAGGATGTTTTCGCCATTTCGCAGATAGAATACGTCTCCGCTTTGGATCTTGCCCGCAGGGTTTCCGTTTTTAGTATAATCAAATGACTGATTTCCGGAGAAGGTGATGGTGTATTTGAAATCCTTGTTCAGGTCTGCAGCAGATCCGCTTACCTGGTTGGTCACTCTCAGATGACCGACCTCAGGAGAGCCTCCTCCCGGGTTTCCGCCGCCACCGCCGGAGCTTTCTTTTCTGTTGACATAGTCTATCTTCTTAGGAACTCCGGCTTCGATCGTTACAGTTTGACTTGGAGAGCCCGGAGAAACCAATGTGTAGTCGGCAGGATCTTCTACGATGGTAACGGTCACCCCTTCAGGGATCCCTGTGATCGTGAAAGACTGACCGTCTTTTAATTCGATCGTTCCGCCGCTTGTGATATTGCCCGGAGTGACTCCGTTTGTTCCTGTGAAAGGATAGGTCTTCCCATCGGAGAAGGTCACGGTATAAGTGAACGGTTTATTAGGATCCGCCACATTACCTTCTACCTTATTCGTTACGGTAACTTCTCCTGTTTTAGGAACGACCGCATTTTTTTCATTTACATAATCGATCTGTTGGATCTGACCTGCAACGATGGTCTTTGACTGTTGTTTGTTATCCGGTGTCACCAATGTGTAGTCATCCGGATCTTCAACGATCGTCACAACAAGATCTTTCGGCAGATCGTTGATCGTAAAGGATTGACCATGCTTCAGCTTGATCGTTCCGCCGCTTGTGATCGTGCCGGATATCGCTCCGCCTTCTCCGGTGTACGGATAAGATCTTCCATCGGAGAAAGTCACGGTGAAGTTAAAGTCTTTCATGTTATCCGCCGCAGTACCTTGGACCGCGTTGGTGACTTTGATGCCTCCGGTCGTCGGAGCCGGTTTATTCTTTGTGTTGACATAATGGATGGTCGCCATCTTACCGGTTTCGATCGTTACGGATCTTGCAGCACCCGGATCGTTGACAGTATAGTCATCCGGTCTCTCGGTGACATTGACTTTGAGCCCCGGCGGAAGATTGCTGAATACGATATTTTCGCCATGCTTCAGCTTGAATGTCTGGCCGCTTCGGATGACTCCGCTCGTTCCGTCACTCTTGGAGTATGGATAGACGGCGCCGCCCGGGAAGTCGATCGTGTAGATAAAGTCTTTTGTTTGATCGGAATCTGTTCCGGTGACTTCATTTGAGATTTTCAGCTGACCGGAATTCGTGCTGTAGTTTTTAACGGTCAACAGATTGCTTTGCGTTCCATTGACTTTGGCAGCGAAAACGCCACCTGATTTTTCCACTATGACCGTATGATCGGTCGTGTCAAGGGAATACCCGGTCGGAGGTGAAACTTCTCTCAAAGTATAGGTCCCTTCCGGAAGACCTCGAAGGAGCAATGTGCCGTCCGCTCTCGTCGTTCCGGTCCTCAGTGCAGTCGTACCTCCCTGTGGGAAGATCGTAAATACTGCGCCTGAAAGTTTTTGGTTATTTGTTCCATCGACTTTTGTGATCGAAACGATACCGCCTCGTCGGAGCAATACATTTGCATCGATCGCCGGAATGACGAAGGTGGATCCGCCTGTATTATTGGTCTCATTCGTTCCCAAAAGCTTTATTTTATTTGTTACAGAACCCGGATCGCCCGTTACATAAGTCAGATACTTGAAGCGGTAAGCTTTGTTTCCGTCAGGGATCTTAAATGTCAATGTTCGGGTATTTTTATCGTACTTTACATTATCGCCCAATGTAGCGGGAACTTCCGATCCGTTGCTGTAAGTGCCGTCTGCTTTGAGCTCAAGCTCCTGGATAAAGAAAGCTTTGTTATTTTCGATCGTTGAAACGGGATCGCCCTTAGAGTCGGTCGGAATGTCGATACCCACCGGAAGTTGGTCTTCCAAAGTAGCACCGGTGTGTGCAAGCTCGGTAGGCTTGTACTCGACGATCCACTCCAAGATCCCTTCTTTCGGAACATTATCAGAGAAATAAGACTTTGCTATCGTATTGTTTGTAATATTGACGCCACGTCTCATCTCAAGTTGCTGATGGTAACCTTCCGCCTTAAATCGCAATCGATTTACCGGGGTCTGAGTTCCGTCTTTTGTAAAGTATTCAGTGATCTTTTCCGAAGTCGGTCTCGCTTTTAGCAAGATGGCATGAGATCTTGTCAAATTATCAAAAGTAAAAGTGGCTACATTTTTTCCGAACTCTGCCTTGAATCCTACCGGAGGTGCGTCCGGAGTCGTATCCGGAGAGATGGAGCGCAATGAAGTTTCATTTGCTCTACCGTCAAAGAATATGAACATCTCACTATCTTTGATCGGAACAAATTCCCAACCATCCGGCAAAACATCGGTATAGGTTATCTTTCCATATTTTTTGAACTCATTCGTATCGGGGTCGAAGAAGTCTCGCTCGGAAAAGGCGATACTGTCGGCATTTAAGCTCAAACGATAAATGACCGCTTTTTCTTTGTAGTCAAATCCTACGTTCAGACCGGTAGGGTCCTCTTTGGAATGTCCATCCGTGTGTAGATTGACATTCTTGATCGGATCCGACATCGCTTCACGTTTCAAAAGGTCTTTATACAATACTCGGAAAGGGAGCAGTGTATGTGCATTGGAATGGTTCAGCTTCGTATTGCTGCTTACCAGTACAGCCGTTGCTTCGACCTTTGTCCCGTTTGAGTTGTTCAGATGGAGTCTAGGAGATACGGCTTGAGTTTTCAGGTTATAGGATTCATCCTGGTTCTTTTTGAAGCCCGTCACTTCGATCCATTCTCCGACCCTTTTACCGGAGCTGTTCAGGATCGGATGAGCCG
>JAUMYO010000011.1:24047-26867 GCA_030528605.1 Peptostreptococcaceae bacterium | reverse complement strand
ACTTCGATCCATTCTCCGACCCTTTTACCGGAGCTGTTCAGGATCGGATGAGCCGAACTTGCACTTAAATGTGTGGAGTTTGCCGACGCATTGAAGGATCCGTCGATATATCTTTGCCCCTTGGTCTGGAGTTCTTTGCCGAAGAGACCTTTCGCTTCTGCAGGGTTAAGACCTGCCGGAAGCCCGGTCACCTGACTTGGATCGAAACCGTCCAGATCGTATGCAAAGATCTCATAGACTTTGAGTCCCGGGATCGTCTGCTTTCTTTCTTCTACTGTCGTTTTCCACTCGATGATGCTCGTAGTACGATCCGGCTTGACAACGGCTTTTGAGATCGCGTTGAAACCGATATTGGCAAAGGTGGCGGTCCCGATGCCCGGTCCGTTATCCCAATGCAAAGTAGCACCGTTGTTGAACCGAATGGTGGAAGCGGAATAGCCGTCTTTTGCATCGGGAACATTGGTGACGATCTTCAGAAGGATCTTGGTGTCGATCGTTCCGAATCTATAGTCTTCACCATTTTCAGGAACGATGTTTTGTGGAGCATCCCATCCGCTACCGTTCCATTTTTGCCAAGTTGCTTCTTTGAAAGTGAGTTGTCCCAGAACATTTCCTACATCCGTTCCGAGTTTATCTTTGATATATGCGTTTTGAAGAGTAAATTCCTCCTGATTTGCCGTGATCGTCCAAGTGATGGTTCGGTTCTTCGGGTCGTAAGGACCTGTACTTCCGTGATCACTTGCCTCTCCTTCTTTTTGGATCAGTTGAGGAGTGAATGTTACAGGAGGGGATGTTACCGTCACCGCTTCTGCACCCTTTTCATCAGAAAATTTGGCTGTATTTACGATACTTTGTTCGGATTGAGTATACAGCTTGTCATCAGGGATCGATGTCTTGAAAGAGATCGTCGCCTTGTCTGCCGTATTGTCCGGGAAGGTGAAGGATAGCGGAGCGGTCGTAGTAGGAACGACGGAGCCTCCGTTGACCATTAGGGAACCGTCCACATACGATCCGATCGCAGCAAGATCATCGGCAAAAGTATAGCCTTTTAGCGGATGAGGCTGCTTATTTTTTGAAGCCTCGATCGTGACGGTCCATTCGATCTGTTTTGATCTCAGATTTCCACCGACCAAAGCACCTTTTTTTGTGGTCACGTATTCAAATTGAGGAGCCGGAGGTTTTAGTATAAAGGTCTTTTCAAGGATCTGTACATTTTCTCCGGATTCGGAAACGGAATAAGGATCTTTTCCGAAATTCAAATTTGCACTGAAGCTTGCTTCCGCTTCGGTAAAACCATGATCGGGCGTATCGAAAAACTCTCCGCTAAAAGCGATCTCACCGATCAATTTGGAGCCTTCCGATCGGATATCGAATTGACCGAATCGCAATGAAGTGAAATTATCCAGCTGAACGAAGAGCGTTTTGCTTGCCGATCCGATCACGGTGAAATTTTCAGCGATATCAAATCGCAAAACATCGCCTTTCTTGATCTGGTCAGCTCGATCGCCGATCGGCACATCAAACTTGACCTTGAGTTCCAAAGGCTTATCTACGGAGATATTCCCGCCTTCGGGGATCACAACGCCGTCTTGCGATATTTGGATAGACTTGTTTTTTACAACGTCAAAGCCATGGTCTGCCGCATAAGACAGATCATAAGGCATAAAAATGTTCGCTATCAACAGCATTGCCATAAAATAGCTGATAAAACTCAGCTTTTTGTCTTTAGCATGTAACATAATAAGATCCTCCTTTAATGATTTATAATAAATTCGGGAATATTTTTTCTTGAGAAAGCTTCACCATCGCATTTTCAAGATCTATGATGCCAAGGATCTGAAAAGATCATCTGAAAGTCGCACCATGATTAAAAATAATCTCCAAAATAAACTAGTACTATTATAACCATAAAAGGATGGAATTAATACTCTTTCACAAAATTTTTTTTGAGAAGATACTCGGCGATCGGCGGAAAAAAATAATTTCGGCATAACTTCGGAGTCCGAAAAAGAATACACAAAAGATCAAGAGGAGCGCAGGTGTAAGGAACACAAAATGTTTCATAACAAGAGGGGACGGATCGAAAGCTTAGATCATTTGAGCAAATGAAGACTTGGGAAGCGCGAAGATGAAGAAAAAATAGAAGAATTTTTTTTGGACAAGGCTTATGGGATATTCATAACAAAAGAAGAGCGAGGATCCCTTCCTTGTCTTTCAAACAAGTGGGCACCTCGCTCTACTTAAATCCTTGTTTTACGGTGGATAAAACATTTATTTATCGATATCTTTTTTTAGAATACTCATCGACCAATGCCAACAGAAGAAGAAGCAATGTTCCGTAGGTCATAAAGTTTTTGAATAGACGATCCAATCGGACCTCTCCCGTTTTCGGTGCACCGGCAACTTTCGTTACTTTTGATCTCGCATCACCTTTTACAGCTTTGTCTTTACCTTGCTGAGGGATCGAGTTCTCGCCGATAAGCTCCGACGCATCTACCGTCTGTTTATTTGAAGGAGCCTTTGGAGGTGCCGGATCTACCGGTCCAAGCGGTGTAGGAGTCGGATCGATAGGCTCGGGAGCAACATCCGGTCTGATCGGCGAATTTGGCTGGCTGATCGGAGGGGTACTGCCACCGGAGTTACCACCGCCGTTGTTACCCGGATCGCTGCCCGGTGTGTTGTTACCGGAGCCGCTGCCACCGGAGTTGCCGCCGCCGTTGTTACCCGGATCGCTGCCCGGGGTGTTGTTGCTCGGATCGTTTCCTCCGCCGGGGTCGTTTGGAGCAGTTCTCGGTTCATTCTTGAAAGGGATGAACTGTG
>JAUMYO010000011.1:2522-23947 GCA_030528605.1 Peptostreptococcaceae bacterium | reverse complement strand
CCGTGTAGTCTCCTGCGACGTCTGCATCTTCAATGACGATCACTTTCAGTCCCGGCGACATATTTTCGATCAGGAACTTCTCACCGTCTTTCAGATCGAAGGTTCCGCTTGAACCGATCTTTCCATCTTGGATCGTTCCGTCTTTTAATGTCTTTTTGAAGCGGTACTCCTGATCGCTGCCATTTCCTTCAAAGGTCACGGTGTATTTGAAATCTTTAGTTGGATCGGAATCCTTGCCGAAAACCTTGTTAGAAATTTCCAGATGTCCTTTCGGCTCTTTGGTCTCGCCACCACCTGCCGGAGGAGGCGTGCTCGGATCGGTGATCCTGTTGACAAAGTGGATCTCTTGTCGAGGAGCGAGCGTGATCGTCTTTTCCTGTTCTGCAGATGGGGTCACCGTATATCCGTCCAAGACGGTCTCGATAACTTTTACATCCAGACCTTCAGGAAGTCCGTTGATCGTAAAGCTCTCACCATGTTTCAACGAGATCGTGCCGTCGTTTTGGATCTGATAAGAATGTGTGATACCATTTTCCGTTTTTTCGTAAGTGTAGACCTTGTCGCTTCCGGTCCCGTTGAATATGATCTTATACTCGAAAGCAACATCTGAGACAGGTGTTTCGGTTTGGTCTTTTACCCGATAGACTTTGTTATCGACCAACAGCGATCCGGTCGGTTTCGGTTTGATCGTTTCAGGATGATTGACGATGGTGACCGGACTTTTGAGAAGATCATCGCCATCTTTGACGGAGGTGACATATCGGTTGTTTTCTTTCGTTACTTCGACCGTATAAGATATGCCCGCATCCGATCGATATCCGCTTGGAGCCGCAGTCTCTTTCAGGGTATAGGTCCCTACCGGAAGAACGCGGAAGTTCAGTTCGCCGTTTGACTGTGTAAAGCCGCTGCGGATCACATTTCCATTCTGAGCCAGAAGATCGAATTTAGCATTTTCGAGTGCTTTTCCGTTTGGATCCGTCTTTTTGATGAAAAGAGTCCCGCCCCGTTCTACGGATGCGCCGGCAGCGATCGAAGCGATAAATGCGCTTGAAGATGTGCTTGCCTGAGCTGAAGACGAACCGATCAGTTTCGCTTTGTTGACGATATTACCGACATTTTGTATCGTGATCTCGGTCCGGTATTCAAATCGATATGCTTTTTTATCTTCAGGAGCTCTAAATGTCAATTCTCTTGTAGCATTGTTATATTCGATCATCTTGCCCGGTCCGATCATGTCTTGTGTGACTTCGATCGGAGCCGCTTCATTATCGACAACATAGGTCCCGTCCGGAGTCGCTTTGATCTCCGTGACCTTGAAGGTCTTCTGTCCGTTGGACTCTAATAGGATCTGACCTTGAGCATCCATCGGAAGATCGATCCCCGTAGGGAGAGTATCCAGCAGATGGATGTCCGCAGCAGAAGATCCGTCGAGTCTGTAGTCCAGTGACCAAGTGAGGATACCGTCTTTTTGATCGGACTTGTCAACATTTTTTTCGATCGGCTGACTTTGGAACCCGATCGCTGAATAAACCGTTGGAGGCTGTGGGTTGCCCCGATACTCGCTGAATTTGAAAGTAAGAGCGTTTCGGAAGTTGCTGTCTCGTAATTTATTGACATATCCATGACCTTTTTGGACTGCGAATAATTCTTTCATTTTTTCTTCAGTCGGTCTTGCTTTTAGAAAAACAACATAGGATCTATCCAATGCCGGGAAGGTGAATTTTGCGCTGGACACACCTTTTGCAGTGGTTGCCTGCACCAATTCGAATTTCATGTCGGCAGGATATGTTCGGGTCAATTCCGGATGCAAATAAACTCTTGCATCGGGAGAGATCCCGTTAAATCCATGGTACATCAGGAAATACTTATGATCTTCCTTACCGGGCTCCGTATCTTTTTCAAAAGGAACGAATTCCCAACCTGCCATCAGTTGATCCGTGATCTCTACCGATCCGTAGCTTTTCAATGTCTTTGAATTTTCATCAAAATATTGTTTGGTAGCATAATTTTCATTATCCGGATTGATGCTCAGACGATAGATCACCGCCTTTTCTTCATGATCGAAAGCCAAGTGATACTGATCTTCGCCAAGGAGATATCCGCCGCTTCCAAAATGTGAATTTACTTTAGGATCACCGGCTTTTTTGAAAGCGATCGGGTCTTTGACTGCATCGCGATGCAAAGAATCCTTATATACCGAGTGGAGAGGGACGATACCGTCAGCTGTGGATCTCGTCAGTTCGCTTGCCCCGCTGAACAGTGATGCGGTGTTGAACACCGGAACATGCCATCCGCGCTCCTTATCTCTGAGGGTGTTGTTGCTGATCCTATAATGCAATGCGGTCGAAACGACGGTGCTTTTTGTAAAGTAGGTCGCCTTTTTCCCTTTTTCAAAACCTTTGATCGTCAAAAGATCTCCGACACGATCACCGGCTTTGTCCGTGATCGGTGTGACTTCGTAAGTCAGACCGCTATCGCTTTTGAAATCACTGAACTTCTGTTTTATCGAAGTAGGTCGGTCGAGCGGATCTTTATCTGCACGCTTCCCTTCCGGACCGAATGTAAGACCTGCAGGGATACCGTTCAGATCTTTTGAACTGTAGCCGAGATCATTGTATAAAAATACTTCATAGACTTTTGTATCCGGAGGAAGCTCATCTTTTAATTCCACATCGGTCTTCCAAGCGATGCTTGCAGTTGTAGGATCTGTCACGAAATCGTCAGAAGTAGGAGAATAAAAAGCTTTTCCCTTTGGGATAGATACTTTTGTGATCCCGTTGAAACCGATGGTCGCTTTGACCGGCTGAGTGTGGATGCCCGGGAAATTTTCCCAGCCCAAAGTCGCTTTGTTCGTGAAGTTGGTCTTTGCTCCGGGATGATCGGTCGGGTTCTGGATGACCCTGGTGACCAAGGTCAAAAGGATCCTTTTGTCGTTCACATGACCGTCTTCTCCGATATAATATCTATCACCGACGATCCGAGGGTCTTTTTCTTCTCCCCATGACTTTCCATCGGGATCCCACTCCTTGTATTTGGCACTCACAAGTTCAAGACCGGGATCAAGAACATCCTCGATATACATATTCCGAAGGAAAGCTTCATTGCCGTTTGCAGTGATCGTCCATCGGATCCGGCGATCTTTTTCGACTACGCCTGTGCTGCCTCGATCTTCTTCGCCGCTTTTGGAGATCCAAGCAGGGGTATATTTCACCAGATCGGCTGAAGCGGAAACAGGGGTCTCCCCTTCAAATTTGGAATAAAGGTAAGCGGTGTTGGAGTAGTTTTTCGGATTCGAACCATGATAGATACTGTCCCAGATCTTAGTAGCAAAGGTGATCGTAGCCGATCCTTTACCGAAGCCTTTCGGAAAGGTGTAGGACAATTGGTGGTTATGACTATTATATTCAGGCTCCGTTACGACTCCATCGATCTTGAAAGAACCCTGCTCATAGACTCCGACATTAAAAAGGTCATCGAAGAAACGGAAATCGTCAAGATGAGCCAAGCTTCCCGGAGCAGCAGGGTCGATCTGTATCGTCCACCAAACATGCGGCGTTCTCCCGCGCGCATCGCCGGACTTTTTCATCGTAAATTCAAAATCACCTTTCGGCGGATCCAATACATAATTTTTATCGATTATTTGGACCTCTTTTCCGTCATGATCGATCGCTCCGGCGGAATGATCGTAATTCATAACGGCAGTTAACCAAAAAGGGATCGTCGCAATCCCATGCTCATCTCTCTGAATATCATCTGCCTCAAAAACATCCCCGTCAAAAACGATCTGAGCATAAAGCCCGTCGTCATTTTTGACCAAGGTATAAGTTCCCAAAGTATAAGCGCCGCTCTCGACCATGATCGGAACTTGAGCAACACTTTCGGGCAAAAACGGTTCTGAGATCTTAAAGCTCAGGATATCGCCTTTTTGGATCTTTCCGGGTCCTATCTGAGCAGACAGATCCGCATCAACGATCAAGGACAGATCGGAATCGAGATGTCCGTTTTCGGGGACGATCCCGCTTTGCTTGACGACGATACTTTTTACCGTAAGATCATCGAGCCCCAGCTCGGATGCGTAGGAACTGCCATAGGGAACAAAAATATTGGTGATCAATAAAATTGCCATAAAGTAGCTTATCCAGCTCAACTTTTTACTTCCGGCATTCAACATAGTAAACTCCTCCTTTAAGTTGTGATAAAAGTTTTGTCCAAAGAGTATTCGCTTACAACAAATTTTCAAGTAGATCCGTTGCATCGGATCGGTGGTTATGAAGACCGATCTTATTGAAAAAACTCAAAACAGATGACCTCTCCATTTATATCCCGAAATTATCCCAGACTAACAGTTCTTCAGTAAAAAAGTAAAATTTTTTATCTAAAGAACGATCGGGTAAAACGAATGCGAAAAGGATCGCTCCGATGAGAGGTCAAAAATGTGCATGGATCTATTCTGAGATCGGAAGAAGATCCCGGACAAATACAGTTTAATTAACATTCGACCATTCGCCCCGAATATTAAGTGCGATGTCCTAAAGATCGCTGAAATTTTTATTTGAGACCATAAGGAAAACAATTGCATAAATGCTTTGTATGAGTTATAATTATCTAAAATATCTAATTTTTGAACATTTCAAAACTCAAAGGAGGAATTTGACAATGAGGGTTTACGAAAGTGACAAGATCAGAAATGTGGCAATCTTGGGACATGCCGGAAGCGGTAAGAGTAATTTGATCGAAGCGATACAATTTACTGCGGGACTGGCGAACCGGATCTCAAAACCGACCGATGAAGTCAAACTGACAAATACTGTAGGACTTTACGCAATAGAGTATAACAGCAACAAATATAACTTTTTGGATACCCCGGGATATTTTGATTTTTCGGGCGAGGTCACTTCGGCGATGAGCGCGGCGAGGGGAGCGATCATCGTCGTGGATGGAACGACCGACCTGCAAGTCGGTACGGAAAAAGCACTGGAGATCACGGACGATCTGAATATGCCGAGATTTATTTTTGTCAATAAGATCGATAGTGAAAAAGCGGATTACGAAAAGATCCTTGATCAATTGAGAGAAAAATATGGAAAGAAGATCGCACCGTTCCATGTGCCGTGGGGAAAAGCGGAGAGTTTCAAAGGTTTTATCAATGTGGTAGATATGTTTGCGAGAGAATATAACGGCTCTGAATGTGTGACCGTGCCGATGCCGGAAGATATCCAGCACCAGGTGGAGCCGATCCGTGAGATGCTTTTGGAAGCGGTTGCCGAAACCGATGAAGAATTGATGGATAAATTTTTTGCAGGAGAAGCATTCACAAGAGATGAGATCCATAGAGGACTTCGTTTGGGCGTGCTTGCCGGGGATGTGATCCCGGTGCTTTGCGGATCGACGGCGAAGAATATCGGGATGCACACCTTGTTGGATATGGTGGTCGATTATCTTCCATCTCCTCTGGATTCCGGTGTTCCGAGATATTCGGCGGATTCGGTGGCTCAGGTCTACAAGACGGTGTACGACCCATTCCTCGGTCGCGTGAACTATGCCAAAGTGTTTGAGGGCGAGTTCAGATCGGATATGGAAGTTTTCAATATCAACAAAGATGGGAAGAAAGAGAAGATCAACAAGATGTTCTCCGTGGTGAACAAAGAACTTAAAGAAGTGGAAAAAGTAAATGCCGGGGATATCGTCGTATTTACAAAATTGGGCGATGTCGTAACGGGAGATGTGCTATCCTCCAAAGCGGGATATGGTGAAAAACCGCCGCTCGAATTTCCGAAACCGCAGATGCTGGTCGCTGTAGAAGCGGTAAACAAAAATGACGAGGACAAGATCTCTCAAGGTATCCAGAAATTACTTGATGAAGACCCGTCCTTCACTTACTCGAGAAATGCCGAAACGAAGCAGTCGGTCTTAGGCGTGCAGGGTGAGATCCATGTCAATGCGCTGAAGGATAAATTAAAAGACAAGTTTGGTGTCGATGTGCTTTTGAAGGATCTGAGAGTTCCTTACAGAGAGACGATCAAAGGAAATTCGGATGTGCAAGGAAAGCATAAGAAGCAGTCGGGCGGTCATGGTCAGTATGGGGATGTGAAGATTCGATTCTCACCGTCTTCTGAGGAATTTGAGTTTACCGAGGAGCTGTTCGGCGGGTCGGTACCGAAGTCGTATGTTCCGGCTGTCGAAAAAGGTCTGAGAGAGTCGATGGAACATGGAGTGTTGGCAGGATATCCTGTTACGAATATCAAGGCGGTCCTCTACGACGGATCCTACCATGATGTAGACTCTTCCGAGATGGCGTTCAAATTGGCTGCAAATCTTGCATTTAAGAAAGGGATGGAAGAGGCAAAGCCGGTATTGCTCGAACCGGTCATGAAACTGGACATCTATGTACCGGAAGAGTATATGGGGGATATCATGGGAGATATCAACAAAAAACGCGGTCGCGTCCTTGGGATGGAAGCTTATAAGAACAATAAGCAGATCATCCACGCTGAAGCACCTCAATCGGAGACTTTCAAATATGCGATCGATCTGAAGGCGATGACGCAGGGCAGAGGATATTTTGAAATGGAATTTGTACGTTATGAAGAAGTTCCGGCGCAGATGGCGGAAAAGATCATTGCAGAGGCGAAAGCTGAAAAATAGATCGGGATCATTATCGTAAGATAAAAATGAGTAGGGGCTCGGACTCTTACTCATTTTTTTGTTGATTTTTTGTTTTTTATATATTAAAATACCTCTATGCAGAGTAGATAGCACGCGTCAAGTGTTGATGGATGGGAAGTTGCCGTCAGACGAAGGCAAAAGTCAAATCTTAGGGCTTTTGTTGCGATGTGTTATCGCGTCCGCTGAGGAGGAAAAATGAATAACAGAAAAATCAGCACGAGATCCATCGTTTTAGGCGGGATCTTTGTTGCGGCGAGCATTGTGTTAACACGTTTTTTTGGCTTTATGATCATGGGCGGGACCGTGAGGATCGCTTATGGATCGGTCCCTTTGGCTATGGCGGGGATCATCCTCGGTCCGATCGTAGGGACATTGGCAGGAGTGGTCGCGGACCTCGTAGGTGTTTTGTTGATGCCTCAGGGAACTTTTTTTCCGGGTTTCACGCTGTCTTCCGCATTGCAAGGGCTGATCCCGGCGCTGATCGTTCACAAGCTGTACATCGATAAGAGCGTTCCTTTCCAAAAAGTAGCTGTCGGCACAGCGATCGCGATCGTCGTAACGACTATCGTGGTAGCGCTGGGACTGAATACTTTGTGGTTGACTATTTTGTTCAAAAAGGCATTTATGGTCCTGTTGCCGACCAGAGTGTTGGCGTCGGCGATCATCGGAGGGACTTCGATCCTTATCACGGTGCTGTTGCTAAAAGTTTTGAGAAATAAATTATAGGAAGTTTTGGCATACAAAACTTCCTGTATGCCAAAATTTTTGCCAAACGAAAAGAGGAGATCATCACTTCCGAGCGAGTGTGGGATCCTTTTTTTTGATAAAAGATCCGATTTTGGATAAAAAATAATTGATTTCTGAGGATAAATGATTTATAATATCTTTGGCGGGGGCGTTTAGCTCAGTTGGGAGAGTATCTGCTCGACAAGCAGGGGGTCACTGGTTCGAACCCGGTAACGCCCACCAAATTTCTAAAAGTACATTCTGTAAAGGGATGTACTTTTTTATTTCAAAGAAAGATCCCCCCGATCGTTTTGACGGAAGCAAAGTTTTTTGTTTTCTAAAGAAAAATCCCATTCCTTGAAAAGGAAGAATATGTTATAATCCAGATAAAATGATTTTAAGGGGAAAGGATATGTCGGATCACAAATATACACAGATTTTGAAAAAAGAACTCGTCCCGGCATTGGGTTGTACGGAGCCGATCGCATTAGCTTATGCGGCGGCAAAGGCGAGAGAGATCTTGGGCGATATGCCGGATCGGGTCACGGTACTTTGCAGCGGAAATATCATCAAGAATGTCAAGGGCGTCACGGTCCCGATGTCAGGCGGGATGAAAGGGATCGTCCCGAGCGTCCTGCTCGGCTTGACGGGAGGAGATGCGGCTTTGGCTTTGGAGGTGTTGACTACCGTTACGGATCGGCATATCGAGGAGACAAAAGCGTTGATCGAACAAAAGATCTGTGCGGTCAAACTTGCGGAAGGCGTTGAAAATCTTTATATCAAGATCTCGATGAAGAAGGGAGAGCATTCGGCGGTCGTGGAGATCAAAGAAGCCCACACCAATATCACGAAGATCGAAAAAGACGATGAGGTCCTGTTTGAAGCAAAAGAGGATCCGGTCCGCGGTGTCGGAACGGAAGATCCTTATAATTTTGATGATATCTATGACTATGTAGGTCGGGTCGATCTTGAGGAAGTGAAGGATCTTATCAGGATGCAGATCCGATATAATCTGGAGATCGCCAACGAAGGACTGATGAACTCTTATGGAGCGAATGTCGGCAAGACGCTGATCGCAAGCTATGGAAATGATGTTCGGGTCCGTGCAAAAGCCTATGCGGCAGCAGGATCCGATGCAAGGATGAGCGGATGCTCCAAGCCCGTCGTTATCAACTCGGGATCGGGGAATCAAGGACTGACGGCATCGCTTCCGGTCATCATTTTTGCGCATGATCTTGGGGTCTCGGAGGAGAAATTGATCCGAGCACTGCTGTTCAGCAATCTGATCGCACTCATGCAAAAAGCGAGGATCGGAAAATTGTCCGCCTACTGTGGTGCGGTCAGTGCGGCTTGTGGAGCCGGAGCGGCGATCGCCTATCTGCATGATCGTTCCAAAGAAGAGATCATAGATACGATCACGAACACCTTAGGGAATGTTTCCGGGATCGTATGCGACGGGGCGAAACCGTCTTGTGCGGCAAAGATCGCATCGTCGGTGGATGCGGCGATCATGGGATATACTTTGGCGGCGAACAAGCAACGCTTCAATGCGGGCGAAGGTTTGGTCAAGGATACTGTGGAGGATACGATCCGTGCGATCACACAGATGGCAAAAGACGGCATGAAGATGACGGATGTTGAGATCTTGAATATCATGATCGAGGACTAGGGTCAAATCATCCTGAAGATGAAGTTGGTATGGATAGTTTAAGGCGGGTCCTTTGGGGATCGGGTCGCTACTTATCACAAAAAAACGCTTTGCCGAGCAAGGGGCAGATGAAAGGAAGAGATATGATAATCAGAAATGGCTGGACATTCATTGCAGAAGAAGGTTTTGTAAAAAAAGATGTACGATTTATCGGGGAGAAGATCACAAAGGTAGCGGATCATATCGAGAATGTGGATAACGACGAAGAGTTCGATGCAACGGACAAATATGTTCTGCCGGGCTTTATCGACGCGCACTCCCATATCGGATTGTTTAATGAAGCGATGCGATGGGAAGGATCCGACGGGAATGAGATCACAGATCCCGTAACACCGGATATGCAGGCGATCGACGGGATCAATCCATGGGATACGGCATTCAAAGATGCGCTCGAAGGCGGCGTGACGACCGCTTGTACGGGTCCGGGAAGTGCGAATGTGATCGGCGGAAGTTTTACAACGATCTCGCTCTATGGTGAGGTCGTGGACAAGATGATCATTCAGCATCCGGCGGCGATGAAATGTGCTTTTGGAGAAAACCCGAAAGGCTGTTATGGACAAAACGGCCAGAAAGCACCGATGACCAGGATGGGCATTGCCGCGATATTGAGAGAAACGCTGACAAAAGCGGAGAACTATATCGCTAAGAAAGAGGATGCGGAATATAAGGGCGATCATTTTGATATCGATCCCAAAATGGAAGCGATGATCCCGGTGATGGAAAAAGAGATCCCGCTCAAAGCGCATGCACACCGCGCGGATGATATCTGTACCGCGATCCGTATCGCAAAAGAATTTGGCGTAAAACTGACGCTGGAGCATTGTACGGAAGGACATTTTATAGCCGACTATATCGTGGAGAATGAGCTTTATGCACAAGTCGGACCGACTTTCGGATCCAAATCCAAGATCGAGCTGAAAAATATCAGTTTTGAGACGGCAAAGATCTTGAGCGAAAAAGGCGTCAAGGTGTCGATCATCACCGATCACCCGGTCATTCCGCAAGGCTCCCTGAATATGTGCGCCGCCTTGGCGGTAAAAGCCGGGATGGATCGAGATGAAGCGATCCGTGCGATCACGATAAATCCTGCCGAGGCACTGGGGATCGATCATCTCAAAGGTGCGATCCGCGAAGGGATGGATGCCGATATCGTCATTTGGGATCGAGAGCCGCTGGATCTTCAGGCAAAGACATTGAGAGTATATATTTGTGGAGAAGAGGTGTTTGATCGATAGTTCTATAAGGATCGAACAAGACCATACCGATCCGAGTTTCAAGATACGAATAAAGTATCATGGAACTCGGATCTTTTTTTTGAAAACGATCCGACGACAAATTTCAAACCGGTCGCAGGATCGATCGTCTGATGATAGGATGTATCGATCGTATCAGCCGGATGACGGGTATGTGGCGATCTTTTGTGAAAGGATCTTGGATCTGTGTTTTTCGTCAAGAGCTTGCCGTAGCGGACAAGATCTTGTCCGACCGGATAGGTCTTTCTCTAAAAAGTAAGCGGTCGCTCTTAATTGATCTATTATATGATACGATAATATAGATGATGAAATAAAGGAGGGTAATATGCGAGAGATCTTGACAAAAATCAGCGGATCAAAAAAGACGGAAAAAAGAGGCAGTATAAGAAAAGCGATCCTTACATGGATAGGGATCCCGGTGATCATAGCGTTGATCCTACTGTCCGTGTTGATATTACGAAGTGTGAAGATCACATTATTCAGTTTGGCGGAAGAGAAGATAGAGATCGAAACAAAGTCGATCGCAAAATCGATCAACTTGTATTTCAAAAACTTTGCACTCATGGCAAATTCTCTTTCAAAAAATGAGCAATTCATAGATGTTATGAACGCGATCCCTACAGGAGGATCTCCAAAGGAAGCACCGGGGTTTGAAGAAGCGATGCAGACGATGGTGAAGATCCACAAAGGGGACGAAAATATTCTGTCGGTGTGGATCGCCGATGAAAGAACGAATAAGCAGTGGGCATCGGATGGGTATTTTTCGGGCGAAGGATGGGACATCCACAAACGAGAATGGTATGAGTATATGAAGAAAGATCCTTCGGCGGAATTTGTTATGACCGAGCCATACTTTGATGATACGGTCAACGCAACGGTCGTTACGATCGCCGCGCCGGTCCTTGATGAAAAAGGGGATCGTATGGGTGCTCTCGGGATCGATCTGTCCATCGAATATATCAAAAAGTTTATGCAGGAAAATCGAATGGGCGAAAAAGGATTTTTCGTTTTGCTGACACCTACCAACCATGTGGCATACCATCCGAACGATCAGATCATGGGCGTTGCGCTGAAAGATGCTCCGATCAACAAAGAATTTAGAGAGCTTATCACGGATCGGATCTATGGTCCCGTGGATTTTACGGAGAATGATCATCAAAACAAGGGTTATCTGTCAAAGGTGGATGATTTTGACTGGGCGGTAGTATCCGTCTTATCGTACAAAGAATTCAGCAGTCGATATGATGTGCTCCGAGCAACACTTGTTATGAGCTCGATCGCGATCATTACGATCTATGTCGTGATGATCTGGATCGTATCGGGCAGGATCTCAAGACCGCTCATCAAATTGAACGAAGTTGCAAACGAGATCGCGGACGGTAATTTGGACATCCGGCTGGATATCGATTCGGACGATGAGGTGGGGATGGTCGCTACATCGCTGGGACGGACCGTCAAAAGACTGAACGAGTATGTCGGAAACATCCGGGAGATCTCTTCCGTATTGGAACAAATGGCAGATGGCGATATGCGTGTTGAGCTGAAAAGAGCTTATGAAGGTCAATTCAGCAACATAAAAAATGCTCTTTTGCACATCTCGGCATCACTCAATGAGACTTTATCTTTGATCCATGAGTCTTCGGAGCAAGTGGATCAAGGCTCCAGGCATGTGTCCTCGGCAGCGCATGATCTGGCGAGCGGAGCGACCGAGCAGGCAAGTTCGATCGAAACATTGACGGCATCCGTTCATGTTATTGCCGAGCAGTCCAAAGGCAATTCACAAAAAGCGGAACAGGCAAAAGATCTGGCGACCAATGTCGGAAGAGAGCTTCAGGAAAGCAATCAACATATGAAAGAAATGCTCAAAGAGATGGACAATATCGGTCGATCCTCCGAAGAGATCCAAAAGATCATCAAGGCGATCGATGATATTGCCTTTCAGACCAATATTTTGGCTCTCAATGCCGCAGTCGAGGCGGCTCGTGCCGGAGAAGCGGGCAAGGGCTTTGCAGTCGTAGCGGATGAGGTCCGAAATTTGGCGGTCCGTTCGGCAGAATCTGCAAAACAAACTCAAATGTTGGTGGAGCAGAGCGTCCGAAATGCAAACTCAGGGATGGCGATCGCAAAAGATACTGCCGAAGCACTGGATCGAGCTCGTGAAAAAGCGATGGAATCGACCGAGTTGATCGACGTGATCTTTGGATCGAGCAAAGAACAGGCAAAGACGATCGAAGAGATCAATATGGGATTATCTCAGATCTCGACCGTGGTACAGAGCAATGCAGCTACCGCGGAACAAAGCTCGGCGGCAAGTGAAGAGCTTTCCGCACAGGCGAATATGCTTTACAATGAGGTGAAAAAATTCAAACTGGATCAAAAAGGAAGAAGCCTATCGAGCATGGAGAGACAAATAGCTTCAAACGAAACATCCGCCACCGTATATGATCCTACAGGGGATAAATATTAGAGGAGACGGCAAAGCAACACATCTTTTGCCGTAGGATATCAGACAGTATGAGAGAGACTTTGGATCGCGAGGAGCGGACCGATCGGACGATGATCGGATGGCACTTGGGATCCGAAGTCTCTTTTTTTGTGATGTGATATCGGCACGAATAGGATTGTAATGTTCAGCGTCCTGTGATAAAGTGGTGATGGATATACCGGATCTGAGGATATCGGACAGATCATTTTTGGAGGAAAAGGATATGCTGTTACTATCAAAAGAAGATATCAAAAAAGTATTCACGATGAAAGATGCGGTCGCTGCGGTGAAGGAAGCATTTATGATCTTTTCGCAAGGGAAGAGCGTCGTTCCGCTGCGCACACAGATCCCCGCACCCAAAAGAGAAGGGGTGTTTCTTTTCATGCCGGCTTATGCGGAAGAGCTGGATATCGCATCGGTAAAGATCGTAAATATTTTTCCCAAGAACGCGGCAAGCGACCTGCCGACCGCTCCGGCGCAGGTATTGCTTATCGACGGAGAGACCGGGATCGTGCGATCGATCCTGGACGGAACTCTGCTCACGCAGATGAGAACGGGAGCGGCTACAGGTGCTGCCTTTGATGTGCTTGGGCGCAAAGATGCAAAGATCGGAGCGATGATCGGTACGGGGAGTCAGGCAAGGATGCAGCTGGAAGCGATGCTTACCGTCCGATCACTCGATGAAGTGCGGATCTATAGCCGAAATGAAGAAAAAAAGGAACACTTCGCAAAAGAGATGCAGCAGGAGCTGAAGCACTACGGAACGAAGATCGTGGCGGCGAAAACTTCGGATGGAGCGATCGAAGAGGCGGATCTGATCGTTGCGGTAACATCGGCGAGCTCTCCTGTTTTGGACGGGATGAAGGTGAAGAAAGGGGCGACACTGAGTTTTGTCGGATCTTATCAGCCGCATATGCAGGAGATGCCGCCCGAGATCCTGGAACGAGCATCCAAAATATATTTTGATTCTAAAGAAGCGGTACTGTCCGAAGCGGGAGATATCTTGATCCCGCTGGATGAAGGAAGGATCACGGGAGAGGATCTCTCAGGGGATCTTGGCGAGGTCTTGCTTGGTAGAGAGAGTGCGAGAGAAAATAATGAAGAGATCATCGTGTTCAAGACCGTAGGGATCGGTACGCAGGATCTTGTTACAGCAAAACATATCTATGAAAAAGCTTCCCGAGAAAAAGTAGGGACTCTTTGGGGCGAATGATCGGGGCAGTACTATTCCAATAAGATCACCACATAAATACGATCTTCGTTTCGACAGTATGCACCCCCTTACCGGACAAGATCCGGAAAGGGGGTTTTTATGTGAGATATGATCGACCCTTTAAGTTAAAAGCTGTTGAGATGTATCGGTCAGGTCAGCGATGGATCTCATCGGAGGGCGGATCACTCTCGGATCAATGAGAGGATCTCTTTTTTCAAAACGGCATCCATAGCACAGGAATAGATCCAAAAATTGAAGAAAGTGACACATCCCACAGCAAAAAGAAGGAAAGGATAGGACAGGGATCGTATGATCAAATGCCACTCGATACCGGGGACGGTCAAGACCAAATATTGATCAAAGAGGAAGGTTATAAAAAACGAGATCGAAAGAGAGAGTGCGATCTGCCTTTTTACTTCATCATACAAGATCTTCTTGAGCTCCTGACGATCCATCCCGCAGCTGAGCAAAGTTCCGATCTCACTTTTTCGATCGAGAAAACTGAGATTGGTGGTGGAGTAACAATTTGCGATATTGAGACAAAGCGTGCCGAGCAATATAAAGACATTCAGAAACTTTATAAAATTCTTTTGAGACTGCTCAAACTCTTCTTGGAGGATGCTGTTTCGTATGTGATACTTTTCATTTTGCATGACGCTTTCTTGCATCCTTTTGTCTAAATATAGGCTCAGATCGTCGATGGAGGAAGGGTCTACTTTAAGGTCCAGCTTGTGATATAGTCTCGGGAACTCCCGGTCCGATGCGGCATAGTCCCGTTTTGCATCTTCTATGATCCGGTCGAACCCCTCGATCGAAGTGAGCAGGATCACTTTGTAAGGGACATCATAAAATTTGAGATCTACAGCGATCCGACGATCGAAAGAAAGGGTCGCATCATCCGATCGATCAAGTGACGGGATCTTGCGGTCGATCGTCAAAGGATAATACTTCTCATCATCCGGATCATATTTTATCCAAAGCTTGTCCACATCTTTCAGATAAGGAACGGATCTTTGGCTTGAGACGGGCAGGTCGAGTCGAGGCTTTACCTGATCGTATAAGAGCACTTCGTTTCCTTTTCCGCCGATCTTTTCAAAAGTTTCTTTGTCCAATCCGTAGAGGGAACCCTCCAAATAGCCCAGCGAAAATATGGAATCGGCTCGTTCGTATTTTTTGTCAAAACCGATCTCTTGAAATGTGTCCGAATAGCTTATCCTCCCGCGATCGACAAGGATGTATTTGGAGATATATGCGAAATGTTTTTCGGGCATGATATTTTCGACAAACTCATCGAAGATCGCAGGATGGTGATCATTTTCCGTACTGTAGTGCACGAACAGGTTGAGATCGGATCCTTTTTGTGTGAACAGATAAGTATTGCCGGTATCGATCGCAGTAGAGGATATCAGCAAAAGAACCAGGACAAGCCCTGCAGTGGAAACGATGATCTGTGCTTTGAAAATTTTTCGGTTGTTGACCTTCAGCTCGGAGAACAAATTGCTTCGTTGCTTTTTCTTGTAATTTTTGAAATGCAGATCTCCTTTCAGACCGTCGATGATATCGATCTTTGAAACTTTTCGCGCAGGAGATATACTTGCCGCCATGACGATGAAGACGATAACTGCCAATATCGCGAAACTGACTGCAAGGTTTAGATGGAAGACCTCTTGCGTCATCCGGAAAATGACCCTGTTTTTTTGCAGCATCGATCGGTAGATCAGGCGGATGATCCCGATGCCGGACAAATGACCCAAGAGCATCGGAAGGATGGATATCAAGATCGATCGTTTGAGCAAAAGAAAGTAGATCTGCACTTTGCTCGCGCCAATGGATCGGTACATCGAAAATTCTTTGATCGCATAGATCGCCCAGATGTTAAAGACATTGCTCACCATAAAGACTAAGATGATGGCGGTGATGAGCAAGGGAGCGATACGAGATAACAAGATCATAGGGAGCGGTCGTTCTTCCGAAATACCGAAGAAATCTAAGGTATCCCGATCGATGATCACGCGCGGCTCCATATGGTGATCTTGCCGGATGAGCTCGTTCAGTTCATTTTTTGTCTCAAATATTTTGAAAATGTTTTTTACTTTGATCAGAGGGTAGCATCTGCTGTCTTTATGGATCGATCCGTTCGCAGCAAACAATTGCATATTCGGATGATATCTTTGCCTTGTAAAACCGACGATGGTAAATCGATGGGAAGCTGTTGTTTGGAAGCTCTCTTTTCGGATACGGATCGAGCCGGGCAAGATCTCTTTATCGTTTTGCATCCTTTTGCCGAAGTCGATGGTCACCGTATCGCCGAGACTTAACCCGAGTTTTTCTTTCAGATCGTTTCCTACAAGGATCTCGTGTTCGTTTTTCGGTTCTTTGCCCTCAACTACCATTTTTTCGACCATTTGATAGTAGGTAGGATCGAAATTGGTGATCTCCAGCAGATGATCGCCGATCTTTGCGGAGAACGGCTCTTGCTGCAAACCGATCGATCGGATATTTGCGATCTGCCTGAGCCCTTCGATCTGTTCTTGGTCCAAAGCATTTTCAATACGAATATCTTCAGGATGGACCCGTTTGTTTTCAAAGTATGTTCCGACGGTCTGTGTATATTCGATATAACCCAGGATCGTAAAGATCAAGGAGCATGTAAAGACGGATAAGAGGATCGAGAGATTTTTTTTATTCATAATACTCATCTCCTATGATCTGACCATCTTCCAATGTGACCACTCGATCGGATCCGAGTGCGAGCGTCTCGTCATGTGTGATCAGCAAGATGGTCTGATCGTAATTTTTGTTGGAAAATCTCAAAAGATCCATGATCTCACATGAATTTTTGCGGTCCAGATTGCCGGTCGGCTCATCTGCGAGAAGGATCGCGGGTCGATAGATCAGACTGCGTGCAATGGCTACGCGTTGCTGCTGACCTCCGGAAAGCTCGCTTGGGAAGGCGTTCAACTTTTCTTTGAGACATAATCTTTCGATAAGCTCTTCAAAAAAGTCTTGCTCCGCTTTGCGATGATCCAATGTCAACGGTAATAAAATATTATGTTTGACGCTCAGGCTGGGGATAAGATTGTAGAACTGATAGACCAGACCGACTTTTCGACGACGAAAAAGTGCCAGCTCTTTCTCCGTATAAGTGGAGATATCGGTTCCTTCTAAAAAGATCTTGCCGCTTGTCGGACGATCCACTCCGCCGATCAAATGGAGCAGGGTGGATTTTCCGCTACCGCTGCTCCCGACGATCGATAAAAAATCACCACGATCTACGGACAGGTCGACATTGTTGAGAGCCGTAACACGCCGATCTCCCGTTCCGTAGATCTTCGTTAGACCTTCCGTTCGTAAGATATTCATTTCTATTCACCTCCATCCTCATTATACCTGTGCTAAGTGACATCAAGGTGACAGGATCATTTTTTATAAAATCGCATGACAAAGCAAGCCCCCCGATCTTTATTCATAGCGATAAGGATCCCGTTGTTTTTCTCGACGATGACCTTTGAAATGGAGAGCCCGATCCCAAAACCTTTTGAATCAGGCGTTTTGTAAAAGCGTTTGAAAATATGTTTCATCGATGCTTTCGGGATCCCTCCGGCTTCATCCTCGATGATCAAGTCGGTATATAGCGGGTTCTCGTTTGAATATAAATAAATGCTTTTTCCTTCCGATATTTGGATCGCATTTTTCAAAATATTGATATATGCTTCGCTCAGCCAGTAGAAATCACCTTTTATGATATGATCTTCCACTGTGTTTCGGATCGAGATCTTTTGTTTCCCGATATCGCCGGAAAGGATGTCTAAGGCATATTCGACGATCTCCGGCAGTAGGATCGGATCACTTTTCATGTTCTCCTGATTTACTTCAAGACTGGAGAGCTTGAGCAAGATATGCACCAGTTCGGAGAGCCGGACGACCTGCTTTTTGATATGTAAGATGGAGATATCAGGCGGCATCGTTTCGAGCTCGAACAGAATGGAAGTGATCGGAGTTTTTATTTGATGAGCGATATCCTCCAGATTCCTTCCCTGTTCTATTGCCGATCTTTTGGTCCGTTCATTCTGCTCTACCGTCTTGAGAAGTGATTTGTAAATGGCATCCTCCAAAACGGAAAGATCATCTTGCTTCATCGGAAAAGTATAATCCCTGCGCTCCAATCGGGAAATGAGCGACAACATTTCGCGGATCCTTTTTTTGTTTTTGTATCTACAGATCAGAAATGTGACCGATGCACTGAGGAGCGCAGTGCAGATCATGATGAAGATCGTCATAAGCCCATCCGATATCCGATACCTCGAATGGTAAGGATACTGTCCTTTCCGATCTTTTCTCGGATCCGTTTGATGGTGACGGTCAATGTGTTGTCGTTGACATAGTTCTCGCGGATATCCCAATAATTCTTCAGGAGATATTCACGTGTGAAGATCCGGTGAGGGTACCGGATGAATAGTGAGAGCAGCTCCAGTTCTTTTGGTGTTAGATCAAGGAAGTCGTTCTCATAAAAGATACATCCTACGCTTTTGTCAAAAACGAATCCTTTGTAGCATATTTTGTCGGATGAATGGACGGAGTTTCGCAAACAGGCATCGATCCTTGCGCGCAAAACACCGAGTGAAAACGGCTTCGTGATATAATCGTCCGCTCCGTTATCCAAGGCGTGTATGATAAAATTTTCGTCATCCTTTATCGTCGTGATGATGACGCGTTGCTGATAGCTTTTCAGTAGCTCCAGCAGATGGATCCCGTTTCCGTCCGGGAGATGGATATCTAACAGGCTCAGGTCATGATGCGATCGGATATGTCGGGTCGCTTCTTGGACACAGGTGGCAACATCGACGATATGATCTTCTTTTTCTAAATAGGACTTGATCTGATCTGCCAAGTCGAGATCGTCTTCGATCAAAAGGATCTTTTTCATTCTGCTCCTTTCCATGTGCATACAAAAATAAAAGGTGGATCGGATAAGAGGATCGACACAAGAGCATTGTAACATAAGAAAAGAAAAAAGCCTATCATTTGTAAAAGGAAAGATGATCATGACCGGATCTTCTCGGCATAAAACAGTTGCAGGAAAATAAAACGAAAGATCGATCCTTCGGTCAGAAATATAGAAAAAAATATTGACTCATTGTGATATCTGTTATATTATATCTATAACAGAGAAAGGAGTTTTTGATGATCATTGATCTTAAAAGCGAGATCCCGATCTATGAGCAGATCGTGCGACAGGTGATCCTGGAGATCGACCGGGGAGAGTTGAAAGCCGGTGAGATGCTCCCGTCGGTCCGACAGTTGGCACAAGAGATCGGGATCAATCTCCATACCGTCAACAAATCCTATCAGATCTTAAAAGCCAAAGGATATGTAGAGATCGATCGTCGGCGCGGGGTCTATATTCGGGAAGATTTTTCCAAGATGGACGAGGTCGTACTGAAAGAGAGAGAAGCGGAACTGCGCTACTGGATCGCGGATTTCAAAAATCGCGGGATGAGCATGGAAGAGATCCGGCTGTTTTTGATCGGATCTTGTGCGGATCCGTTTTAGCGATGCGATGATCTTTCTAAAAGCGAAATGGAGATCGCCCAAATCATTATTTATGCTAAAACCTATTTGAGCCTATCGTATCGATCCGCTCTCTAAGGAGGATCGACAAGGTCTGTTTCGATACCCTGTGTTGGAAAAGAGGTTTCTTATGCCAAAACCATTTTTGATATTTTTCAATAGTATCCATTTCGTTATTTTGATCGGACTGTTCAGACTTATACCCGATCTAAGTAAGCGGAATATCGTACTTGGTGTCACCTTGTCGGAAGAAGGACTGAAAAGACCTAAGATCCGCCAAATGGTAGCACATTTCAAAAGTCAAGTGACAAAGATAGGGATCTTCTTCTGGGTCTTTGTCATAGTTTATACTTATTTTTATCCGGATGATTCAGCGACCGTATCCGCTTCGGTATCGATGATCTATATCGTGACGGGAAGTGTCATCTATGCCCGATCTCATGATCGGGTAAAGAAATGGAAGGCGGAGAATGGTTTTTATATTGAAGAGCAAAAGATCGCAGTCGATCTGAAAATGTCGTCCCGTCGAGCAAAGAAAAAGTCGCTCCTTTGGTACTATGTTCCAAGCCTCGTCGTTTCGCTCATCCCTATCATTTTGAGCATCAAAAACTACGATCGATTGCCGGAGCAGATCCCGACGCATTATGATCTTTATTTGGAGCCGGATATCTTTGCGCCAAAGTCGCCGGGAGCGGTATTATTCCCTTATATATTTTCGATCGTTATGGCGTGCTTCTTCATGCTGTCCAATTATCTGATGAGAGTATCGCGCAAGAATTTTGGACCGGGGGATCTGGAGGATGCGATCATTCGTTCGGAGAAAGCTGAATTTTGGTGGGGTATCTGTTTTGGTGCTATCAGTCTTTCGCTGTCGTTTCTGATGGCCCTGACATATCTTCCGATGAGTGGAGTGAAGATCGGAAGATGGATGGCTCTGTTTATGATATCGGTATTGATCTTGAGTATCGCCTCGCCGATCGTCGTGGGGCTGAAGGTAGGAACATCGGGAGAACGCTTGAGATCAAAAACGATCGAAGGACGCAACGCGAGCTATGACGATGATGACAAGTGGCTGTGGGGGATATTGTATTATGACCCGGGCGATCCGGCAACGTTCGTTCCGAAAAAAGTCGGGGTCGGGTATACGATCAATATGGCGACGGCGATCGGGAAAATTTTCATAGGAGTTACTATTATGGTGATCGTATTTTTGGTCCTGTCACCATTTCTTTTGTAGATCGCCACTCGGTATAAGGATCTACGGATCGCGAGTCCCGGTCCGAAAGGATGATAGGATCGGTATCAGCCTACGCGCCGATCTTCGTTTCATATCAAAAGCCATCGTTCTCAGGAGCAATGGCTTTTTTTGGTCGGAACATCTCTATACACATACTGAACTCATAGGGACCTGATCGTACGATCGGGTCCCTATGAGTGATATTTCTAAGCATTTGTTGGGATGATCTGCAGATCGTATAGACCATAAAAACATTTCTATGTTTTCGACCGGGCTTCAGTATCAGACCTTGGTGTCTTACGATCGCATCACAAAAGGCGGACTGTTACAAGTTTATAACATTTCGGTGTGATCATTCTTTGGATCGCTCGGAGATGCTATAATAGAAGAGTAGATACTATCATCCCATAAAATGATTCTATAGATACATTTCCATTCCGGTGGAATGGCGCAGTGGAGGGATGCTCCCTGCCAAGCTATAAAAGATCGTCATTAAATGGTAGTTCTAAAGGATATCAGTATAAGATCTTTGTGAGAAGAGGAAGATATGTATAAGAAATTTATCA
>JAUMYO010000011.1:0-2422 GCA_030528605.1 Peptostreptococcaceae bacterium | reverse complement strand
GATATCAGTATAAGATCTTTGTGAGAAGAGGAAGATATGTATAAGAAATTTATCATCGCATTTGCGATCCTGATCTTGACTTTGAGCGGGGGTATGTACCCTTCGAATGCTCTTTTTGCATCCGACCCTGCAACGGCTTCCGATAGTCAGGAAAAGGAGGGAAGTATTTTGGATCTGCTAAAGATCGCCATTCAGCCGGTCGGCTCGACGATGTATGTTTGGGGTGGCGGATGGAATGAAGAAGATACGGCTGCCGGCATCGAGGCACGAAGCATCGGCTTGAGCGGGCAATGGGAAAGTTTTTTCAAAAAGCAAAATAAAGCTTATGATTTCAACAAGACAAAATACCGGATCCACGACGGTCTGGATTGCTCGGGCTATATGGGCTGGGTGATCTACAACTTCTTTCACCGGACCGATGGCGAAGAGGGATATGTGATGAAAGCGGAAAAGATGGCGAAGGATTTTGCACAGCGAGGCTGGGGAAAATACACACCGGCAAAAAATGTGAAAGATCATCGAGCGGGCGATATCATGAGCAATAAAGGTCATGTCTATCTCGTCATCGGAGCATGCAAGGACGGAAGCATCGTGCTGCTTCATGCTTCTCCGCCCGGAGTTCAGATCAACGGGACCGTGAATTCCAAAGGAAACAGGAACAGCGAAGCGGCAAAACTTGCAGATCGTTATATGAAAGGATATTATCCGGATTGGTATGCAAAGTTTAAGCCGAAGGTATTGGATAAAAGTTATTTGAGATCTTATGATCAGATGCGCTGGTCGCTGGGAGAAGGATCCTATATAAAAGATGAAGAACAGCTTGCCAAGATGACGGCGGACAAGGTGTTGCAAAAGATCTTTGAGAAAGCACGATAGATATGGAAGAAAAAAGGTATTTTCGGACAAAAAGTTTTGCATAAATTGATCGGGCAGACCAAGGAGTACGGTCTGCCCGTTTGGAAGGGATGTTTGCGAATTACGGTATGCGATGGCATACCTGCTTTAACATCTCTTTACGGTTATGTGTGTTCGGAGCTGTTGCTTGGAGTTCGGCATCAGCCCCAAAGGTCACTTGGAGTTCGGTGACCTGAAATAAAAAACCTTCTTACCTAGCCTCAAATGGGCACAGATATAGAAGGTATGAAATCGATCTTCAACACACCCTCTATAGACCGTAGAGTTTTTGGTGACAGTCATAGGCAGATGTTCTGACTTAGGATCCTCGATCATGCTAGCCTTCCCACTTTCGCAGTGACATAATAAGCACTCTCTCCCCAACACAGCGGCGGTACCGTACAGGATTTGCACCTGTTTCCCTTACACCTATAACAGATATTAAGTAATTCGCTACGAAATTATTGTATCACAAAGTAAACGGAAGTTCAATATCTTTTCAAAAATATTGTTCTTGATAATCTACAGACGGATGGTTATAATAAGAGAAAGGCTTGAAAACCTTTTTTTGAAGAAAAAGAAGGGATCAGACAATGGAAAGGATGGATAAGACTATGAACAAACTGATCATTACCGCAGCGATCTGCGGAGCGGAGGTCACCAAGGAGCAAAACCCGGCAGTACCTTATACGATCGAGGAGATCGTTCGTGAGGCGAAGTCGGCGGCGGATGCGGGGGCTGCGGTCATACATCTTCATGTTCGTGAAGATGACGGAACACCTACTCAAAGCAAGGACCGATATGAGGAAGCGATCAAAGCGATCCGAGAGGTGTTGCCGGATATCATCATTTTGCCGAGTACGGGCGGAGCTACATGGATGACGGCTAAAGAAAGATTGCAACCGGTATTTTTGAGACCGGAGATCGCAACTTTGGATTGCGGTACGTGCAACTTCGGAGGAGATGAAGTCTTTACGAATACGGTGACTATGATCCAGGAGTTTGCCGAGACGATGAAAGAATATGGTGTAAAACCGGAATGCGAAGTTTTTGAAAAGGGAATGATCGATACGGCGATCCTGATGGCAAAAAAAGGATTGATCGATGAACCGATGCACTTCAACTTCGTACTCGGTGTACCGGGAGCGATGACTGCAACAGCGAGAGATCTGACATTTATGGTCGACTCTATCCCGCCGGGATCCACTTGGGTCGCAACGGGGATCGGTCGCCATGAATTCCCTTTGGCAATGATGGCGATCGCAATGGGCGGCAACGTTCGTGTAGGATTTGAGGACAACCTTTATCTTGAAAAAGGGGTGCTTGCAAAGAGCAACGGAGAGCTTGTAGCCAAAGTTGTCGAAATGGCAAAGCAAGTAGGTCGTGAGATCGCAACGCCGGATGAAGCGCGTCAAATGATGGGTTTGAAAAAATAATTTTTTTTGGGAGCGATGCTCCCTTTTTTATCTTTGAAACAGAAAAGAGAGGGGATCGTTCACCCAAACACAGACCGTAGTCTGACAGATGG
>JAUMYO010000099.1 GCA_030528605.1 Peptostreptococcaceae bacterium | reverse complement strand
TTTGTTGTATAATAGTTTGCATAGAGATCTCTCCTTTGTAAGATGATTTTTTTTGGTTTAAATCTATTTTACCACATTGGAGCTGATCTCTATTTCTTTTTTAAATCTCCCACAACTATTTTACACTATCATGATCGATCTGATTTTTTGTCGAGTATAGTCGATGATCTTATCGAATTTTGGATTTTTGTCGAGTATAGTCGATAAAGTTTCTTCTTCGTTGGATCGTTTTTTCGGCTCGACCTTTGTATTTTTTTGTGTGCTTTTGTCTTGATCTTTTCGTTTTCCACAATATGTTACGGTTTTTTAATCTTTTTGTAATAAAAAGCGCGAAATTTTGTGTTACAATATTTTTAAGCAAAAGGGCTTGCCCTAATAATAAGGAGGTTTTTATGAAATTGAATAAGAAATTGGCGGCGGGAGCGTTGGCTTCGTTGATGATGGTGTCTTCGTTCGCAATGGCGGCACCTGACAAGAAAAATCTGGTAGCGACATATGGCGTGGTGCTTCGAGTGAACGGCTCGAATTTTGCCGTGACGGACAGCTCGATGCGTCCTTTTATCACGCAGGACGGTAGGACTTATGTTTCGATCGCAGCACTAAATCAGATGGGCATCGCTACGGCGGCGTATGACAAGGCGAGCAAGACGGTATCGGTCAATTCGTCAAGCAACAATAATGTATCATCGGGCAATGTGGCTCAGCTACAGGCTCAGGTGCAGTCACAGACCGCTGAGATCTCTCGATTGCAGTATGAGAACAATCAGCTGAAGGCGGAGATTGAGAAGCTGAAGGGTTCTTCTTCGACGACCGACAACAAGAAGAAGGATACGGGTACAAAGGAATTGTCGGATCTGAGCTCTTCGGAGAAGCGTACTCTTGTAAAAGATCTTGAAGGTGAGATCAAGTACCTCAGAGCGAACACCCGTTTTGACCGCAGCCAGAAATTCAACGGTCAGGTAAACATCTCTTCTCGTGCGGTAGAGGTATCTCTATATCCTTATACCGGAACTTTTACCAAAGAGGGTGCTGAGGGTAGAGATTGGAATGCTCGTGTAGGAAACAAGCGTGATCGCGAAAATCTTGAAGATGATTATGCTTCTTTCGTAGAAAGCGAAGTTCGCGATATGATCAAAGGCGTACTCAAGGATTACAAAGGATATAACATCAATTTAACGATCTACACGGATTCAAATATGAGAACGTCTATGGTCGAAGCGGATTACAACTACAGCAAGGACAGAGGAACTGCATCCGTATTTGAGATCAAGTAGTCGGATCCTGAGCTAAGCAATAAGCTCCAAGTAGTGTCAAGAAATCGCACGGCTTGAGAACAGCGTTACCGTCCGTTCCGAAGGACGGCGTGTTCTCCGTGTTACACAAAGACAGTGACGATCTGCGATCGACCGATGGTGAGGCAAACAGACACCGCAAAACGGTGATCCGAAAATAAATATAAAAGATTATAAAAAAAGAAGCTCAATGTGCCGAGCTCCAATCGTTGGATTTTTGGGTCTAACGTTGGGTATCGGTACACGAGAGCTTCTTTTTTGCTGTAGCGTGCTGAGCAGATCATATGCTTTCGGCGCGATCTGCTCTTGTGTTCTCACCGTATTCAGTTGTACATTTCGACAAGGCTTTTGAATTCTTTCCATTCTTCCCAGTCGTGTTCGCTCATGGTTTTCGGGCAGATCTTTCCGGAGGCATCGTAGTGTCTTACGACGCGTTTGATCGGGATCTTGTGTTTTTCCATGAGTTTGGCAACGAGGATGGCGGTGTTGACGAATGCGAGGTCGTAGTCTCCGTCACGGTTGATGCACATTTCGACTCCGATGGAGTTTTCGTTGGTGATGCCGTAACGTCCTCTGCCGTCACCGCAGTGCCAGCTTGCACGATCATCCGCTACGACTTGGACGACGGCGTGATCATCCACGAAGTAATGTGCGGATGCTTTTCGGTCTCCTCCGCCGAAGTATCGCGCATGTGCCAGCGCATCGGCACCCGGTCTCGGGTTGCCGGTGTCGTGGATGACGATATATCTGACCTTTGCCCCGCCACGAGAGGAGTTGTTGAATTTTGACAGCATCACGCGTTTGACCATCTTGGTGGATCGCGCGGTGTGGGTCCCTTCGCCTTGTATATCATTTCCTGTTGCAAAATCGATCACTTTGGAGATCTGTACCATTTGTTCGTTCATGCTTTTTCCTTTCTCAACTTTTCCGATCTAATCCATTTTTCTTTCCGTGGCATTCTCGACGACGATGCTCAGTCGCTGGATGGATGCGGACAGGTTTTCCATTTTGGATTCCAGCCGGACCAGCAGATAGATACTGAGCACCATCGGAAATCCGAAGTTTGCGACTTGTTGCAGCATTTCTTCCATTTTGCTCACCTCCTTGCCGATCTATATGGAAAAATTTTCTTTTCGGGGAAATTTATTGCAAAAAATTTTCCGAATAAATTTCTTATTTTGTTATTGTATTCGGAAATTATTTTTGGTATAGTATAGGCACGGTGTGATGCTAACACGATTCAAAATTTTTTTGAGCAAGGAGGGAAGAATGAATGAGAACAAAACGGATATGTTGAGGCGCGCCGCAAAGAAACAGCGTAATTCGTATGAAGAAGTGGATGCGATGCTGCATCGTGCGAAGAATGGGGATATCGAAGCGGAGGGCGAGCTGATCGTGATGATGGAGCCGCTGATCCTGAAGTATTGTCGCTATTATTTCGGTTTTTCGACGGAGGATCTGATCCAGCAGGGACGCATCCGTGCGTTGGAGCTGATCCGACGATTCGATACGAGCAAGTCGGAGATCCGATTTTTAGGTTATATGACCAGATTTATTGCTTGTTTCTATTGGGATATGAAGAAGGATGAACTCCGGCGGTCAAAGAATATGTCGTATTTTTCGGAAGACGGATTGGAGAAAGCATCGTATGATGAACGCGGATTTTTGAAGATCGAGGTGAATGATCTGTTGCAACCGCTGGATCCGGAGCAGCGTTATATCATCACGCAAAATATTATGTACGGCACACCGCTCGGTGAGATCGGATCGCAGCTGCAGCTCTCGACCGATCAGGTGAAGTATCTGAAGAAAAAAGCATTGGGCAGACTGAGGAAGCAAAAGTTTGTACAATAGGATCGCACGGCTTGGATGGCAAAGCGCAAGCGGAGGATGTGACGGGCGGTCGCAGAAGAAACAGGGCGCGGAGCGGAGCTACATTGTTTGCCGAGTCGATCGGATGAGCCGAAGATACTTATCAGCAAAATATATCGTGCGAGAGAGGATCGGAGGATCCCGACCAAGGTCTTATATAAAGGAAGAAACACGAACTCCCCTGCCCCGGTGAAAGGATCGGTCGAATCAAGCGATCTGCACGCTCGATCTCGCGAAAACAATAACAGACAAAAAATCGAAGATCCGCATAAAAATACTCTATACTACTATCCTTTAGGGCGACAACAATGATCTTTTATAGCTTGTAGAGAAATGCTCTACCGCCGGATCCTTCCATCGAAGCTGTGTTTGTGTGGTGGTCTTATTGGATGATAGTATCATTATAACAGAATGATCCCGATCGAGGTGCAACGACTGACAACAGTCGATGCACCGTCGCTTGGATGATATAGAACGCTCGAGATCGAGCGTTTTTTTGTGGGCTATGGTTTTAGGCATCCTATCGGAGCGACCCAAACTCCATCTTTTCTTTTGTAAGCAAAAGGTGCTTTGGCACATAGGACCATCAAAAAGGACGGCTCTTTCATACGATCGGTATCGATCTTAGATGCCAGTTTTTTTAAGTTCTCTGCCCCTTCTTCGATCAGTCGGTCTCCTCCTAATTTGATCTCGATCAGGGCATAACTCCCGTTTCTCAAATGTATTACAGCATCACATTCCAGCTCACTTTTATCTCTGTAGTGATAGATCGATCCTCCAAGAACATCCGCATATATACGCAGATCTCGAATACATAGATTTTCAAAGAGCAGTCCCATCAAATTCAGATCATTCATAAGATCTTGCGGACCGATCCCCAGCGCCGCCGTTGCGATCGACGGGTCAACAAAATATCTTGTATCGGTGCTTCGGATCGCAGTTTTTGATCGGAGATTCGGATTCCAGGATGGAGAATCTTCAATTAAAAATATTTTTTTCAGCGCGTCCAAATAAGAGTACAGAGTCGTATTATCAAAAGTATCCTGCGTATTGCTCAGCATATCTTGTCTTATCGTCTCGATCGATGCTTGTGTTGAAATGTTTCTTGCATACGATCTCAGCAATCGTCTTGCTTTTTCTTTATCTCTCCTGACGTTATCTACTCTACTGATATCATTGGAGATAACAGCCTCAAAATAGTCGATCGCTTGGAAAAGTGCACTTTTTTCAGGAAGCCCGACCGATCTTGGCCAACCTCCCCGGCACATCAAAAAAGCAATTTCTTCTAAAGTATGTCGGTCTGTCACACCGGATGCCTTCCCCTCAAAAAGATCCTGCAGTGAAAGTTCTCCGGATGATTCGCCTGATTCAAACAGGCTCATCGGACGCATATACAGTCTGGAAATACGCCCCGTACCGGTATGTGTTGCGTCTTCCAGATCGGCAGGCACCGCCGATCCGGTCAGAATAAATTGCCCGGATCCATCTCTTTGATCCACCTCATATCGAACAGCATTCCATAAATTAGGAGCGATCTGCCATTCATCGATCAAGCGTGGCACTGCTCCTTGCAAAAGTTGCGTAGGATCTATATCTGCCATCTCGACATATTGTTTTGTCATATCCGGTCGATCCATAGATATAAAACTTTTTGCAAACTGTTTTGCAGTCGTTGTTTTTCCGCACCATTTCGGTCCCTCGATCAAAACAGCTCCTTTATACTCCAACCTTTCCTGAAGGATCCGGTCTGTAATTCGTTCCAAATATCTATCCATATTTTTCACTCCTTTTCTTATACTACATTATATCGTGATCACAATACTTTTGCAATAGTCATCCCAGTATTTGGCGCATTTTTGTTCCAGTGTTTGGCGCATTTTT
>JAUMYO010000098.1 GCA_030528605.1 Peptostreptococcaceae bacterium | reverse complement strand
TCTTTTGTTATCTCTCTTTAGAATTAACCGGTAAGTTTATATCTTAAACTTGGTTATTGTTCTACTGTTTAGTTTTCAAGGTTCAATTTCAGGTTTGTCTTTTGCCGAAATACTTCGTTGATGTTGTTCGTCGCTCAGTCACGTAGCAACCTACGCTCCTTCATTCCTCACCGCCATCGCCTTGTCTTTCAACAAGATCCTTCACCTTCTTAAGTTTTAGGCTTGTCTTTTGCCGATCGGTCTCAGCAACATCTTTTGCCTTTTTTGATCTGTCTTCTGCATGACTTTTTCATCCATAAACGATCTTTTGTTAAAATTGTTTAACAAAGTTCTCATTCTCAGGTTTTTGTCACTTCTTTCGTAGCGACTTTTATCAGTATATGGTCTTTTTCCTTTTTTGTCAATAGGTTTTTTTGTTTTTTTGAAAAAGATTTTTGATGTCTTGCGACAGCTTTATTAGTATATCTTCTCAAAGCATTTTTGTCAAGAACTTTTTTGAAATTTTTTTATTTCGTTCCAAACAACTTTATTCTCTATAGTTTCATCCCATTCAAATATCTGTCTCAACAGAGAAGGTCTATGCCTGAAACCTTACTCTTCAATCTATGAGTACGATACTTTTCATGCTTTTTATTTTATCCGATAAAGAGGAATTTCTTTTGTCGATGCTGATGTTGTCGATCATACGCCGGATGTGATACATCGACCCCACCAAAACGACCGATCTTTTTGCACGAGTAAGTGCAGTGTATAAAATATTCCTGCTTTGCATCATCGGAGGCAAGCTCAAGATCGGGATCACGACAACATCAAATTCGGACCCTTGACTTTTGTGGACCGTCATCGCATACGCATGTTCGATATTGTCCGCTTCATCATAAGCATAACGACTGCGGCGCTGATCTTCCCAAGCGATAAAAAATTCCTTCGCCTTGGGATCGACTGCATCGATCGTTCCGATGTCACCGTTAAAAACTCCTTTACCGGACTCGGCCCCGTAATAGCCGATATATTCTTTTTCATAATTATTCTTGATCTGCATGATCTTGTCCCCGACTCGCAATACACGATCCTGATGTCTAAACTGGACCTTATTATCCAACGGATTGATCGCCTCCTGTAAGGCTTGATTGAGTTCGATGACGCCGATCCCCGACTTTTTGATAGGGCAAAGCACTTGGATCTCTTTGGGATCGATCTCAAAATACTTCGGGAGCCGCTTGGAGACCAGCTCGACCACCAGATGTTTCGCTTCGTTCGGACCGCTCCGTGCCATAAAAAAGAAGTCACTGTCGCCTTTTTTGATCTCCAGCTCCTCGCCACGGTTGACACGGTGCGCATTGACGATGATGCTGCTCTCTTTGGACTGGCGAAAGATCTCCGTCAAAGTCACCGTCTTGATGACGGAAGAATCGATCAGATCCCAAAGCACTCTTCCCACACCGACCGAAGGGAGCTGATCCTTGTCGCCTACAAACAGGATCATCGTTCCCGGACTGACCGCTCGCAGTAATGCACGCATCAAAAAGATGTCGACCATCGAGACCTCATCGACGATGATCACATCAGCCTGGATCGGATTTTCTTCATTTCGATTGTAAAAACTTTCTTCTTCCGAACCGGTAAAACCTACTTCAAGCATCCGATGGATGGTCTTTGCGACCTTGCCTGTCGCTTCGCTCATCTTTTTTGCAGCACGTCCGGTCGGAGCGCACAGTTTCACATTTTTGCCCAGACCTTCAAAACAATCTATAATAAAGCTGATGATCGTCGTCTTTCCCGTTCCGGGACCGCCGGTAAGCACCATGATCGGATCTTGAAGTGCTGCAAGGACCGCTTCAAACTGCTTTTCTTCCAAAACTTTTCCCAAACGAACTTCAGCCTCTTTGACCATGATCTCCGCTTCTCGAGGAACGAAGTCCGAATGGGTCGGATGTCCGAGCAGACGAAGCAGCATATAGGCAATGTCCGTCTCACATCGATACATCGATTCCAGATAGATCCTTTTTTCCCCCGACTTGTTTTCCAAAATGGCTTCTTTTCTAATACAGAGTTCGTACAAACCTTCTTCAAATCGTTCTCGATCACAACCGAGCAAAAGCATACTTTTTTCAGCAAGATCATCCGCCAAGACATAGGTGTTGCCTTGGTAGCTGTATTCCTCCAGCGCGTATTTGATGCCTTCCGTGATCCGATGGATCGAGTTCATATCCGCACCGACCTTTCGGGCGATCTCGTCCGCCTTCAAAAAGCCGATCCCGCGGATCTTGGATGCAATAAGATATGGGTTTTCGGTGATAACATGGATCGTTTCCTCGCCAAAAGCACGGTAGATCTTCATCGCGATCGAAGTCGAGATGTCATAACCGGCAAGTTTTACGACGATGGAGCGCTGAGCCGAACGCTCCAGATAGCTCGTGATGATCCTGTTGAACTTTTTGCGACCGATCCCTTCCACTTCCAAAAGACGCTCAGGGTGCTCGTCCATGATCTCCAACGTTTTGCTCCCGAAACGACCGACGATCCGCTCGGCGAGTTTGGGTCCGATCTCTTGGATCGCTCCCGATGCCAAATAATTGAAAATGCTCTTATCCGTGTTCAATGTCGGAAGTTCATAAGAGACCGCCTCGATCTGTTGACCGTAGATCGGATGAAGTTTCGGAGTTCCTTTGATCGAAATATGCTCCCCTTCTTCCAGCGCAATAAAACTTCCCACAAAGGTGATCTCCTCCTCTGCGGTCTGCAGCACGCCAACCGTATATCCATTTTCATCATTCCTGAAAATTATTTCCGATACATTGCCTTCAAAAGTATTCATACTTCGCCTCCACCGCTATTATATCACAACTGTTCTCCATGAGAAATACAAAAGCGATCACTCGATCTTGTCACTATGACCGGACCTCCTTTCGATACGAAAGACCCGGACCATCCTCACCTTTTATGCTATACGATCTCGGCTCTCGTCTTGTCATCCGCTCAGCCAAACATTCATCCGACTCAAAACAAAAGCCCCTCTCCTCGGCTCAGCCGAAGAAAGGAGCTTGATGTTATTCTTATCCGAAACGAGTCGGGTCCTTAGTCTTCTTTTTTCTTTACTCGATAGAAGTCCGCCTGCTTCAAATACATATCTGCCTGCTGAGCATAGAACTCCAATTGGCTTTCCGATACGGAAAGCTGCTTCTGATAGTAGCCCTTCTGTCTCTCGTAGAAATCCACCTGAGTTTTCAGGAAGTAGTACTGGCTTCGATAGTATTCTTCCTGCTCATTGCAGAAGATCCCCATCTCTTGAGAAGCACCCGGAGTTTGAGATCGCTCCGATCCTCCGACGCCTAGTTCTTCCTTCGTATATTGTGCAGTCATCCCCATATCCGATTTGTTTTGAGCTACTTTCGGAAGTTTCAATCCGTTTGCCGTCATGAAATCAAGCTGCGGCTCTGTCGCTTCGACCGGGATCGTGAATACGCTTTCGACCTCCTCATCGATCGGTCTTGCGTCGATCGGCTCTTCGATGATAACGACCTCTTCCTTCGGTCCTTCCATAAAGCACGGAACACCTGTGATCTTCACAAAGTTCGGACTTGCAGTTCCAACCTTCGGCTCATACGGCAATTCTTCCACGATCGCCTCGACTTTCGGTCCTTCGACAGGATGAAGTGCGATCGGTTCGACCGCAGCCGCTTCGTTCTTCACTTCCGCCTCCTTCACAGTCTCTACCGTTTCCGCAACGACCTCCGGCTTCATTTGCAATTCTTCCATAGTTTCTACCCTGCTCTCTATCATGTTCTCTTGCGGCAATTCTTCTTTCGACTCTTGAGCCTTGATGGAAGGAGCTGCAAATTTCGGCATTCCGGATAGACCGACAAATTTCGGTATTCCTGCGATGACTTTCGGTGCTTCCGTTTCGATCGCCGGCATTGCAACGAATTTCGGCACGCCCGGCAGACTGATGAACTTCGGCATTCCCGAAGAAATATTTTGTTCTGCAACAAGAGCTTTTTCAGGTCCTTTGTCATCGCTTTCCTGACGCTCTACCTTGACATCCTCGACCGACATCTTGGATTTCTTTTTGGAGAGTTTGATGCTGACGATGATATTTTCGCCGTCATTTTCAATGATATCCGCATCCGCATCTTCCAATCCGGAAATATTGATATGAAGAGGAAGTGCCTGTGACACATCGTCCTTTGTACCTTTTGTGACCAAAGGCTCTTCTTTTATAGAAACCGGCTCCATGATCTGTTCTGCCTTCAAAGTTTCTTTTCCTTCCTGAGCTTTCTGCTCAACTTTTGCATCGATGACCGCTTTGTCTTCCGATCTCTCTTCATTGGTTCGGATCGGATCCTCCGACCTTGGAAGCTCTTCAGTCCTGAACGGTGTGCTGAAGCGACTCTTAAAGTCGGTGATATTGCTTACATCATAATTGATCGTATGCCCAAGATAAGCAGCCTGCATCATATCCATCGACACCGCACGCTCATTCGCCTGAGCAAAAACATGGCTGTAATCCACGATATTTCCTCGCTGTTCACGCTCCAATGTCTCTTTCGGATCAAGCTTCTCCAGCGAAGCGATCAGATCTTCCAGAACGGAATCGATCTGCTCTTCTTGCGCTTCTGCGACCTCCTGACCGACAGATGCCGATGATCCTTCTTTTTCTTCCGCCTGAGGTTCCAAGAGCTCCGACTTGACCTCTTCCACCTCATCTTCTTCAGCAAGTTCTGCTGCCGGCTCGACAACAGACTCTTCCGCAACGACTTCTTCGGTCTCCGCGTTCACTTCTTCGATCTCTGCCGGAAGCTCTTCTTCGATCATTTCCGCTTGCACTTCCTCGGTTCGATCATCCGTTTCGACAAGCTCAGCTGCAGGTCCTGCAACTTCTTCCTCGACCTCAGCGATCGCTTCGGATACTTGTTCTGATATATCATCCGGTACGAGCGTCTTGTCCGGATCGGTTGGTGCTTCCGTGATCTCCGCCACTGCAGCCGACTCTTCTTGTTTTTCCAAGAGATCCGGTTGGACTTCTTCTACTTCTTCTGTGATCTCCGCTGCCGGTTCGACAACAGTCTCTTCTGCAACCACTTCTTCGATCGGCTCGCTGA
>JAUMYO010000097.1 GCA_030528605.1 Peptostreptococcaceae bacterium | reverse complement strand
AAGTCGAGCTCCGTTTGGAGCTCGTGGATGAAACCGGTCGTTTGTTTTTCGGATGAAGTTTATTTTTTGAGATCAAGAGCGAAGAAGAGACCGCCTTCGATGATCAACAGTATCGAAAACAAAATATTCTTTGTGGCGGCAACGACCTGACCTGCCGGGGAGAGGAGCGTCAGCAGGCGAAGTTGTGGCGATAGACTGTTCCAATCGATGAAACAGCCGCCGAGAAGGCATATCATAAGGGCAATAAAAGGGATGAGGGCATCGACTCGTCCTTCTTTTGTATTTTGGCGGATCAAAAGGATCATCGCGGCGATGCAAAAGGAGTAGCAAGACAAAGCGATCGTCTTGGTTGTCGAGATCTGTTTTGAAAACAGCAAGATCATCAATGAGATCAAAATGCCCAGCGTCGTGAGTGCCGCAAGGTCGCTTCCGATAGAGAGCAGTCGTCCGTTTTCCAAAGAATACATTCGTTGGCGGATGCGTCTATGGTCGATCGACCCGAAGAAGTTGCTGATCGTAAACAGAGTCATCAGCACGGCAAGCGATGCAAAAGCCATGGACTCAGGCACGAATGGTATGTGAGATCCTCCTTCTTGAGCATATTCCAAAGTATAAAGACGACGAAAAGATCGGATGCTCTGATCGATCTTTTCATCGAGTTGCTGTTTCTCATCATCGGAAAGGATATGCCCGAGTTTTTTCTCCGCTTGAGGCAATGCTTTGAGCCGGCTTTTGAGAAAGATCATCTTGCCGGCGATGATCTCACGAACAGCTTGCGATGAGAGTGAGGCGGAAGCACTTTCATAATGAAGACGTAAAGGATCGTCCTGAAGGACGGATCGTCCAAATCCCTCGGGGATGAGGAGCAGACCCTCGGCTTTGCCCGTCATCAATGCCGAACCGGCATCATGCGTTTCGATCCGCGTGATGGAGAGGGTGGGGATGTTCTCGAGCTGCTCGATGAGCGACTCGGATAATGTGCTGCGGTCTTGATCCGAGACGAGAAGAAGCACTTGAGGATCAACATTTTTTTGCGTCGATACCAAGATGTTGGCGACAAAAAGGCAGATCAGAGAAAGAAGCATGAAGCCTTTTTTGCCATACAAAGTGGCGCGAACTTTGAAGAAAGATAAGTGAAATGACCGGCAGAACAAAGAGGATCCGCGATCGATCGGATATGAAGATCTCGATCGAAGTGAAGAGGACAGGGAGTCGTAAAAATTTGGAGCGGTCTGTCGGATCATTTGGGAGGATAGGTCTTCATCTTTATTCCATCTCTTATGAGCAGGGCTTTTTTGCCGAAGCAGTCTCCTACCGAAAACAAGTGAAAGAAGGGTAAAGAAAACCAGCCTTATCAGCAGAGGGGACAGCAGGAGCAGAAGATCGGATCGACGCTCGATGCCTTCCAGAGCGATCAAGGAGAGCTGAAACAGGCTCCACTGACTGATGTTCTGTAGTATCGGCGGAAGGCTTGCGGTCGGCAGGATCGTGCCGCCGATGAACAAAGATATCAGAATGACCGCATTGACAAGCTGTTGTGCAAGCGATGTGTTGCTGAGCAAGATAAGCAGCATGATCGGAGCAAATGCACCGAGCAGGATGAGCAGATAGAGCAAAAGCATCTTTGTCACCTGTATCACCTGCATCGGGTGGATACGATGATACAGGAAAAGAGCGGTAAGCAGCACCGGCAAAGAGAACAGAAAGGCGGTGAGCAGTTTTGACAGAACAAAGGTGAGCACCGAACCGCCGACTGTGCGAAAACGTGGAAGTACACCCAGACGGATCTCATCGGGGATGGTCTTGGCACTTTGAAATGCCATCAGCATAGCAAACATCGCAAAGATCGTCGCCGTGGTCTTGTGCAGAAGTGCCAGCTGTATATTCGATACCGATGCCTGTGTATCAAATAACTGTTGTCGAGATAGGATGTTTTCGAGCAGCCCCGCACCGGACTCTCTGATCATCTCTTGTCGTTGCTGTGGACTGAGCTTATCCTGATAGACGAAACGATAGACTCCCAGAGTGATCGCCTGATCGTTGCGCATGATATCCATGATGGATGTAAAGATCGTTTCAAACAATCGGGACCCAAAATGATCCTTGCTTTGAAGCGTTACCTTCAGTGGGGTGTTTCGGTAAAGGTAGGCATCGTAGAAAAAATCTTTCGGGATGGTGACAACGGCTACGGCGTTGCTGCGGAGCATCGCTTCAGCTTCTTGCGGAGTCTTGGGCAAAAGGACCTCGGAAAAGAGTTCGACTTCGCGGATCTGGGAGATCATCGATCGGGACATGAAGGAGCGGTCTTCGTCCAAGATCGCGATCGGAAAGGATCGCACAAAGCGGTCCGAGCTGAGATCTTTCATTCCAAATTGCATCAGAAGCATCAAAATAAAAGGCAGGATGAAAGCGATCCATCCCATGCCTCTCCAAAAAAGCTTCAGGTCTTTATAGATGACTGCTTTTATTCCTGCCATATCATACCTCTTTGATCTTTCCGGATCCCAAACTCAAGACGCGGTCACTGATCGACTCGAGTTCACCGGACTGATGTGTGGTCAGCACGATGGTCGTACCTTGTTCATTCAAATGTCGTAACATGTTCATGATCTGCTGCGTTGAGGAGCGATCCGATCCCACGGTCGGCTCATCTAAGAGAAGTAGTTTCGGTGTTTTCATCAGCGCAGTGGCGAGATGCAGTTTTCTCTTCATTCCTCCGGAATAGGAAGAGACCGGGCTTCTTGCCTTGTCGGTCAGACCCAGTTCTTCGAGCAGGGATCGGCTGCGTGATCCGATCCGATCCCGGGTCATCCCGAAAGCGAGTCCCCAGAATTTCAGATTCTCCTCTCCGCTGAGACTTTCGTATAGAGAGAGCTCTTGCGGAACGAAGGACCTTGCGGCAAGGATCTCATCGGAGAAATACCATTCGCCGGAATCCGGCTCAAGGATCCCTGCGAGGATGTTCAACAGGGTGCTTTTTCCGGCGCCGTTGTTTCCGCGGATACCGAGCACCTCCCCCGCATAAAGGTCGAGGGAGATGCCATCCAGCGTCGGAGGTTGTTTGGGATACTGTTTTTTTATATCGCGCAGAGTGCAAATGATCTCTTTCATCAGTTCAGACTTCTCAGAACATCTTCAAAACCGCCGTCTATGATCTCCATATTCTCATCGAACAATTGCTTGAGCTGATCCTTGCTGTAGTCCGAAATATCCACAGGTTTCATATCCGGCTTTGTTGCGGTACTTTTTTTAGTCGAATTAAGCGTGATCGTAGCACTCGGTCCGAATGCCGTTCGCAGATCGAATACATGATCGGTGCTGTCATTGAGTCCGTCTTCCACCTTGATGCTCAAAGTGCCGAAAGGTAATTCACGGATCATTGCCGAATAATCGCCATAAGGAAGAAACAGGAATTTTTTGTCAAGATCGACATCGTATTTTAATTCGATCGCTCCGCTGTCCTTCACTTCAAAGATCATAGATCCTTTGTATTTTTTACCGTCTTTTTCATAGTCATTGGAGATCATAAAGCGGATATTATCCTGCATTCCGCCGATCGCCGTCGTTCCGTTGAGGAAGTAGATCCTTTCGGAAAATTCACCTTTTTGTATCGGTTCGGTCGATTCATAGACCATTCCCTCACCTTCATATCGGATGATCAGCTTTCGGACAGCGTCTTTTTCGACCGCGATGCTCCACTCCAAAAGCTCCGGATCATAATCTTCCGCAACTGCGGCAGGGTCTTCTTTGATCCTTTTTGCTGTATCCAGGAGCTCTTGCTCCGTCGCATCCGTATCGAGACCGGAAGTATAAAGATAGCTGTAGGCGAAGGATGTTCCGAATCGGGCATTCATCTTGCGGAAATCCTCATCCTTTTCGATCATGTCCGCAAATGCAACGAATGCTCTCTGGATATCTTCTTTGGAAGGTTTGAATGTATAGACCTTTGCTCTGATCGTCTCGTCAAGTTGTTCGAGCCGAACTTCCTTGTCTTCGATGAGGACATTTTCTTTTGTGAATGCGGAATCAATGATACGCGTCCATTTTTTACCGAAATCTTCGATCTCTTTTTTGGATGTGCCCCGGAACAGGTCGTCGATCTTGACCTCGCCATCGAACAAAGTGTTCAAGATCTTGCCCGTATCACCGGCATAATAGTTGCCATCTCCTTCCGGCAGATAGAAGCCAAGTGTCTTTTTGTCCATATGGAAGGTTCCGTTGACAAGCGAGCTGCCTTTCAGATCGACTTCCACATTGCTCAAGAAATGATCCACACCGGAGTCGATCTTTATGATAACGGAGGAATCTTTGAGATAAGTCTCGTATTCATCCAATCCGGTCGTGGTCGCGGTCAATGTGATGTCTGTTGAGATCTTGTCGTCCGGTGTCAGCGAAGCTTCATTGTATGCAGCAGTACGGTCCATAAACAGTTTGGTATGATAATGTAGGAACGGGTTGGTCGAGCCGCCTCCTTTGAACATTCCTTTGGCAGCGAAGATGCCGACCCCGATCAGAAGGACCGCAACGATCCCGATGATGAGCGCGGAAGATCGTTTCTTCGGCTGCGGAGTGTCGGAGCTCGTTTGCTCTACGGAGTTTGCCATACTCATAGCCGGAAGCTCTTCACCGGATGATCCGACCGACGTTTGATCCGATCCGGATGAGGTCTCCGTCGTCGATGCTTCAGGGGCGCCGACATCACCGCTTTGCACCGACGAAAGGGATCCATCATCGGACACGGCTTCTGTTGCTTCGACATTTTCTTCATTCGCATCCATAGAGATGGATCGTTTCATGTCATCGTCATGACCCAAAGATGCACTCGTCATCTCATCTTTCGTTTCGTCAAAATTTTCGTTATTGCTCATAGTTCCTCCTACTGTGTTTAGTATAAGATCTTTATTTGCAGGCAAAGTGATCTATCATCCGATCAGCTCACCGATCACTATTATTCGGTCGGAGCCATACAGTACAGCCGAGATGATATCGTAAATAGCTACAGGATCTGAGTATAAGTGCCTGCCTACAACGATTATACCACTAAATAGATGATTTTTCACTAATAAAATGCGCTCGACCATCTTATCCTAAGACCCGATAGAAGCCATAGAAATATGTTTGTTCTTTATTCGATGCGATCGATACGATGATCTAACAAATGTTTAGAAATATCACGCATAGAGATCGGATCGATACTATTGATCCAAATGGGTTTTAGTATTACGATCGATACCG
>JAUMYO010000096.1 GCA_030528605.1 Peptostreptococcaceae bacterium | reverse complement strand
ATCAAGATCAAAAACTCTTTACAAGAGGTCTTACCAAAAAGACGAAGTAAAGAAAAAATGTGGTTGCTATAGAGTAGAGGATCCACCTGTTCCCATTCCGAACACAGAAGTTAAGCTCTACATCGCCGATGATACTTGGAGGGAAGCCTCCCGGGAAAGTAGGTCGCAGCCAACCAGAGAAGTCTAGCTGAGCTATTGCCGGTTAGGCTTTTTTGTTTTGCAAAAATTATTGTGTATAAAAGAAAAAGTATTGTAATTTTAGACAAAAAGGACTATTATTGTATAGGATGTTCTTAAAAGGAGGCAACGATGGAAGCTTTATTTATAGTACTTAACAAAACAGAAAAATTAGATGATCTCATGTTGGCTTTTGCCGAGAAGGGGATCACGGGCGGAACGATCTTGGAATCCAAAGGAATGGCAAAATTTCTTTATTCGGAACATCAGGAATTGCCGATGTTCGGATCATTATATATGCTGATGAATGACGGCAGACCGATGAACAAAACGATCTTTATGTTGCTCAGATCCGAAAAAGTTGCCTTGGCGAAGGAGATCGTAAAGAATACGGTCGGCGATCTGAATCAGGAAAATATGGGGATCATGTTTACCGTTCCCGTATCTTCTGTTGAGGGTTTGACCAAGTAGTTTGGCAGATCCGGTGCTTTATTTTGCGCATGGAAGCGTGACATTAAAAACTCGTTCGAGTTTGAGATCGAAAGGAAATGACATGGAAGAACAAATGCACATTTTATATTATGTCGCAGTGGTACTTGCTGCAGGACTTTTAGTGGCAAAATTTACCGGAAGATTCAAGTTGCCGAATGTTACAGGTTACTTGATCGCAGGGCTTCTTATCGGACCATCTCTTCTGAACATCGTGTCGAGAGAGACCGTTGAGAAGCTTACACTTTTTTCGGACCTTGCTTTGGCATTCATCGCCTATAGCATCGGAAGTCAGATCAATTTCAAACAACTGAAAAAAGTCGGTGCCGGTGTGATCGCGATCACTTTGCTGGAAGCGTTGATGGCGATGTTTTTGGTCGTATCGGTGATGCTGTTTGTCTTTAAGACCGGTATGCCTTTTGCACTGCTCATCGGATCGATCGCCTGTGCAACTGCTCCGGCTGCGACGATGATGGTAATTCGACAATACAAGGCGAAGGGACCTGTCGTAGATACTTTGCTGCCAGTCGTTGCGATGGATGACTGCGTGAGCATCATGGCATTCGGGGTCGCGCTTACCGTGTCCAAAGCACTTATTTCGGGCGGAAGCATCGAATTTTCACAGCTCGTGCTGATCCCGCTTGGCGAGATCGTCGGGGCGTTGATCCTCGGGTTTGCGATCGCGATGCTGTTCCTGCTCATTGAGAAGATCATCAAGAGCGAAGGAGAGCTGATGAACTTTGTCATCGTCATGATCCTGATGGGGTATGCGCTCTCTACCCGATTGCATTTTTCATCCCTTCTGACCTGTATGGCGATCGGCGGAACGATCTCGAATCTTCGTGCAGGAAAGATCAAATACTTTACGATCGTTGACAATATCACCGTACCGATCTTCCTGGCATTTTTCGTCATCTCCGGTGCGGATCTGGATATCCGTGCGCTCAAAGCGACCGGTCTGATCGGTGTAGCTTATGTTATCGTTCGGGTCATTGGAAAATGGCTGGGTGCTTATATGGGAGCGAAGATGTACCATATGCCGAAGACGGTGCAGAAGTATTTGGGCTATACGCTCGTACCGCAGGCAGGGGTGGCGATCGGTCTGTCTTTGATCGCGCAGAATACTTTACCGGGCGAATATGGTTCCCGGATCCGAACGGTGATCCTTGCGGCAACGGTCATTTATGAGTTCGTCGGTCCATTGATCACTAAGAAAGCACTTATGGCAGCCGGAGAGATCCGGATCTCTGAAAAGCCTCAGGTATTGGTCGAAGCTCACGGTAATTAGAAAAAAGAGATCCGGACACAGGAAAACTTGAATATTTTTGAAGTCGGATCGTATATAAAGCAAAAATAAAAAGGATAGTTGATATCGCCCTCGAAAGTCAGATCGAAGAGCCTGACTTTTGGGGATCGTTTGATCGACTATCCTTTTATATTACCTATTTGTAGGGAACGCTGGCGGTAGGTTACGGATATACGATCTCCCTACAGTCATTGTATATCTCGAAACCATGCTTGGAAGCCACTGAAAAATTTTATCGCTATGCTCAAGGATCAGATCAGGTTCGTAACACAACCCTGTTCCACCCGTTCCATCGGAACGGAAATTAGGATATTTCTCTACGGTTTATTAGATTTTAGTATTAGATGACGGGCTCGATCGCTTTTCGTCTTGAGCTCTGGATGATCCTTTTACTGCTTTATTTGGAAGAGGATCTTTCGGTACGATGGTCAGCGTGCTTTGGATCACAGCTATGACCTACACATTTTTCGCCTAAAGAGTCTTCCATCCTTTGAAATGCTGAAGGACTCTATGGTTTTCTCGGGATGAATCGCCCGAGCGTATCGTTGATGATCTTGCCTTTTTCAACTGCGATCTTGCCGCCCAGGATCACATAGTCGATGCCTTCGGGTGCTGCCTGCGGATCGTCAAAAGTTGCTTTGTCCAAGATCTTTTCGGGATCGAAGATCGTGATATCGGCGTCGAAACCTTCTTTGATCTCGCCTTTTTCAAAAAGTCGCAGCCTCTTTGCCGGCATCCTTGTCATCTTATCCAGCGCATCGAATAGGTCCATCGCACCCATCTCTCTCACATAACGACCGAGCACTTTCGGGAAAGTACCTGCACCCCGAGGATGTCCGCTGTGATCGCGGTACAATCCGTCCGATGCGATCATCACCAACGGATGTCGGATACCCATCAGGATCTCGGCATCGTTCATCACATGGGCGATCACAAGCATATTCGGATACTCGCGACGAACTTTCTCAAAAGTTTCTTTGGTGGCACGCTGTCCTTTGAAAGGCTCTTCGGCAAATTGGATGTCGGAATAGGTCTTGCCCCAGTTTTCCAATGCGCCCTCATCAAAGACCGAAGATCCTATGAAGGTACTGAATGCGTCATAAGGATAAGCATCCGCCATGACATCGGCACCGTTTTTTGCATGATGATCGATCCGCGCCAACGCTTCTTTCATATAGCCAAAGGCAGACAGGCTCGAAATATGCGAGATCTGGAAAGGAAGCTGAGCGTCCTTGCCGAGCTGTACCATCTCATCGATCGACTCGATGCAGTATTTTCCGTCGCGTCGATAGTGTGCAGAAAGCAGGATGTCTTTGCGTCCCCGGATCGGCTTGGTGATCGCCAGCGCCTCATCATAGTCTACGCCGGGCGAATATTCCAAACCATAAGAGATCCCGATCGCGCCGAGATCGACCGCTCTTTCGATCATTTTGATCATTTTTTCGATCTCCGAAGGGCTCGCCTTGGTGTAACGATCCTCGTGACCTACCTGTGCACGGACAAAATTGTTGCCGATATAAGCCATATAGTTCACCGGATCGCCGACCTTGTTTACATATTCGGTCGTTTCCTCCAGCGACTGCATGTTGATCCCGCAGTTACCTATTACGGCGGTCGTTACGCCCATTTGGAGCATCGGGATCGCGATATCATAGCTCTTTTTTTGTATCAGACTGTAGTCTTCTTCGTGCATGTGGATGTCGATAAAACCGGCAGAAACGATCTTCCCTGTGGCATCGATCGTTTGTGCCGCATTGGGTGCCTGCCCTCCGAGACTTACGATCTTCCCGTTTCGGATCCCGATATTTGCTTCGATCAGTTTTTTGTTCTCAAGATCCGGGAATGAGCCTCCCGTTATCAATAGATCAAGCATCGCGTCCTCCTTTCTGAGAAAACATCCGATCTTATACTACTATTCTTTTGAGTTATGGATATCCACTATCCGTGCTCCGCAAAAGATCCGATGGAGTAGTTACAAAACAGATAGGAGCGCATCTATCGAAAAATAGTATTAGAACGGTCCCAGATGGATGATCGCAGCGATCGCCATGAACACACATGCCATCAGGGTCCACAGTACCATCAAAGGTCCAACGAACTTGACCCATTTTTCATAGTCGATCTTTGAGATCGCAAGGTTTGCGAGCAATGTTCCCGAAGTCGGGATGATGGAGTTGGAAATACCGTCCCCAAGATTGAATGCCAGGACCGCAGTTTGTCGGGTCAATCCGACGACATCCGCAAGCGGAGTCATGATCGGCATCGTAGTGGAAGCCTGACCGGAACCCGACGGGATGATAAAGTTGATCAGCGACTGAACGAGGAACATCGCCACGGCAGAGATCGTATGCGGCAATGATGAGATGATGCCCGCCATCGCATGGACGATGGTATCCAGGATCGCGCCTTCGGTCAATACGACCAGGATACCGCGCGCGATACCTACGACCAATGCACCTGTCGCGATATCTTTGACACCTTCGATAAAAGTTTTTGCCATATCATTGATCGGGATCTTGCCGATGACACCGGCTGCGATACCCAATCCCAAGAATACGGATGCGATCTCCGTCATATACCAGCCATGCTTGATCACGCCATATACGATCAGACCGATCGCAAAGAAAAATGCCAAGAGGACCAATACTTGACGGACCGTCATCTTTTCGACCTTGCTCAGATCGACGGCAGTACCCTCGTGCGACACTTCAAGCTCATATACATAACTGTTTTTGATGTCCTGTTTTACTCGAGCGGCATAGCGAAGGATGTACCAGCTGATCAGGATATTGGATGCGATCCAGATCGCAAGACGCATCTTGATACCCGAATAGATCGGAAGCTCTGCGATGCCTTGCGCGACTCCGACCGTAAACGGGTTCATAAATCCGGAGGTAAAACCCGCCGCCGCACCGAGTGCGACCATCGCCATCCCGACGATGGCATCATAGCCCAACGATCGCGCGAGCACGACACCGATCGGAACGAACAGGATCGCCTCCTCCGCCAGTCCGATGGTCCCTCCACCGATCGAGAACAAAAAGACGATCAGAGGGATCATAACAACGCCCTTGCCCTTAAATTTGAGTGCGAGGTTGGTGATCCCCGACAGGATCGCACCGGTCGCATTGACGATCTGGAAAGAACCCCCAAGAATGAAGATAAAGAAGATGATGCTCGAAGCATCTTTCATCCCCAGATGGACCGACTTCAAGATCGAAAAAGGTTTGACCGGCTGCTGCGGGATATAAGCAAAGCTTTCAGGATCGACGACATTTCTTGTGCTGCCGTCCAGCATCACCTTCTCGACCATTTCATATTTTCCTGCCGGAATGACGTAGGTCAAGATCGCAGCGACAACGATGATCATAAAGATCAGGACATAAGTATGGGGAACTCGGACCCTTTTGGTTTTCTCTTTCATAATATTCTCCCTTCCCAAAACGATAAATGAAAATTCAAACTACTTTTAGATATTATACCCGCTTTATGTAAGTTATAAAAATTAAAA
>JAUMYO010000095.1 GCA_030528605.1 Peptostreptococcaceae bacterium | reverse complement strand
ATGGGATCGGTCATCCAATAAATGGTTAGAGGTACTGCCGCTAAAGATCCTCGATGACATGAGAGCCCATGGGTATCAGTATAAATGATTCTCTGTTTTTCCCGATAGTCGATATGCTATTCCCCTGCTTATTATCTCTGCCTGCTCTTTATCGACTGCCGATCTTTCCAAAATCGATCTGATTTTACTTTTTATGATTAAAACAGCCCCAAATCGGATAGATATATTTTGAATAGTTTTTTTAATATTAGGAGGTCAGCATGAGTATTTATGATATCAAAGTGAAAAACACAGCAGGAGAAATGATTCCGCTTTCAAACTACAAAGGAAAGGTCCTGCTGATCGTCAACATCGCGACCGCTTGCGGTCTTACGCCACAGCTTCAAGGTCTGGAAGATCTTTACAAGAAGTATAACAAAGACGGTTTTGAGATCCTGGGCTTTCCTTGCAACCAGTTTTTGAGCCAAAACAAGGAAGATGGAAAAGAGACTGTAAAATTCTGTGAGCTGAACTACGGCGTTACTTTTGAAAACTTCGAGAAGATCGATGTCAATGGAGAAAATGCCGATCCATTGTATGTATTCTTGAAAAAAGAAAAAGGAGAAGACAAGACAAACGGAGCATCCGGCGGACTGTTGGAGAAGCTTGCAAGTCTTGCTCAGGTTTTCCATGGCAGCGAGTTGAATTGGAACTTTACAAAATTCCTGATCGACCGTGAGGGAAATGTTGTGGAAAGATTTTCTCCGACTTATTCTCCGGAAGAATTGGATGCGGAAGTTGCAAAACTTCTTTAAGATAGTATGCAAAAAGGGTTTCGAGATCGTGCGAAACCCTTTTTTGCTACTCATTTTTTCTCAAGCCGTGAGACCACTCTCCGTCGAGTGCCGAAGGAGCGATCATCGCTATCGCTTGTTGTGATACTGAAACCTGATAGAAAACATAAAGATCATTTTCATTCTTTATCCGATCCGACCGATAGATTATGAGAAACGATCGATACGTTGATCTGGCAGATCCTTGGAAGCATCATCCACAGGGATCGGATCGATGCGATGAGACCAAATGAGTTTTAGTATGACTTTTTCATTATGATTTTTGTCTCCGATCTGTAACAATTTGATCATTTACCGTCTTCCGTCTATTCGGTATAATATAAGTAAGAAAAATTTATTAACAGGAGGTTTTTTATGCAGCTAATACCCATCCTCGGCGTTATTGCCGCAGTTGTAGTGCTATTGATCGCCACCATTCCTTTATGGTACATCAAATCACCGCCGGACAAGGCATTCATCATCTCCGGTCTTGGCAAGAGAAAAGTCATCATCGGAAGATCCGGTGTCAAGATCCCTTTTTTACAGCGTTTGGATAAACTCAGCCTCGAAATGGTCTCCGTGGATGTTAAGACGGATTCTTTCGTTCCCACCAATGACTACATCAACGTAAAGATCGACGGTGCGGTAAAGATCAAGATCGGTGCCGATCAGGAATTGATCGAATTGGCAGCACAAAACTTCTTGAACCGTTCTTCGGAGTATATCATCGCACAGGTAAAAGACGTTTTGGAAGGTAATACACGGGAGATCATCGGTAGTATGCCTTTTGAGAGCATCGTCCAGGACCGTAAATCTTTTGTTGAAAAAGTGCAGGAAAATGCCGTTCCCGATCTTCGCAAGATGGGACTGGAGATCATCTCCTTTAATGTGCAGTCCGTGATCGACGAGAACAACATCATCGTAGACCTCGGTATCGACAATGTTTCTCAGATCCGTAAGAAAGCACAGATCGCCAAAGCACAGGCAGACCGAGACGTTGCGATCGCAACTTCCGAAGCGAAGAAGATGGCAAATGATGCGGAAGTTCTGGCTGAGACCGAGATCGCATCCAAGCAAAAAGAGCTTGCCGTTCGTGTTGCGGAATTCAAGATCGAGCAGGATACCAAGCAGGCGGAAGCGGACGCTGCCTACAAGATCCAAATGGAAGAGCGCCGTGCGATCATCGAAGAGAAGACCGCTCAGGCGAACCTCGTGAAGACCGAAAAAGAAGTTCTCGTTCGCCAAAAAGTTCTCCAAGCGGAGATCGAGAAGCAGGCGGAAGCGGACAAATTCCGAGAGATGCAGATGGCGGATGCCGAGCTGTACCGCAGACAGCAGGAAGCTCAGGCAAAGCTGGTAGAAAAACAACGCGAAGCTCAGGGTATCCTCGAGCTTGGTAAGGCGGAGGCGGAAGCGATCCGTGCCAAAGCGCTTGCAGAAGCGGAAGGTATCAACGCAAAAGCGGAAGCGATGAAAAAATATGGCGAGGCGGCGATCCTCGAGATGTACTTCGACAAATTGCCGGATATCGCAAAAAGCGTATCAGAACCGCTCAGCAATGTCGACAAGATCACGATGTATGGTGATTCACAAAATGCAAAGATCGTCGGTGATATCGTCAAAGCGACCACCCAGATCACAGACGGTCTGACCGAAGGAATGGGTATCGACATCAAGTCCTTCGTCCAAAGTCTGATGAGCAAAAAGGCTCCTCCAACATCAGAGATCCCGACCCAAGAGTAAGATCGGGCAGCAAAATGCCCCTAAGATGAGGACCCGATAGGATCTCGGGGCGATACTATCGATCCGGATCCTACTATAAAACAAGATCAGAAGCACGCTCAGATCGAAAAGTCTACGGAGCTCAGACCGCTGCCCAAAGCCTTCTCCCGATCGGCGTGCTTTTTTGTTCCGGCGATCGATCCGGTCGATCGCAAAACCTAAAAAACAACGTAAAGATCTTCATACAAGGATCCTGTTCGATCCCCGCGATCGGATCTCAGCTGTAAAGTTCACCGCTCGATCCGAATGATGTCTTACCGGGTGTTGCGCATAGAGTATCATACTATTATCCAATAAAATCATCATATAAATGTATTTCTGTTTTGATGGGACAATGTAGTAGTGGGGGACCTATTCCTTACAAGATATAAAAAATAATAATGTCACCAAGTGGTAGTTCTAAAGGATATGTATTAGTGTTGCACAAAGAGACCGACAGATCATCCGCTTACTGGCGGCATAAAGCTCCTGTAGACTTTGATGCTTGCGATCGCAAGCTCGGCTTGAAAATATCACACGGCTCAACAAAAGGACCCCTGTGCAGAGGTCCTTCTATTCTTTTACTTATCTATTTATCGATCCTTCTATTTTCTTTTGACGATCGACATCATCAGCTCCATGCGATCTTTTGGATCTCTTTCATATCCGATACGCGATTGGATGAGATCTCCCCCCACGACATCGAATAGATGTAGTCCCCGACATAGACGATCCGTCGGATACTGTAACTGTTATCATTTCTTTGACCCGGATTCCTATGCTCGGTCTGACCCTTGAATTTGATCTTAAAATCTTTGGTGATCTCGTAGATATGTGCTCCTTCAAACACCGTATCGGTGTACCAATACTCTTTGTCTTTTCGTTGCTTGCTGATCGATACCGGGAATCCGAAATAACTTTTTTCCGCATTATACATCAGCGCCTTATGGTTTTGCAAAAGCTCCGAATAGGTTCCATGGTCCCCGATGATCACATTGGAGATCATCTTCGGATCTTTAACATTAGTCACATCAAACATCGCGATCTTCATGCCCAAATTGAGAGTCCTGCCATGCAGATCGACTGAGGTATCCTTTCCAAATCCGATGATATGATTTTCGTCATAAGGATGCAGATAATCGCTATATCCCGGAATTTTGAGATAACCCAGGATCTTTGGCGATCTCGGATCTTTCAGATCGATCACAAAGAACGGATCGACCTGTTTGAAGGTCACCAGATAGAGTTTTTCACCCATAAATCGTGCCGAATAGATCCTCTCGCCCGGTGCGATCGCTTTGAGATTCCCTACCTGCTTCATATTTTTGTCAAATACCGACACTTCCGATCCGCTGTCGAAAGAGCGTGTATGTGCTACCCTGAAAAATCCGTTGCTCTCATCCATTGCAAATTGGTTGATCAACGTACCGACGATCTTCGTCTCGGCTACATACACCATCTTGCCTTTGTTGATATTGAACTTCTTGATGATCGTTTTGTCCAAAAAAGCATCTTCCGGCGTTATATCGATCGTTTCTTTGAGATCGGCACTTTTTTCATTCGCCGAGCGGAGCTGAGGGGTCCCTTCAAACGGGATCGGTCTTGGGATCCAGCCGCCGCCTCGATATTCCGTGTAGCTGATATATAAGCTCTTGTCATTCATATAGATATTATGTGCCTCACCCATAAAATTGGAATACACGGTCGGCTCCTTGTCATCGATCGCAAAGCTTGAGATCGTTGTGACCGAATCAGTGATATAAGAAGGGAAGAAACGAAGCGTCGCCAGATCGAGGCTCTTGGTCGTTTCCGGTTCCGCTGTTGTTGCCAGATCGTTGATATAGGTCGTGGAGATCAGATAGATCCGGTTGCCGATCTTCCTTGATGAAGAATAGTTGCCTTCTTGTGCAAGCGAACGATAGACCTTCGGATCTTTGACATTTTTTACATCATATACGGTCGCCGTGGTATATTGCTTATGATCCTTAAATGTGTGCCCGATCAATACGATGCGGTCACCATCAGCATACATTTCCGATATATATTCACCGCGCTTCAGATCGATCTTTTTTTCTTCGACGATCTTTCCCTGATCGACTTTGGCGATATACAGTTCTCCCGGGCTGAGGAAGTAGATCCGATCGCCGACCACCTTCACGATGTCGGCTTCATCGACTCCTTTTACTTGAACATTCGTTTCACTGCTCTTGCTCGGATCGAGCGAACGACTTTCTCCCGCCTGTGCGAGCGGTGCTGATTTTGTGTCAACATCCGCAGTCGATCTCTCCTCTGCGATATTGTAGTGATCGTATCGATACATATCCGCAAGCGATTTGATCTTTTGCAGATTCTTTTTGTTTTGTACGAAGATCTCGCCGGTATAAGCTGTTACCGAGACCACATTTTTCGGAGCGAGCTTCTTCAGCGTCATCCCCTCCACATTCTCAAGGGGTGCCAATACAAAACTCTTGTCATTTAATTTGTTTACGATGAACAGGACCTCGCGATCATCCGGCGTGATGAATTTGAACTCCTTCTCCGGATCCGATCCTTTATTTTTAAGAGTAACTTTGATCGGCTGATCATACCTTATGCCTTGAGAAGCATTGTTCGCAAAAGCAGACAAAGTCCCCAGAATGACCGTCAGCGACAATATCAGACCGATGATTCGTATTTTTTTCATAAAACCCTCCTTTGATCCAAATTCTTACTTTTATTATACCGTATCCCGATGGCAAAATCTTTGCAAAAAGGTTACAATATGGATAAAATTAAATCTAAATGCGAAAAACTCGACTGTAAAAACAAGGTCCTTCGCTATCCTTCCAACTCAACAGTACGATCGAAAGAGCAGAAAGAGACAGGATCTGCTAAACCATTTGGGACTCGTGGATCGAAATTTTGTCTTTGTTATACCTTCGGGTTGCAAAGACAATGGCGTCTGGTGAGGGGCTGGAGTATTTACCACTAATTAAAAAACTAGTGGCAGAA